>CAZUCD010000022.1:28290-33250 GCA_964618855.1 uncultured Candidatus Sumerlaeota bacterium
TCCATGTGTCGGAGGCCGATGCGAACGTTGCCGTGACGGTCAGGTTGTCGATGCCGAGGCCGTGATCCGACCCCGGATGGTCGATATCGTGCCACGCGAGGAAAATCTCGCTTCCGGGCGCGAGGGTGATTGCGATGTTACCCGATACGGCCACTTGGTTGGCGGGGAGGTTTCCGTCAAGGGCGACACCGGAACCGCCAGTGTGGATCGGTGCCGCAAACCCTAGGGAAGGAACGAGCGTATAACCACCGGTTCCGACGGGGTCTGCCGCCACGGCCTTGGTGAAGGAGGCCAGGTCCCCAGCGGACGTGAGGTAGTAAAAGTTGACGGGGTCCGCGTTCGTGTTCGCCGCACCATCCCGCCACTGCTCACCCGTGTAGCTGATGGCAAAGTTGGTGATGTTAGTTGTCCCATCGTTCTGGATGCGCACGCCGTAGAGGATCCGATCAGTGCCGCCCGAGCCGACGGTTCCGAGGCACCGCTCTGACGAAGCTGCCGCACCGAAACTGTACACCTGACCAGCGTTGCTCGAACCCGTCCCGGCGTTGTACGTGTCCACAGCGGCCGCGTCTTCCTTCTCCATGTGCCAGTTTGCAATGGTAGTTCCGTCCGTCCATGCGTTTCCTGTACCCGTGTTGAGTAGGGCATCGAAGTTTTGCGTGTACGTCGGCGATCCGTTCGTGAGGGAGACCTGTGCGCTGGCCACCGAGCCAAGCGCCACAAGCGCCGCGGCCGCAGCCACGACGCGAAGCGAATGAACAATCCTCATGCGAGGCACTTCCTGTGTTGGATGAACCCGGCATTCAGCCAGGTGGCCGGGTCCTTCGGGGCGAGCCGCCACCATCCCCAGCCTTGATTGGAAGCACACAGCAACCAACCGGAATGAGGCGACCACAATCCCCCCCGGCTGCCAAGGAAAACGTTTGAGTCCTACCGATCTCGAAAGATTTCAGTCTTCGGGAACCCATGTCGCGTCGTTCCCTTGCCTTCCTGCCCCCGGGCGCAAATCCTGCCACGGCAAGCCCCTGAGCCAACATGCCCGACCCCCCGACCCCACCACCGGGGTTCCCAACCGACCCAACTGCCACCCACGCCCCCCACCCAAGGGAGGAGGGGACGGAGATTCTCGCGTCCGATCGCATCCGGCTCGCGACCTGGGCCACGTCCGCCCCCCAGGCCGGGGAGCCGGAGGCCCCCGCCGCGCCAACGCCGAGCGGTCCTCCCTTCGACCTGCGCCGCATCCTTGGGCGCGGGGGCATGGGGGAGGTCTGGGAGGCGACGCAGCGCTCGCTCGGCCGGCTGGTGGCCGTCAAGCGCGCCATCCCGAGGGACGACGACCAGCACGCTGCGCGCCTGCGGGTGTTCTGCCAGGAAGCCGCCGTCGCCGCGCGCCTGGAACATCCCAACATCGTCCCGGTGCACGACCTCGGGCTGGACGCCGACGGCACGCCCCTGCTCGCGATGAAACTCGTGAGGGGGCGCCCTTGGGACGTGTCCCTGCGCGAGGACTTCGAGCGCCTTTCACCCGAGGAGCTGCTGGCGAAGAACCTGCCCATCCTGGTCGCGGTCGGGCAGGCGGTCGCGTTTGCGCATTCGCGCGGGATCGTTCACCGCGACCTGAAGCCCGCCCAGGTCATGACCGGAGAGTTTGGCGAGGTGCTGCTGATGGATTGGGGCCTCGCGATCCAGGCCTCCCGGCCCCCGGAGGAAATCGCGGCCATCGACGCCCCTGTGGAGGTCGCGACCCCGGAAACCGCGACCAGCCCTGCGGGGACCGTCGCACTCATGGCGCCCGAGCAAACCGCCCCCGACGCCGCGCGCATCGGCCCCTGGACCGATGTCTACCTCCTCGGCGCGACGCTCTACTTTCTCCTGACGGGAACGTATCCGCATGCGGCCGCAACATCGCTCGTTGCGTTCGAGCGGGCGCGCGACGGCGTGATCGAGGACCCGCGCACGCGTGCCCCCGACCGCGCCATGCCGGAGGAACTGGTCCAACTGTGCCTTCGCGCGCTCGCTCCGAACCCGGAGGAGCGCGTCCCCGGCGCGCGCGCTTTTGTGGACGGCCTGACCGACTACATCGGCGGTTCGTCGCGCCGGCGGGAGTCGCGCGCGCTCGCCGACTCCGCGCAGGCTGCGCTCGCCGCCACGCCCGCGACGTACGACCAGTTCACGAGCATTGCAGCCACGCTGGAGAAGTCGCTCGCCCTGTGGCCCGAGAATGCGCAGGCCCTTGCGCTCCTCGACGAGGTACACTCGCGCCACGCGCGGCGCGCGCTGGAAAGCGGCGACCTGGTGCTCGGGCGCACGCTTGCCGAGCGCGTCCGCGACGAGCCCCAGCGCGCGCGCCTGGTGGCGGAGGCCGACCGCCTCGAGGCGCGGGTCCGCGCCAAGGAACGACAGCGCCGCCTCCTCATCGGCGCGAGCTTCTCGCTCCTGCTCGTGATTATCGTCGGCGGCGCGGCCTTTGCCGTGAAGCTGGACGAGCAGCGGCGGATCGCCGAGGAAAACGCACGGCGCGCGGACCAGAAGGCGCGCGAGGCGCGCGAGTCGCGCACGCAGGCGGACGGCTTGGTCCGCTTCATGATCACGGACCTGGGCAACAAGCTCGCCCCCATCGACGCGGACCTTCAGGCCCTGCGGGAGGCGGCCGTGCGCGCCGCAGACTACTACACCACGCAGACAATGCACCCAGAGCGCCTGGAGCCCGCAGAGCGCTCCAACGCCGTCGAGTCCCTGATCGACGTCGCCGCCGTGCTGACGCGCCAGGGGGAGGCCGCGCGCGCGCTCGAGTCGATCCGCACCGCCTCGGACTTCTCGACGCGGCACCTGGCGGGGCCGGAGGCGCTGCGGGTGGGGCTGGGTGCCCTGGTCAGCCTGGGTCAGGCATACCGCACGAATGGCATGCTGGTCGAATCGATGCAGTCCTACGAGCGCGCCATCGCCATGGGCGAGGCGGCCGCCCCGGACGACGGGGGTGCCGCAAGCCTCCCGCTCGCGCGCGCCTACCTGTGCCGTGCCGACCTGCTCTTCACCGAGGGCCGCCGCGAGGACGCGGAGCCCGACGTGCGGCGGGGGCTCGCTCTGCTGCGACCCATGGTCGAAGCAGCGCCGCACGACCCCAACATCGTCGCCACGTACGTCTGGGGCGCGTTCAAGTTGGTCACCTGGCACGAATCCAACCGGGATTCCGACGCCGCACTCGCGGAGCTCGCGACGATACGCACGATGCTGCTGGGGCTGCGCGGGGACAAGGACGCCTCGGATTCCATGCGCGGGGACCTGGGCGAGGTGTACTCGCGCGAGGGCATGATCCTTCAGTCCGCGGGTCGGCTCGAGGAGGCGCGCGAGGCGAACGACCGCGCGAAGGCCCTCCGCGAGGAGCTCGCGCGCGAGCGCCCCACCAACGTCAACCGCCAGAGCGACCTCGCCGTCAGCATCACCCGCGGCGGGACGATCCTCGCGGACCTCGGCAGGGATGAAGAGGCGCTCGCCGAGTTGATCCGCGGCCTCGAACTGCGCGAGTCGCTGCTGGCGCGGGATCCCGCAAACAAGGAACTCCTCGTCCGCGTGCGCGCCAGCCTCCAGCGCATCGCCGAGTTCCACGCGAGGCGGCGGCAGATTCCGCAGGCGATGGCCGCCCGGCTCCGGTCCCTCGACGCGGCGCGGCGGCTCCAGGCACTCGACTCCAATCCGGCGCAGACGGTCGCCCTCGCGGTGGAGCTGATCGACCTCGGGACCCTGCAGGTCGCCGCGAGGGAGCTCACGGCGGCGCGCGCCTCGCTCACCGAGGCACTTCAGCTCCTTGAATCGAGGGGGCCGGCGCGGGGCCGGAGCGTCGAGTACCGGTCCGAGGCGATGGAGATGCTCGGCTCCGCCCTGGAGGGCCTCGGCGACCCTGGCGCGGCCGACGTCAGGGAACAGGCGGTCGCGCTCATCGAGTCGATGCCGCAACCGCGCGTTTCGGGCGAGGTCCTCTACCGCAAGGCGCGGCTGCTTTTTGCCCTCGGCAGGACGGAAGAGGCCCGGGTGGCCGCCAGCGCGGCCCGGGACGCCGGCGCCGCATCGGCCGAGTTCTCGGACTTCCTTCGGGCCGCAGGAATCGAGCTCCCCCCGCCGGGCGGCGGGTAGTCGTCAGTTCCGCGAGACCGCGCCCTTGTCGAACTTCAAGGGCAGCGGCGCCGCGGCGGACAGCTTCGTGAGCTGCTCCTGCGTCGGCAGCAGGTCCGGCGATACCGCGCGCAGGTTCGTGATGACGCGATGCGTCTTCCCGTTCTGGAGCCGGTCCACGAGCAGCCCGCGCGCCGTCTCCTGAAGGAGGCCCATGACCTGGGGCCGCGCGGCCTCGAATCCGGCCTGTCCGCCCGCCTTGCGCTCCAGCAGCTTGATGACTTGGTAGGAGAGGATCGTGCCGTCGGCGTCCTTGTCCGTGAGGACACCGCTCACGGTCCCCGGAGCGAGTTTCCCCGCGGCCTCCTGCACCACTTCGGGAAGGGTCTCCGACGGAAGCGAAAGCCAGCCCGTGTCCGCCGACCCGAGGTAGCCGCGCTCGAGGTCCGTCTCGTCCGCGAGCATCTTCTGGAGGCTGCCGTCCCTTTCCATGCGCTTGCGGATGCGCTCGACGCGGTCCTTCAGCTTGCGCTGTTCGTCGCCCTTCTCGTCGCCCCGCAGGGCGACGACGAACTGCGCGAGTCTCACTCGCGTCGGGACGATGAATTCACCGGGGCTGCGGTCGTAGACCTGCCGCAGTTCCTCGTCGGTCCAGTTCGCCTCGATGAACTTGTCCACGAGCTTCCTGCCCAGGAGCGCGTCGTAGACCTCGCGCTCGAAGTTGCCGCTGTCCACGCCGAACCGTGCGAGCATCGACTCGAGGTCCTTCTGAGTGATGCCCATGTTCTTCCGCGCGCGCTCGAGTTCCGCCTCCATCTCCTTGCCGTCGAGGAGGATGCCCTGGCGCCGG
>CAZUCD010000023.1:0-21470 GCA_964618855.1 uncultured Candidatus Sumerlaeota bacterium
ACGTGCGAGTCGCCGATCTCACCCTCGATCTCCGCCTTCGGGACCAGGGCCGCCACCGAGTCCACCACGATCACGTCCACCGCATTCGAGCGCACGAGCGTTTCGCACACTTGGAGCGCCTGCTCGCCGGAGTCCGGCTGGCTGATCAGGAGCTGGTCGAGGTTCACTCCGAGCGCGCGCGTGTAGCGCGGGTCCAGCGCGTGTTCGGCGTCAATGTACGCCGCCACTCCTCCCGCCCTCTGCGCGTTGGCCACCACGTGCAGCGCGATCGTGGTCTTGCCGCTGCTCTCGGGGCCGAACACCTCGACCACGCGGCCGCGCGGGAATCCCCAGACGCCGAGCGCGCGGTCCAGGCTGACGGAACCGCTCGAGATCACCTGCATGGGCGTCCCGTCCACCTTCTCCCCGTAGCGCATGATGACGCCGTCGCCATGCTCCTTGCGGATCTGGGAGAGCGCGGCCTCGAGGGCCTTCTCGCGGGCATCGTGGGTGCTGCTGTTGCGTGTTGAGGCGGCGGCCATCGGGGTACTTTCCGCCCTGCGGGGCTGTGGTGGGATGCGATTCGCGGCGAGGGGACCCTCAACCCGCGTGCGGGTCAAGGGCGAAAAGAAGGCGAAGCGTCCGCGCGCAAGGCATGGTCCCAAAGCGTCCTTGCCACGAGGGCGCCGAGGGCGCCAACGTTCGCGCGATCCCAGTCCCCAAGGCCCAAGCCATGAAGATCAACGTGGTCCACATCGGCATGGTCGCCGTCATCGCGCCGGAGGGCAGGCTCGATGCCACCGGCGCCGATGCTTTCGAGGCCGCCATCAAGTGCGAGAGCGAGCGCAGCATCCACCACTTCGTCGTGGACCTGAAGAAGACGGACTACATCTCCTCGGCGGGCATCCGGGTACTCCTGCGGCTCGCCAAGTCGCTGCTGACCACGGGTGGCCAGCTCCGCATCGTGAAGGCCAATCCCGTCGTCCATGACGTCTTCCAGATGGCGAACCTGGAGTCGATCTTCAGTTTCTACGTGTCGCTGGACCAGGCCCTCCAGGATTGGAAGAACGAGGGCGCGAATCCTTCCGGGAAAAAGTCAACGCCCCCGATGGGCGGGTGCCCACCGGGGGAGTAACGGAGACGGCGGGCTGATCCCGCTCAACCCGAGCGCGGCGACCGCCTCTGGCTGAGGTACCAGGCTCCGAAGTGCCTGCCGAACCACTCGACGAGGGCGGCCGCCTCCGGGTCCGATGCGTTGCGCTCGGCCCAGATGTTCCTTCCGGCGCGCTCGGCTTCGATCCACTGGAAGCGCCTCACCTCGTCGCGCATCCGGGCGCATTCCGCGGCACTGAGGGGGAGCTCCATTCCGAGATGGCTGCGCATGCGGGCCTGCTCGGCATGGCGCGCGCGCAGGTGGGCAAGCGCGCCGCCGAGGCGGCACCACAGCGTGTGGGCGGAGAGGTGCGGCGCCAGTTGCTGCGCGAGCATGGTGGTCGCGAACGTGCTTGGGTCGGCGACGGGGATGGTCCCCCCGGCCATCCGGCCAAGGAGGTCGGCAGCCGCCCCCTCCATGCGGGGAAATGGGGTGCTTGATCGGGGCAAACGGGACATCGAAAGGTCTCCTTTCCGAAGGTCCCACAGGTCGTGGACGGTCGGCCCGCCGGGCCGCCCATCCCAACGGCTTTGGCCCGTGCAGGGCCTCCGCCGGAGTGCCCGCGCGCCGGACTTGGCCGCACGGGGCGCGGCCGGGGACTCGACGCTTCCCCTTCCGCACGTCCGCATTCTGGGAACAAGCGCCATGCCGCGTCCAGCGATAAACTTTTTTAGTAAAAACTGATAAAATGGTGGGTGCCATGGGTGGCACGCCTTCCCCGCGGGCGGCTCAACCGATGATCGAGCCGAGTCCCCCCGGGCGCGGCGGGCCGCCGGCGCCCTCCTCCTCATCGGCCGCATCCTCGCCCCCGGCCGCCTCGGATGGCGCAAAGAGGCCATCCAGTCCGTGCTGCAGCGTGTACATCTCGAAGTAGCGCCCCCGCCGCGCCAGCAGTTCCCCGTGCCGGCCCGCCTCCACCACGCGCCCACCCTCGACCACGAGGATCCGCGTCGCCCCCCGAATCGTCGAGAGCCTGTGCGCGATCACGAACGTCGTGCGCCCGCGCATCAGCTCCGCCAGTCCCTTCTGGATCAGCGCCTCCGACTCGCTGTCGAGGGCGCTCGTCGCCTCGTCCAGGAGCAGTATCCGCGGATCGGCCAGTATCGCGCGGGCGATGGCCAGCCTCTGCCGCTGGCCCCCGCTCAGCTTCACCCCGCGCTCGCCGATCACCGTGTCCCAGCCATTCGGGAGCGCCGCGATGAAGTCGGCGCAGTGCGCCAGCCGCGCCGCCTCCAGCACCTGCGCCTCCCCCGCGTCGGGCCGGGAATAGACGACGTTTTCCCGGACCGTGCCGTCGAACAGGAAGTTGTCCTGCAGTACCACGCCGAGGCGGCTGCGGTAGTCGGCAAGCTTGACCGTCGCCAGGTCGCGGCCATCCACCAGCACCCGGCCCGACTTCGGCGCGTAGAATCCCGCGATCAGTCCCATGATCGTGGACTTCCCGCTTCCCGACGGCCCCACCAGCGCCGTCACGGTCCCCGGCGTGCCCTCGAACGAAACCCCGTGCAGGACGGGCTTTCCTTCGTCGTACTCGAAGGAGACATCCTCGAACGCGATGCGGCCCTCGATGGCGCCCAGCGGTGCCCGCCCCTCCTCGTCGGCGTCCTCCCGCCGCTGCGAGAGGACCTCCCGCATCCGGTCGAGGCCCGCGAACGCCTCGCTCAACGAACTGCTCACCCCGACCGCCCCCGCGATCGGCCCCACGAGGAGCACCAGGTAGAAGCAGTACGTGATGAGCTCGCCCGCCGTCATCTCACCGGCCATGATCTGCTGCGATGCGAAGAAGAGCACGATGGCGCCCAGGATGCCAATCAGTGCGGAAGTGCTCAGCGCAAGGAATGCGATCGTGTTGATCGTCCTCAGGATCGTGCCGAGCAGCTTCTCGACCCCACCACGGAAGACGGCCGCCTCACGCCCCTCCGTCGTGTAGGCCTTGACGACGCGGACGCCGCCGAAGCTCTCGATCAGGCGGCCATGGACCTGCGCATTGGTCTCCTGCCGCTCCTCGAAGATCGGCCGCAGGTGCGTGAACGCGCGCACCACGACTATCCCGAACAGGCCCAGGAACGTCACCGCCATCACCGTCAGCTTCCAGTTCATCCACAGCAGGATGCCGCCCACGAAGACCGCGGTCAGCAGGCCGTTCATCAGCTCGACAATCCCCGTGCCGATCAGGTTCCGCACCCCCTCGACGTCGCTCATGACGCGGGCGGCGACCTCGCCCGAGCGGTGGGAGTCGAAGTACCGGAGCGGGAGGTGGACCACGTGGTCGTGGAGCCTCATGCGCAGGTCGCGGATCAGCCGCTGCCCCGCCTTGCTGATGGTCTGCGTCATGAGGAAGGTCGCGATGCCCTGGACGAAAGCCGCCGCCACGACCGCCGCGAGCACCTGGTAGAGGAGCGTCGTGTTCCCCCCCGGGAGCGCCTCGTCGATGATGATGCGCGGTGCCTGCGGCAGGACCAGACTCGCTAGCCGGTCCACCAGCAGCAGCCCCATCCCCATCAGGAGCATCCCGCGATGGGGCTTCGCCAACCTGACGGCCTCGGGGTAGCCCTTCTTGAAGGCCTCCCACTGCTCCCTGCCGGAGAGTCTCTTCCTTGGTCGGCGTGCCATGGCTGGTTTCGTTGCGTCCTTGCCGCGGCGAGGAGCGTCGTTGCCCCCGGCGCGCGCCCGCAATGACAAGGACGCCCGGTCCCATGGCCCCGTCGCTCCGCATCGCCCTTGTCGTGTCCCAGTACCCGCCGGTGGTCGGCGGCTCGGAGATCGCCACGCAGAGGCTGGGCGCCGCCCTCGCCCGCCAGGGGCACACGGTGACGGTCATCACCCAGGCGAACGCCGGGCGTCCCGCGGAGGCGCGGGAGGACGGCGTGCACGTGCTGCGTACGATCAGGCCGTTGGCCTTCGGTCCCCTTTGGGGGGTGACCTACATGCGCCATGTCGCCGATGAACTGCGCCGCCGCGGCCCCTTCGATGTGATACATTGCCGGCAGGCCTACCTGCACAGCGTCGTGGCCCCGTCCATCGCTGCCTCGATGGGTGCGGCATGCCTCACGACGATTTGCGCGACGGGGCCGATCATGGACCTGCGGGTGCTCGCCCGCCATCGCTTCGGGCGGGTCCTGCTCCGCCGCGCAAGCGCCCATCCCTCGACGTTCATCGCGCTCTCGGAGCTGACCGAAAAGGAAGCCCGCGCCTACCTCGCGGAGAACCTCCTCTACGCCCCGGTCGAGCGCGTCCCCAACTTCGTGGACACGGGGCACTTCCACCCCTGCGCTGGGATCGCGCTCCCCCCCGTGGCGGTGTACGTGGGTCGCCTGGTTCCCGGCAAGAACGTGGGGGCCCTGCTGGAAGCGCTGGCGCTGGCCACGGAGGGCGGAAGGCCGGGCCGGCTGGTGCTGGTCGGCGGGGGAGCGGAGGAGGGGGAGTTGCGGGCGCAGGCCGCGCGCCTTGGCGTGTCGCCCATCGTCGAGTTTGCGGGCAGGCAGGCGGATGTTCGGCCACACCTCTGGCGCGCCGGGTTCGCCGTGTCGGCGACGCTGGGCGAGGGCTTCAGCAACGCGCTCCTGGAGCAGGTGGCATGCGGGCTGCCGGCAATCATGCCGGACGTCGGCGGGGCGCGCGACGTGCTTGGAAATCCCCACGCCTCTCGTGGTCTCCGCCTCGCAGAATGCGGGATTCTCGTGGCCCCCGGGGACGTGCGCTCCCTTGCCCACGCCATGCGCACGCTCTTTGATGACGCCGGGCTCCGTGAGGAACTGGGCAGGGCGGCGAGGACGCGCGCCGAACGCGAGTTCTCAGAATCCGCAGTCCTCGCGAGGCTCCAGCAGGTCTACGAACGCGCCATGCGGCACGCCCGCGAGAAGGCACCAAGTTGAAGATCGCACTGCTGGCAAACGCCACCAACAACCACACAGTCCGCTGGGCCAAGTATCTGGCCTCGGCCGGACACCAGACGCTCCTGCTGTCGGACACTCCCGCCTCGCTCGCCATCTCGGGCGTGAAGGTCGTCACGCCGAAGATGGACCTCGCGACGAGGTTTGTCGCCTTCAAGCTCGTGGACTCCGAGTACGGCAACAACCGGTTCAAGTACCGCGCCTACATGAAGCCGATGGAGGAGTTCGGCCCGGACATCGTCGTGGCGATGGAGGCCCTCTCATACGGCCCCGTGCTCTCGCACTGGGAGGGAACCCCCCGGGTGCTCATGCCGTGGGGGAGCGACATCCTCGTGTGGGCACGCAAGGCGTCGGCGGCGCGCGAACTCGTCGAGCAGGCAATCGGCGCGGCCGACTGCCTCACCGCGAACGCACCTGGCATGGAGACAGAGCTGTTCCAGGGGCTGAAGGCGCGCCCCGCCTCCATCAACCTCTTCGCGTGGGGTTGCGACACGAACATCTTCTCCCGGGGCGACGCCTCGGCCAGGACGGACGCAAGGCGGGCCCTCTCCCTTCCCATCGAGTCCCGCATCGTCCTCAGCCCGCGCAACGCCACGAACCACCTTGGCGCTGGCATGATCGTCGAGTCCTGGCACGTCGCGCGCAAGACGGGCCACGTCGCAAACGACCTCCTCGTCGTCATGCGGGGAAGCGCCCCCGAACACGAGTGGAACGCCCTGCAGCAGCACTCGTCGCGGCTTGGGGAGACCGGGGCGATCCGCTTCGTCTCCGACTATGCGGATGCCTCCCGAATGGCGTACTACTTCCGCGCGTCGGACGCTTTCGTGTCGTTCCCGGAGACGGACTTCTTCGCCGTCACGATCATGGAGGGGATGGCGTGCGGCTCGATGCCGATCCTCGCCCCCATTCCCGCCTACAGGGCGGCGGTTGCCCCGATCCCGGAGCAGCGCGATGCGTTCGGGGCCATCGTCGCAGGCGAGCGCACGGTGCCCGCGCTCGTGGAGGCGCTGCAGCGTTGGTCCGCGCTCGGGGTTGGCCAGGACCGCGCGATCCGCGAGTTCAACGCCGAGCGCGCCAGGCGAACGGGGAACTTCGGCGAGAATGCGAAGAGGATGGAGGAAGTCTTCGCGATGGCGAGGGCGGCCCACTCCGCGCGCACCCGGTAGCGCTGCTACCTGCGCTCCCGGTCGAGTCGCGCCAGCAGGGTCTTCGCCGTGTTCGCCACGGGTTCGTTCTCGTCCTTGAGCAGCTTCCTCAGCACCGTGCGCGACGCCTTGGGCTCCAGCATCGAGTACCAGCGGGCCGCCTCCGCCCGGATGTCGCTGTCCTCGTCGGGATCGAGCGCGAGTGCGCGGAACTCTTCACGGTGTGCCGCCCCCGACTCGGCCAGACGCTCGCGGGCATCCATCCGGGCCGCCTGATCCAGTGGGTTCCTCGTCGCCCGCAGGAGCGCGCGGAGGGACCCCTCGGGCGACACGGGCCGCGGCGGGCCCTCCATGCGCCGCCGCAGCACGTCCGCGGGATTCACGGCCAGGATGATGCCCTGCCCCCTGTACCACGCCGCCAGTTCCCCCGCCGCGGTGCGGCGCCGCTGTTCGGACGTCTCGCGCCACACGCCGTGGTTGCGCCCGGTCGCGTAGAACAGCGCGTCGAACGCGGCGCCGGAGACGCGCGCATCCTCCGCCCCCGCCAACTCCACCAGTGCCTGCAGGCCCTCCCCGGAACCCATCAGCGCCATCGCCACCGCGCACTCGATCCGGGTCTGGGGGTCGGACGAGGTCGCCAGCGCATCGCGAATCGCGGGCAGGGCCGACTCGTCCCCTATGAGCCCAAGCGCAACGACAGCGTTCGACTTGAAAACCAGCCGGCACGCCTCGAGCGCCTGGTCGCGCATGCCGACCGGCTGGCGTTCGAGGTCGCGGGAAAGGACCGTTTCGACCCCGCGCGGCAACTCCCCGCGTGCGAGCTGCGAGAGTACGCCGACGGCGAGCGGGTCGCGCTGCACGCCAAGTTCCTTGATCGCCGCATCGACGACCTGCGCCTTGTTCTCGGGCAGCGACGGCAACCCCCGCAGGAGCATCTCCTCGCCGAACCCGTCCTCAAGGAACGCAACCATCGGCACGGGCTCGGGGTCCACCCCGTGCGAGACCAGCATCTCCGTGCGCGCCTTGGAACGGAAAGCTTCGAGCGGCCTTCCGCCAACGGCGGGGGAGAGGACGCCCGTCGTTACCGGGTCCATTCCTTCCTGGGCAACCGCCCAGGACGAGCCCAGCGCCGCCACAAGGAGGATCGCCGCGGGCCTCACCTGAGCTTGAACTCCCGCGCCATCTCGCGCTGTTCGTCCCGCTTTCGGATCGTGTCGCGCTTGTCGTACTGTTTCTTGGCCTTGGCGAGGCCCAGTTCCACCTTCGCCCATCCACGCGCGTTGAAGTAGACACGCAGCGGCACCAGCGTCATGCCCTTCGTCGATACGGCGCCGACGATCTTGTCGATCTCCCTGCGGTGCAGGAGGAGCTTGCGGTCGCGGTACGGGTCGGGGCGTTCGTAGCCGGCCTTCTCGTAGGGCTTGATGTGCATGCCGACCAGGAACAACTGGCCGCGGCGCTCCATTGCGTAGGAATCGACGAGCGAGACGCCCCCCTCGCGGACGCTTTTGGCCTCGGCGCCGCTGAGTTCGATCCCGGCCTCGTACTTATCGCCGATCTCATAGTCGAACCGCGCGCGCCTGTTGGTGGCGGCGGCGCGCTGTGGCGCCGGCTTCCCGGCTTCCTTCTTCATCTGCGCCTCGCCCCCGCGGAATCCACGGCCCCCGGCCGTGCGTTCCGCACGCCGAAAACCAGGTTCTCCGCGCCGTCGTGCGCCTTGCCCGGATCGCCGAGCACGTCCTCCCCCACGAACGTCGCCCGCGTCGTGGGGTATCCCTCGGACAGGCCGAACATGAACTTGAGGTACGTCTGCGAGACCGGGCGCTTCGCGAGGCAGTAGATGCGCGCAAAGGTCCCGTTCAGCCCGCGCAGCGCCTCCTGGTTCCCGATACCCGCCGCATACCGGATCCGCCCCATTGATGGGTACACGCTGTTGTCGATGTGGAAGTCGAACGGAAACGTGTCGGAGAAGGGGCCGTCGAGCACATTCGTTCCGACGGTGATCGCATTGTCCAGGTCCGCATCCACGATCTGGAGCACCTCCGGGTCGTACGCGAGGTTCACCTCGACGCCGTCCAGCGCGCTCCCCGAGGAGTTGTCCAGCACGAGGTCGATCGTGAAGACCTCCCCCGCGACGACCGGGGCGTCCTGGAGGATGGCACGCAGGGCCACTCCACCCTTTCGCTCGAAGGACCCGAAGTCGAACGCGGCGGCATCCTCGATGGCTGCGAGTTCCTCGGCGTCCGAGGGCAGCACGTCGAAGTCCACCGCCAGCGTGCCGTCTTCCGGGTCGTTCGGGTTTCCCAGAAGGTCCGCCCCGGAGAGGGTGAGGGCCGAGGCCTTGCCGTGGAAGTGGGAGAACTCGATCGGGACGTTCGTGGCCTTGCGGAGCGCCTTCCACCGGAACGAGACCATGGGGCCCTTCGGCGCGACGGTCTGGCTCAACCTGGCCTCGTAGACAACCCGGCCACTGGTCGCCGCCGTCCCCGCGGTCGCGTCTCCCTGGATGTTCTTGGCGATCGAGTGGTCGTTGATTCCCGTCAGCTCGACCACATCGGGCGGATAGGAAAGGACGATCCGCACGGTGTCGAATGACGTCGGGGACTGGGACTCGATCTGGACGTGTGTCCAGAACTCGTCCCCCTTGCGCGCGTCGAAGCCGAAGCCTCCGTCGCTCTTCATCGGGGGGACGAGCCGCATGACGCGCGCGGAGCGGTCAATGCTGATGGCCATGGAACTGATCGCGGTCGCGCTCGCCTTCGCGCCTGTGTAGCCCCCGGAGGAGGATCGCCTCGTGCCCGAGGCGCGGCCCTTGCCCCCCGTGGTGGTGGCGGCCTCGCCCTCGGCGTTGCGACCGACCGTACGCCCGTTGTTCCGGCCATCGGACGCGTTGCGCTGGCCCGAAGTCCGCCGGTTGGCGCCGCTCCCGGTGTCGAGGCCGGAGTCGTTCGATGCCGACCCGGTGTTGCGCTCACGCACACGGCCCCCGGAGTTGCTCCCCACGCCGGTCGTGCCCGTGTTCGTGGCTGTGCTGCCGGGCTTGGTCGTCTGCTGGGTCTGGCCAATCGCCGGGCAGGCGAGTGCGCCAATCACGATCGCTGCTGGAAGGACAGGGAGACGAGGGCGCATGGGGACGGTGGGATTCCGGTTGGGCTTGCCGAGCATCCTGATTCGCGCGGTGCCGGGGCGTGCTGTCAACGGCGACTCCGAACGTGCACGAAACGCGCCACTCCTGCGCCTGCCCCGGGGCCCCGCACACTGGGCGCGGACCGCGACCTTGCGGGGGCCCTACCGCGGATCGGCCCCGCGTGGCCGATCGAGGTAGTGCGCCTCCTCACCGTCATCGTGCGGGACCGGGTCATAGCCGGCCTTTGTCAGCGGGGAACACCGGAGGATGCGCCAAACCGTCAGGCTAAGCGCCCTCGGCAGCGGCTTGCGCAGAAGCGCCTCCTCCGCGTAGCACGAGCACGTGGGGAAGAAGCGGCACTGTCCCCCAAGGTAGTGCGAGAGTGATGCCTGGTATCCGTGGACCAATGCGATGAGCGCGCGACGCGCCGCGCGGTCCAGCGTGCTCAGGGCTCCGACGGAGGTGGGGGCTTCAGGATGCCGAGCCGGGTCCATAGCGACAGAAGGGTCTCCCGCAGCGTGGCGAAGTCAAGCTCCGCCGCCCCCGGCCGCGCCACCACCACCACGTCCCAGCCCACGGCCATGTGTGGACGATGCACGCGGAAGACCTCCCGGATGCGCCGGCGCAGGCGGTTTCGCCGGACGGCCTTTCCGACTTTCCGGGAGACGGTCATCCCCAAACGGGTCGTGGCCTGTGACCCTTGGGGGGATCTCAGGCCCACGACCAGCAGATGTTGGGTGGATGCGCGGCGCCCGCCCTTGAAGGCGGCCTCGAACTCAGGCTTGCGCCGAATCCGCGCCTCGGGGGGGAAACCCTGAGGGCTCCGCGGGGAGGGGGTCAGCCCAGACGATCCGACACGGTGAGGCTGTGGCGGCCCTTGGCGCGGCGCCGCTTCAGGACCAAACGGCCCTTCTTGGAGGCCATTCGGGCGCGGAAACCCTGCTTCTTCTTCACGCGCGTGATGTTTGGTTGGTAGGTTCTCTTCATGGCGAGTACTTCCGGGGGCGAATGACAAAATCGAAGTGACCCATCCCGGCCCCCCGCGCGTCAAGCACAACCGCCTTCGCCACGCCGTTTTGCTCCGAAGTCGGAACTGACTTGTCCAAACGTAAAGAATTGCTTGCGCACAGAGGGAGTTTGTGGGGGAAAGTCGGGCAAAGCAACTCCACAACTCAGGAAAAACCCTAGGTTCCGGCCGCCTCAGGCGACCTGAGGACACGGGGAGTTCAGGGGTTGTATCTCATCCGAGGAGCAGAACGATGGGAAAGAATCAGCAAGGATGCCAATTCCCTCGTGCTCGACTGGGAATGGTGGCGGTCGCCGCACTGGCCGGCTTGCTCTCCACGCCCGCGAGCAGGGTCGAAGCGGCCAAGGACAATCCCGAGGCAGCCGTCAGGCACGTAGCGGAACCCAGCTGGAAAGCGGGACTTCCCGACCTGTCTGCCGAGACGCGGACTTGGGAGGGGGTCGACCTCGCGGCCGAGCGTGGAGGCGGTATCACGCAGTTGTGGGCCGAGAACTTCGACTCGGGAATGGGCAGCCTGAGCCCATGGACGTTCATCGGAGGGTTTGGTCTTTGGCACACTCGCCTCGGAACCGACTGCGCAACTGGCGGCCCTTTTTCGAATGTGGCGGCCTTTTCCCGCACTGGCGCGTGTGACTTTAGCACAGGCAGCGGCGTGCAGGGGGGAATGTTGACCCCGATCATCGACGCGACGGCCTTCGACACACTTTTCCTTCAGTTCCTCCACTTCCACGACGGAGAGGACATCGGGGACGTCTGTGGCCCCTTCTCAGGGTTTCCCTTCATCGACCGCATGGAGATTTATGCCTGCGATTCGACAGGATTCCCCCTGTTGGAGCTCGGCGAGTTCTTCGGAGATCAGCCGTGGGCCCTCCGCGGCCTCGACGCCAGCGTCATGGCTGGCCAGACCTTCCGACTTGCATTTTTCTTCACCTCGGGAGACGAGCTGTGCAACCTCGAGCGCGGCACGTGGCTCGACAACATTGAACTCCTGGGTCAGGCAACCGTAGTCGACCCCTGCGACGAGGAGACCACCGACCCCATCATCCTCAACTGCCCGTCCGACTTCACGACCACCTGCAACGGTGACGGCGGGTTCTACTTCAACTACTACCCGGACGTCCTCGAGGACTGCTCGTACAACTACGAGCTCTCCTGGACGAACCCGATCCCGTACGGCGTGAACCCCCTCTCCGTCACCGTGACGGACCAGGCGGGCAACGTCGCAACCTGCGAGTTCACTGTCACAGTCGTTCCCGATCCGAAGGACCCGTACCGCCGCTACTCCATCGGCCAGCACGACGGCTGGGTGCGCGAGCCCGACATGGTGAACATGATCGAGGGCCCCGTTAACACGAAGGCCTCCACCTTTGACGTCGGCGACGGTTCGGACAACTGGGGCCGCCGCGGCGTCCTCTCGTTCGACACCTCCGGAGTTCCCGCGAACGCGACGATCACGGCGGCGTACCTGCGCCTGACGCGCTCGACTGCTGCCGGAAACACGACGCCCCTCGGGCGCCTGATCCTCGACATGGGCCCGAATGGCGCATCCCCGGTCCGCGGTGGCGGCGGTGCCTACATCGGCCCCAACGCCCTGCTCGAGCCGATGGACTACCTCCTCGAGGCGGCCCTGAACCTCGACGTCGCCCCGAGCTTCCCCGTCCCCGCCGCGAACAACTACACCTCCTTCGCGTACGTCGACTCGGCGTTCTACGACGCCATCGACCGCACCGGCCTCACGCAGTTCCGCGTGCGCTTCGAGAACGAGTCCGACGACGACAACCAGAACGACTTCATCTCCTTCCACTCCGGCGACTCGACCTCCTCTGTCGTCCGCCCGGAACTTGTGATCGAGTACTACGTCGAGGACTGCCAGCCCTGCGGGCCCGTCAATGCCTGCGATGCGCCGGTCGCCGCGACGTTCTGGTCCACGCCCGCCGAGGACGGCGGCCTGATGGAATCGCACTTTACGTCCGAGGTGGGCGGCACCGCGAACTCCGGCGCCACCAGCTCCCCGGTCGGTGATTCCGCCTCCCGCCAGCAGCACATGGTCCTCCTCAACTTCGATACCTCCTCGATCCCGTCCGATGCACTGATCACGAGCGCGGAACTCCGCGTCTTCCGCGTCAGCGCAACGGGTGGGTGGAGCGCCTTTGGCCCGATCTGGGTTGGCATGCGCAACCCCTGCTCGATGCCGTGGTGGTACGGCGCCTCCGGCCTTCTCGCAGCCTCCGACTTCGAGGCGATCAACTCGATCTCCCCGGTCGGCACGCTGACGGTCCCCTCCACGAACACCTACACCTCGACGTTCCTCTCCCCGGCGGGCCTTGCGGCCATCAACCGCGGTGGGGTCACGCAGATGAAGCTGTTCTACCCGACGGCCGATGACGGCGACGCCATCTCCGACCAGGTGCAGCTCGCGACCGGCAACTACGGCGCGACCTCGCCCGGCCGTCCGCGCCTCGTCGTCACGTACGAACCCTGCGGCGGCAACCTGTAATCCGCCCCGACCCCGGGAGCAGAAAGAACCCCCGCCGGTGCGCCGGCGGGGGTTTTCATTTCAGCGGGCGCCGGCGGGGGAGTCGGGCCGGGTGCCCGTGCCGACGCCTTCGCCCAGTTCCGTCGCGGGATCGCGGAGGAACACCTCCGCGCCGTCCCGCAGGACCCCCGGATCGAGGGCTGCGTGAGTCTCGTTCGTGCCTCGCGGGGATGCGGCGACAAAGCTGCCGTCCACCAGCACGACCCCTTCCTTGCCATCACGCTTCGTCACGGCCTCGATCGGCACCAGCACCGCCCTGTCCACCTCGGTGACGAGCACGCGCGCCGCGGCGGTCATGCCGTGCCGGTAGCCGGGCTTCACTTCCTTCAGCTTGATGGTGACGTCGAACTCGCGCGGCCCTGTGTCGTCGCCTCCTCCGCGCCGGCGCTGGCCCCCCTGGGTCGGGACAACGGACTTCTTGAGGACTTCGCCCTCCACCTCCCACTGCGGGAAGGCCTCCACGCGCACGATGGCACGCTGTCCGGGTTCGATGGCCGCAATCTGCGACTCATGGACGGGCGCCACCACGAGCGCCTCGCTCATGTCCGGGATCTCCATCACCTGCAGGCGCTCCCAGACGGAATCCCCCTCCTGCACCTTCCCCCACGAACTCCCCTTCCAAGTGGAGAGGACGCTGACCTCCCCCGTCGTGGGCGCCTTGACGGCTGCGCTGGCAAGCTTCTCCTCCGCCTCCGCAAGCAGCTTCTGGTAGTTCTCCACCTCGACCATCCGGCGATCGATGCCGGTCTGCGCGATGCGCAGGTTCGAGTCCGCGTTTTCCCCCGCCTTGTACTGGTCGATGCGCGTGTTGCGCAGGTTGAGTTCCGCCTGCACCATCGCCAGGTAGGTTTCCTCCAGGCGGTCCTTCGGGGAGATGCCCTTGTCCACGAGGACCTTCTCCGCGTCGTACTTCTGGCGGGCGTTCGAGAGGTTCTGCTCGGAGAGCTCGACCTGGGTCTTCGCCTGCTCCCGCTCGAACTTGTTGCGGATTTCGGTGAGGCGATACTCCTCACGGGCGGACTCGAGGTCCTTGAGGGCGAGGCCGAGCGAGGCGCTGGTCTCGTCCCGGAACTTGGAAATCTCGGTCGTCTCCAGCCACACGACGGGCTCCCCCTCGTTCACGCGCGAGCCCTCCGGCGCCATGCGAAGGATCTTCCCGCTGAACGGGGTGTAGACGGCCGCGGAGTTCCCGGCCTGCACGTACCCCACCGTGCGGACCCAGCGCTCGAACCGCCCCTCCACGGCCCGGGCCCGCGGGATGCCGGAGGTGTCCGACGCCCGCTCCCCAAGTCGCGTCCATGGCTGGAACACGAACGCGGCCGCGCCCGCGGCGCCGAGCAGGGCGAGGAAGAGCGCCGCCTTCTTCATCAGTACAGCGGCCTTCCCATCGAGGTGTAGAGCTGTGCCAGCGCCGACTGGTAGTTCAGCAGCGCCGAGCTGTACCGCGTCTCCGCCTGGAAGAGGTCGTCCTGGGCCAGCCGCACTTCCGTGATCGAATTGAAGCCCACCTCGAAGCTGCCGTTTGTCAGCTCGAGGTTCTTGCGCGCCTGCTCGACGGTCTTTTTCAGGATGGTTAGCTGCGCCTCCGTGGACAGCACGGATCGGTGTGCGTTGATGACCTCCTGCGTGATCGATCGCTCGAGCGAGAGCCGGTTTGTCCTCGCCTGGTCGAGGCGGATCGCGGACTGCCGGAGGGACTCGCGCCGCTGGATGTTGATCACGGGAATCCGCAGGGAGACCCCCGCGTCCCACCCGGTGTCCTTCCAGCCGTTGGCGTCGCTCAGGTTGTTGTCGGAGTCGCTTCGATTGTAGCCCGCATCGACGCTGAGGTCCGGGAGCATCGCATTGCGGGAGACGCGCAGGCTGATCTCCGACTGGCTGATCCCAATGTCGCTGCGCATCAGTTCGGGGCGCGAGGCGAGCGCCGACTCGACGGCCTCCTGGACGGGGGGCAGGTCCACGCGCCCGCGGTTCATCAGCGCGGGGGTGATGTCGACGAGCGAAATCGGCGTGTCGAGCGGCAGCCCCATCAGGATGAGCAGGTCCTCGCGGGCGTTCTCGAGCTGCTGCCGCCTGCTGATGGCGGACTCGACCTCCTGCAGGAACTGGATCTCTGCGCGCAGGATTTCCGACTCCGCGACGCGCCCGACCTCGTACTTGGTGCGCGTCTCCTCGAGGAACTTCTTCCGCTCGCGGAGGGCCCCGGCGGACACCTCGAGCTGCTGCTTCAGAGATGCGATCTGGAAGTACTGCCGAATGACCCGGAGGGCCGTGTCGCGCTCGGAGACGCGCTGCCCGAGGATCGTGTCGAGCTCCGAGAGCCGGGCGTTCCTCAGGTTCGCTGTGGCCACATCCACGCCGGCACCGCGCAGCAGCGGCTGAAGGTAGCGGATCTCCGCCTCGGCCCCAAAGGTGCGCGAACGCTGGTCAAGGTCCTCATCCCCGTCGCTGACCTTGGTGGTCGTCTTCGACTCCTTGCCGGAGGCCGTGATCGTCCCGCCGGTGGGGAGGTTCTGCGTCACCTCGATCCCGCCGGAACTGGTCTTGGTGTCGGTCTCCCTGGTGTCCTTCTTCGGGGGGAAGCCCAGGGAGGTGCTGTCGCGGTCGCGGGACTCGCGGTATCGCGCATCCCCCACCAGATCCACGAACGGGATGAAGAACGCCTCCTCGGAGCGCGTTTGGCTGCGCGCGATTCTAACGGAACGGTCGGTGTTTATGAGGTCGAAGTTGGACTTCAGGGAGATTTCCACGAGCCGGCGGAGGTCCAAGTTGGCATACTCCGGCGAGGCCTCCTCAGTCTTGAAGATCGTGGAAGTCGTGAACAGGTCCCCGTTCATGATGGGGATGGTCTCGACGAAGCGGTCGCCAAGCTGTGTCTCGATGCCGCCCTCGAGACGGAGGGCGTCCACGGAAGGCAGTTCGCCCTCGCCGTAGTCCATGGCGCCTCCGACGGGTCCCTTTTCCGCGGGCGAAGCGACCCACGGGGGGACTCCATCGGGCACGATGGGGGTCGGCCGCGGCGTGGGGACCGGGGTTGGCGCCTGCCCCGCCACGAGGGCGGGGAGGGCCAGACAGGAAATGAGGACGTGGATTCTTGACCGTGTCATGGGGGCGGAACTGTGTTCCCGTGGGGCGGGTGGGACAAATGCTAAAGGGGTGCCAACTCAATGCGGAACCGGTTCCGCCGGCAGGCGGATGATTGAAACCGCAAGTGGGGATACGCCAGAACGGTCTTGCCCTTTATGCAGCCCTGCAATTTGGTCGCAGGAAGCACGCTGGAGACTCATCATCACCGGGGCCTTTCCTGCCCGGGCAAACTCCTCAGGGGCAACCGCCCAGGGGCAACCGAGAGCCATGCGCATCGTCAAGACGGTCGAAGAAATGCGCGAACTGGGGCGCCAATGGAAGCGCGCCGGCAAGCGTGTCGGGTTTGTCCCGACCATGGGGGCACTCCACAAGGGGCACGAGGCGCTCATCACGGCCGCCCGCAAGGACTCCGACGCCGTGGTCCTCTCATCCTTCGTCAACCCCATCCAGTTCGACGACCCGAAGGACCTGGTCAACTATCCCCGCACCCCCGAGAAGGACCGCGAAACCGCCGAAAAGGCCGGAGTCGAAGTGTTCTTCGAACCGTCCAGGGAGGAGATGTACCCCCCCGGGTTCCTCACCAGCGCCAATGTCGCGTTTCTTTCGGGAAAGCTGGAGGGCGAATTCCGCCCCGGTCACTTCCGCGGTGTCTGCACCGTCGTCCTCAAGCTCCTCAACATCATCCAGCCCACCTCGGCCTACTTCGGCTGGAAGGATGCCCAGCAGTACATCATCCTGAAGCACATGGCGACCGACCTGTGCCTGGACTGCAACTTCGTCGCGATACCCACAGTCCGCGACCCTGACGGACTCGCGCTTTCGAGCCGCAACGTGCTTCTATCCGAGGACCAGCGCCAACTGGCGCTCGCCCCGGTCAGGGCGCTTCGCCGCTGCCATTTCCTTATTAAGAAGCAGGGCATCACGCACTGCGGCGAGCTCCTGCAGGCCATCCGCAGCACGCTCAACACGGCTGGTGTGCAGACTGACTATGCAGTCATCGTGAGCCGATCGACCCTCGAGCCCATCGACATGATCGAGCAGGGCAACACCCTGGTCGCCGTGGCGATTCGGATCGGCAACATCCGCCTGATCGACAACACGCGATTCTGACGCTTTCGAGCGCAGTTTGGCATCAGGCTTGCCTTGTGCCCCGGCAAGCCTGCCACCACCGTCCCGCAGGCTTGCAACCTGCTCCGATCCCGCGCCCAGTTCGGTCCCGGGTGCGACGGGCTGACCCAGTAACGCTCCAACAGGAGTAATCGCTCAGCATCATGCCCCCCGTCATCGAGATGAGGGACCTGGCGAAGGTCTATGTGCAGGACGTCATTGGCGTGGATAACGGAAGGCTTCGGATTCGTCTGAAGAACCGGCGCCGCGTCGCGCTCGAAGGACTGACCCTCTCGGTCGAGAAGGGAGAGATTTTCGGGCTGCTGGGACCCAACGGCGCCGGAAAGACGACCACCATCAAAATCCTGATGGGGCTGCACTTCGCCACCGGCGGCACCGCCACCATCATGGGCAGGCCGCTTGGCGACAACTCGGTGAAGGAGCGCATCGGCTTCCTCCCCGAGAATCCCCACTTCTACGACTACCTCCGCGGACGCGAGTTCCTCGGCTTCTACGCGGCCCTGTACGGCATGCCGCGCGAGAAGTCCAGAAAGCGCATCGGCGAACTCCTCGACATGGTGGGGCTCGGCCACGCCGCCGACCTCCCCCTGCGCGGCTACTCCAAGGGCATGATCCAGCGCATTGGCCTCGCCCAGGCGCTGCTCAACGATCCCGACATCGTGTTCCTCGACGAACCGCAGTCGGGCCTCGATCCCTTCGGCCGCAAGGAGGTCCGCGACCTCATCCTCATGCTGCGCGACCAGGGAAAGACGGTCTTCTTCTCCTCCCACATCCTCGCCGACGCGGAGCAGATTTGCGATCGCGTGGCCATCCTGCACAAGGGGCGCGCCATATCCATTGGCCCCCTTTCGGAGATGCTCTCCGCGAGGGTGAAGGAGTACGAGGTGGCCTTCACGGATCCGCAGCCAGAATTGCTCGAGCGCGCCAAGACGCACGCGACGAGGTTCGTCCAGCGTCAGAACGAGTATCTCGCCGTCATGACCCAGGAGGCGCCCGCACGCGAGCTCGCACGCGAGCTCCTCAACGGGAAGGGCACCCTGACGGGGTTCCTTCCGCGCAAGGAGACCCTCGAGGAGTACTTCATCCGCGAGATTGAAGGGAAGCGGGCCGAGGAAAAGGCCCGAGCCGGAGCCAGGGAGGTGGAGGCATGAGCAACATTCTGCCGATCGCAATCAACACGTTCCGGGAGGCGGTGCGGAACCGAGTCCTGTACGTGCTCCTGTTCTTTTCGGTCCTTATCCTTCTGGGCGCGTGGGTCGCGTCCACGCTGAGCATCGAGGCGCCGGAGCGGATCGTTCGCGACCTCGGAGTCGGCGCCATCAACATCATCTCCGGCCTGATCGCGGTGTTCGTGGGCATCGGCCTCGTGTACAACGACCTCGACAAGAAGACGATCTACACGATCGTGTCGAAGCCGATCAGCCGCTGGCACTTCATCGCGGGCAAGTACCTTGGCCTGCTCCTGACAATCTTCGTGAACGTCCTTGTGATGACATGGGTGTTCTGCACGGTGCTGCACCTCAGGAACGCGTTCTCCGCCGATGCCATGACGGAGCACCTGATGCAGCGCGGGGCCGACGGCGTGCTCCAGTCGAAGGGCGCGCTGGCCGGGATGTGGTACTACGCGTCCCAGCTCCTGCTCGCCATCGCCAAGGGGTTCCTCAACATCGCCAGCCTCGGGTTCTACTCGACCGACATCACGTCGGGGCTGTTCGCCGCGTCCCTCATGACGATGCTGGAGATGTCGATCATCACGGCATTCGCGGTGCTGTTCTCGTCCTTCAGTTCCCCGACCCTGAGCGCCTTCATGACCGCAATCGTCTGGGTCATCGGAAAGGGGAACCAGGACCTCTACCTCCTGACGCTTAACCTGCTGCGCAAGACAGGTGGCGACTTCGAGGCGCTCACGCAGGGGGAGAAGATCGTGTACTACTTCGCGCAGGCGGCGAGCCACTTGGCCCCCAACCTGGAGGTCTTCAATCCGCGCGGCGCCGTCGCGGCGTTCCAGCCCGTGGTGATCGACGTCTACACCGTCGTGTACGGGGTCGCCTATGCTGTCGGCGTCGTTGCGCTCGCGTCGATGATCTTCCAGCGCCGCAACTTCAAGTGACCGTCGGAGCGCACCGGCCATGACCGCCCCCCGCGAGAAAGCCGCCCTGGCCATCCAAGGGATCATCGCCGCGCTGTGCATCGTCGCTGCCGTGGGCTACCAGCGCGCCCATTTCGCCCGCCAGCAGTTCAAGCCGGAGCTGTTCACGCAGCACCTCCGGCTGCCCGATGCCCAGGTTCTCCGCGCCGCGACACTCGGCTTCCGGCACCTTTACGCCGACTTCATGTTCCTGCGGGCCATCCAAGCCTACGGCGCCGGGTGGTTGAAGCCCAACGAAAGCCGCGAGCCCGTCTACCAGTACTTTGATCGGGTGGCGGAGGTGGATCCCCAGTTCATACCGATCTACCGGTTCGGGAATCTCATCGTCGCCGACATCGGAGGGGACGGCGAGCGCGGTCAACGCATCCTCCGCAAGGGCGTCACGAACAACCCGGGTTCGTGGGAGCTTTGCTACCTCGGCATCTACAACGCGATCTGGCTACTCGACCGGCCCGATGACGGGAAGTGGTTTCTCCACTACGCCGAGCGCAACAAGGACACGCCGGAGTACGTCCGCCGCATGGGCGAGTTCATCGAGCGCCGTCAGGGAAGGTACGAGGCCGCCTTCGACGTCAACATCGACTACTTCGTCCGGTACCAGCGCGCCGGCAATGAGCAGGAGCGCATGCTCCTCTACAACCGGTTCTACGACATCGCGGACAAGTGGAGCAGGCGGCACATCCACCAGGGTATTGAGAACTTTCAGAAGGCGAACAACGGAGCGCACCCGAAGGCCATCGAGGAAGTGCTCAAGCCCGAGTACCTCCCAGACTCGGAGATCGGCAACCTCATGGCGGTCGAGGCGACGGCCGAGGAGGCCGCAAATCGGGGGCTTGGCCTCGAGGAATCCGTGGAGTTCGTCCGCAGGAATTCGCGCATGCGCGTCTCCGGCCTCCCACCGGAACCGAAGGGCACCTGGTACTACTTCGACTCGAGGAAGATCGAACAGGTCGAGGCGCTGGACATCCCCACTTCGGCCCCCCTCGAGGTGCGCTTCCCCTACGTGGATGCGCCCTCGGCCCACTTCGTCGAGATGGACTCCTACGCCCTCTTCACCGGTGCACAGATAAAGTCGGAATTCGTCAAGCCCGGGGAGCCGACCGTGATCCCCGAGAACGTCGCCGCCACGGTGTTCCGCGCAGACCCCATCGGGGGGCGCTACGATTGGGACGACACGAACAAGGTGATCATCAGCACGGCGCGGGAACGCATGACCAAGGGTCGCGAACCACGCATCGGGGCACGGGGCTGGGGCCCATTCATCCTCCCCCTCGAACCATCGCTTTCCGACTTCAAGGAGGACTTCGACTGGGCGGTCAAACATGGCGTCATGGACGCGGAAGGCAACCGCCTGACCTGGCCGGCTGAGGACGAATAGGGCGGCGACATTGGACAAAAGTGGGCCACGTGGCCCCAAAGCCCCGCCCTGGATTCTTCCGGGCGGGTTTTTTCGCCTCCTAAAGGGGCTTGATCCTTCCCCCGACGCGCGAAGAGATTCGGTTCGCTTTCGCCTTCCAAGCAGCATCGGCTCGAAGTGTGATCTTGACCGGGTTAGCCGCGATGACGTGCTGTCTCCCCATGCCCAGCGCACCATGCAACGCTGGTAGGGCCATCCACCGGTGCAGCACTCCAGTCGCCCCCCGCGGGCAGGCCGGGGGAACTCCGCGTGCCTAGGAACCCAGACTCCATCCTCGCCGCCAGCTACTTCGACCTCCTGACCCTGCCGGTCATCCTGCTGATGGTCGCCATGGTCGGCATCGTCGCCTTCTGGGTGTTCCTGCGGACCAAGGACGGCGCCCCGACCGGGCCGCGCAATCCCCTCAAACAGCCCGGGGAAAGTGGCCGGTCCCTTCCTCCGCATCCCGGCAATCCGGATTCCGTCCTCGAGGACGAGCGCCTGACGGACTCCGACCTGGACCTGCGCGACATCATGGGGAAGACCCCCCTCCCCGCACCGGGGGATCCCAACTACATCCCGACGGTCGCCGAGTGCGAGGCGGACGAGCGCAAGGACCTGCGGACCGGCGCCGTTTCCTGGCAGAAGCGCGGCGACATCCCCCACGCACTCGCCTGTTGGGAAAGGTCGGGGGACCACCTCGAGGCGGGCCGTCTGCACAAGGCGCTCGGAAACACGGAGCGGGCCGTAGAGCACCTGCGGCAGGCGCTTCAGGCAAACCCGATGGACGAGGCCCTCCGCATCGAGGTCATCCAGTTGCTGCTCGACCTGGACCGGGTTCAGGATGCGC
>CAZUCD010000023.1:21480-30064 GCA_964618855.1 uncultured Candidatus Sumerlaeota bacterium
CCAGCTTGTGGAAGCCGTCAGCGGAGTCCTTGCGGAGAAGAATGCCAGCGCCGCGTTCCACGAGAAGGTCGCGCGCGCCTTCGAAGCCGCGGAGCGGGATGCCGAAGCCGCCGAGTACTACAACCGCGCTGTCGCCGAAAACAACGCCCTGGTCAGCGTGCTCATTCGCCTCCGGTACCTTGGGGAGATGAGCAGAATGCGGGACGCCGCTGCGGGGCGCCCGGCCACGCAGGACCCGAACAACCTGATGAAGGCGGCCCTCGAGACCTCGTCCGACATCGCGCCCGTCTCGGACCTCAAGCGCGCCCCCATGAAGCCGCTCGTGGGGCACATCGCGCTCGGTGGGCCTGCGGCAGACGTCCACGTCTACCCCGTTGGCTCGCCCGTCAACAGGGCCATCCGATTCGAGGTGGAACGACTGATCGGCACCACCGACACGAGCGCGACGTTCTTCGGCGCGGACGGCATCCTCGACCTCCCCGTGATCATGCGCATCATCGCGTTGCGGAAGGAGGACCGCGACCGGCTGCCGGAGATCGACCACCGCATCCGCCAAATCGCCCACCTCAGCCACCCAAACCTGGGGCGCGTCACCTACGTGGACCGGGACGACGAGGTCATGCGCGTCATTCAGGAGTACATTCCAGGCGGGAACCTGCGCGACTTCGCAGGCAAGCTCCCTGCGGTCGGCATCCCCCTCCTGATCCGTCTCTGTCTGCAGGTCGCCCACGGCCTTGAAGCCATCCATCGCGTGGGGCTGCTGCATGGCGACGTGCGGCTGGAAAACGTGCAGCTCAGCCACGACCAGCGCCTCAAGCTGACCGACTTCCTTCCAATCATCCAGAAGAAGGAAGGCGAGGACGACACGGACCCCGCCGTCTGGGTCGCGGGGGGGAAGCCCCCCAAGCCGTCCGGCTTCGACTCCGACCTGATCCAGTTCGCCACGATGATGGACGAACTCGTCGAGATCGGAAAGGGACGGCTCGCGGGCACCCCCGCCGCCGGCGCCGGCTCCGACAACGAGTTCGGTTCCGAGCTCAGGGAAATCGGCGCGCGCATCCGGTCCAGCGAGATTTCCTCCGCAGGCAAGGTGCGCCAGTCGCTCGAAGAGGCGCTGGAGCGCTTCATGGCAGCCGTCGGCGCCGGTCGGAGCCGGAGTTGATCCCGCATGTTCGGGGGCCTCACGCGTCGTGAGGTAAGGCTGATCGCGGGCCTCAGCCTCGCCTTCGTGGGCGGCGGCATCTTCACCAACTGGCTTTCCACACGCGAGCAACCCCAGCCACCTCCGGCGGTTGCCCCCGCCCCCGGTCCGCTTCCCCTCACGCCGGGAAGGAACTCCCCCGATCCGACCAAGCCCGACCCAGCCGGACCAGATGGGCAGCTCGACCTGAACGAGGCCACGGCGGCGCAGCTCGCCGATCTGCCGTCCATAGGCCCGGCAAAGGCCGATGCCATCGTGGCGCACCGCGAAGGGCTCGGGGGGTTCCGGAGTGTCGAGGAACTGGATGATGTGCCCGGGATTGGGGCGAAAACCCTCGACCAGTTGCGGCCGTTCCTGACTGTGGCGAATCCTGCGCCCCGCGGCACCGCCGCGCCCGTGGCCGCAACGGCGACCGCAAGGCCCACCCCGGTCCCGGCTGCAACTCCGTACGCCGGGATCGTCCGGCTGAACTCGGCATCGCGCGACGAACTCATGTCCCTCGATGGCGTGGGTGAGAGGCTTGCCGACCGAATCATCGAGGACAGGATCACCCGAGGGCGATTCAAGTCCGTGGATGACCTTGCGCGGGTGAAGGGGATCGGGCCATCGATCCTTGCCCGCAATCGACAGCGAATGGTGCTCGACTAGCACCGCGCCCGATGAGACAGATTCCGCGTCGGCATTCCAGCGCGACCCCGTGGGAGGATACACCCCTGCTGCCCCAAATCATCGGCGACCGCGTCCTGCGACAACTGGCGTTGGTGCTGATCATCCTCGCACCCGCGTTGGCCGTGGCCCAGGGTCCGGGGATCACCGTGAACGTCGTTGCCGGATTCGATGGGTACTACCGGCCCGGCAAGTGGTGCCCGATCATCGTTTCCATCTCCAACCAGCCTCCGAACGGCAAGCCCGGGGACCGCGACCTGGACTTCCGCGGATCCCTCGTCGTCGAGTCGCGTCCCGAGGAGGACGACTCGCCCACGATTCACTTCACGCGCGACATCCTGGCGCCGGGTTTTTCCAACCAGAGATTCCACCTGTACGCGAAGTTTCCGGAGAGCCTCGTACGCAAGCCCACGCTGACGCTGCGCAGCGATTCCGGCAAGCGCCTCGCCGAGTACCCCCTTGAGGTTCAGGCGCTGCCGACCGAACGCGTGCTCACCGTCATTGCAGGCGACTCCCTCGGTTCCCTCTCCATCCCCACCCTGCGCGGCGACCTGGACTGCGTCACCCGGGCGAAGACCTCCTACCGTTCACTCCCCGACGCATGGATGGGGTACGACTCGGCGGGCACCGTCGTCATCCCCTCCTGGGACGAGGCCGCCATGATGCCCGCCACCCGGCAGGCGCTCATCGATTGGGTTGTGATGGGCGGAACGCTCGTGTTTCTTGGAGGCCAGGGGACGGGTACCTTTGGTGACGGAACGGAGAACGAGCTCCTCCCGGTCACGCTGTCGGGAACATCGCGCCTCGTGGCCCGTGGCGACGGCCTTGCCTTCGAGGAGCGCCAGGGTGCCGCGGCATCCTCGGCGAAGGACGGCGAGGACGCCTTCATCGCCAGCAGGGCGGCGCCAAAGGACGGGGCGCATGTGCTCCTGCGCGCGCGCGGCGGGGAGCCTCTCCTCGTGCGCCGCGCACTTGGCGCAGGACAGGTCGTGTTCCTCGCCCTCGACCTCGAGTCCACCTCCTCGCGCCTCAACGACGCCCTCCTGCCGTATTGGGCCGGGGTGATGCCGTTGCCGAACCTCGCCAGCGGCGAGTTCAACTATGTGAAGGTGCTCCGCCGCGGGAGGAGCGCGGACGAGAACGCCAAGTCGAACGACGGCCTGCGGATCCTGACCGGGCGCTCGGGGCGGCCGCCAAACCACTTCATCATTTCGCTCATCGCCATGTTGTACGCGGCCGTCGTCGGCCCCGCCAACTTCTACGCCCTCGCCCGGTTGAAGCGCTTCGACCTCGCCTGGGCCACGGTGCCCGCGATCGTCCTCGTCTTCTCCGTGCTCATCTACGGCCTTGGGCGCCTGACGCGCGGGGGCACCGCGATCGTTCGCGAGGTCTCCCTGGTGAGGACTGCCGCGAACCAACCCCTCGCCGGCGTGCACTCGAGCAGCGCCGTCTTCACCAACGTCGCGGGCGACTTCAGCTTCCTCCCCCGGGAGCCGCGAACGGCGGTCGCGGACGAGTACCGGTGGAACGCCTACGAGGGGCTGCGCTACTTCGCCTCGTTCATCGCCAACCCCATCGCAGGCACCGCATTTGCCCTCGATGAGGTGCGTCCCGTGATCCGCACGGGGGAGGATGACATCGGCATCCGCGAGTGGTCCCTGCGGCCTTTCGAGGTCATCATGGTGCAGTCGCGGAGCGCATCCCAGGTCGAGGGGGGGCTGGAGGGGAAACTCACGATCCACCCATCCGGGCCGCGGGTCCGTGGTGCCATCACGAACCGGACGGGCCGCGACTTCTCATCGGCTTTCGTGACCTTTGGCGGGAAGATCCTCCCGCTCGGGCGGTTTGCCAACGGCGCGACCGTTGCCATCGGGGAGGTCGGCGGAAAGGGGGCGCAGCCGCAGGACTGGGTCTCCGCGCCCGAGGAGCTTTCCGCCCTCGGGGTCCCCCCTGCCGGATCAAGCGGCGAGTCTGTGGGGGAGATCAACACGCACAACGGAGCCATCGCCCTGCACGCCGTCCTCCATCCCCCGATGAGCAGCATCCGCGTGTTCCCCGTGGATCGCGGCAAGTGCCAGTTCCTGGGCATCTCGGACGCCACGGGAAGCACCTTCCAGGGAACCCTCGAAGCGGAGGACATCACGCGGGCCGAGGCATTCCTGGTGGACATTCCCTACGTGGTCGCGCCGGGCCAGCGAACCATCATCGAGAATGGCGAGTTCTCCATCAGGCTGCACGCGGTGCCCGAAAACCCATCCAACTTCGACCTCGATGACCGGGGGAGGATCCGCTTCCAGAACACACGCTTCATCACAAGCTTCGAACTGCCGGAGGGGAGCGACGGCCTCGCGATTTCTCGACTGTTCCTCGATGCCGAGAGCCAACAAGGCGGCATGCAGACACTGAAGTTCCGCATCTACAACTTCTCGCAGAAGCGATGGGACGACGTACTCCCCGGCGTTGTGATTCCGACCGCGGGTTACAACGGCACCGCACCCCCCGTGGGGGATGCCTACGTCCTTCCCGTGACCAATCGCGTGTTCGTCGAGGTGAAGTCCGAACGCGACGAACGGGGCCAGGCAGCGTTCGGCGTTTCCGGCAACTCCGAGATCGGCGGGCTCGCGCTGCGCGCAGAAGTCTCCGCACCGGCCGGGGGATCCTGAGGAACCGTGGCCGTCGAACTTCCCCCGCCCTCCGGACTGCGCGACCGTTTCCAGCGCCTCGGACGCATCCAGCAGGGATTCCTCCTGTTCACCGCGGCCTCCCTGCTCGCGCTGGTTCCCGCGGGACTCCACACCCTGGAGTTCGGCCTCTTCCCGAACTTCGTCATGATGATCCTCACGCAGATCGCCGTCTACGCGATCGCGTCGTTGGGACTGAACATCGTGACGGGCTACACGGGCCAGTTGAACCTTGGCTTCTGCGCCTTCATGGCGATCGGCGCGTACACGACCGGCTTGCTCATGCGCGATGGACTCCCCGGCTCGGAGGCCTGGTACTCCCACCCGTGGCCATTTTGGGCGGCGATCCCCGTCGCCGTCCTCCACGCCGGCATCTGGGGCGTGCTGCTGGGACTGCCCATCCTGAAGCTGACGGGCGACTACTTCGCCATCGTGACGTTTGGATTCGCCGAGTTGACGGTCCTGACAGCAAAGAACTGGGACAGCGCGACCGGCGGGGCGCAGGGCCTGAAGAACATCCCGGCCGCGACGCTTCCGCTCCCCTTCGGCCGCATCGTCGAGTTCACGACAGGCCCTTGGAAGATGGGCCCGGTGTGGGTGCTCGCGGTCCTGCTCCTCGTGCTCGCGTTCTACTTCACCTGGAGAATCGTTCACTCGCGGGTCGGACTCGCATGGAGGGCGATCGCGGAGGACGAGATCGCCGCGCAGGCCTGCGGCGTGGACCTGCGCATCTACAAGTCACTGGCGTTCTTCGTCAGCGCAGCGCTCGGGGGCCTTGCGGGTTCTGTCATCCCGATACTCTTCGGCGGCGTCTACGTCACCCAGTTCATCTTCATTTACAGCGTCTACATCCTCGCCTACGTCGTCCTCGGAGGGATGGGCAGCTTTGCGGGGAGCCTGCTCGGCCCGGCCATCCTGATCTCGACCCTCGAGCTGCTGAGGAAACTCATCGAGATCTTCAACGAAAAGGTGGGGGAGGCTGCGAGGGCGGCGGGGGAGCCGATGCCGTTCCAGATCGACCCCGAGCTTCGCATGATGGTCTACGGGATTCTGCTCATACTCGTGGTTCGGTTCCGACCCGAGGGCCTATTCCCCAGCCGACGCGTCACCGGGGAGCTCCACCCCGACTCGCAGAGGGTGTCGGAGGCGGGGGACGATTCGCTCTTCGACCTGCGCAATCCATCGGCCGGGCGCCTGACCTGACGGGCGGGGTTGCCGTCCCCCGCCAACGTTTTTCCCCACCTTTTCGCTGGACATAGCGCGATGCCCTCGCGTTCCCTGTGGGGTCAATGATGGGACGTTTTCGGGGCCAATCCGAAATCGCCCATCGACAGGCTCTCGAAAGCCGGAAGGGTTCGCCGGAAACGGCCCATGTCGCTCAATCAGGGAGTTCTCGTCCTCAACCGCCACTGGACAGCGATCCACGTGTGCTCGGTGCGTCGCGCACTCGGCCTCGTGGTCGAGGACCTCGCCAAGATCGTTGGCGAGGACTACCAGACGTACGACTTCGATTCCTGGGCCGCGCTGAGCGCCCACGTCGAGCGCCGCGGCAACGAGTTCATCCACACGCCGCGGCTGAAGGTGCTCGTGCCCGAGGTCATCCTCCTGGTGGGCTACCACCGGATGCCACCGCGCACGGTCAAGTTCAACCGCAAGAACATCTACATCCGCGACCACTACACGTGTCAGTACTGCGGCGCGAAGCCCCCGCGCGAGGAGCTGACGATCGACCACATCGTTCCGCGCAGCCGCGGGGGACGCTCCACGTGGGAGAACGTCGCGCTTGCGTGCCAGAAGTGCAACGCTCGCAAGGGAAGCCGCCTCATCGGCGAGATTCCCAACATGGCGCTGCGCAAGACGCCCAAGCGGCCCAACTGGCTCGCCACGCTCAGCAGCTCGCTGCGGAGCACCGACCGTCCCGTCTGGCAGAAGTTCGTCGACGCGGCCTACTGGAACGTCCCGCTCGATGAATGACCAGTTCGCGGCCCAGCCCGCGGCAGCGGCCCCGGAGAAATCCGGGGCCGTTTGCTTGGATTGGCCCCGTGTTTGCCCGGGGGGAATGCATGGCCATTGAAGTCGAGCGCAAGTTCCTCGTTCTGTCCCGGGAGCTTCCCCTCCCGGGTCCCGGCGCGGACATGGAGCAGGGTTACATCACGACCGCCCCGCCCGTCCTGCGCGTGCGCATCATGGGGGGACGCGGGTTCCTGAACATCAAGACGCCGCAGCTCCCTTCGCGCGCCCGCCTGACCGGTGTCGCCGCGCACGTTGCCAGGGCCGAGTACGAGTACGAGATCCCGCTCCACGACGCGGAGGACATGATGGAGCTCGCGCTCTTCCGGCTTCGCAAGACGCGGCACCTGCTTCCCGGCGGGTTCGAGCTCGACGTCTTTGGCGGAAACCTGGCCGGGCTCGAACTTCTCGAGTACGAGGCGGAGGACATCGAGTCGATGCCCGCCCTTCCCGCGGGGATGACACTCCGCGAAGTGACGGGCGATCCTCTCTTCAACAACATCCGCCTCGCAATGGAGGGCCTGCCGGAGTTCCTGCGCCGGCGCGGCTGACACGGGTGGGCGCCTAGCCCAGCCGCTTGTGGAACCGCATCGAGCTCAGCGTCACCAGGACGACCGTGAACCCCGAAAGCACGAGCGTCTGCGGCCACAGCGCCCAGAGTCCCGCGCCGCGCAGGATGATGCCGCGCGCGATCTGCACGTAGTAGGTCACCGGGATCGCGCAGCTTATCGCATAGATCGGCTTCGGCATCGTCTCGCGCGGGAACGCAAACCCGGACAGCAGCACCGAGGGCAGCATGATCAGCATCGCGAGCTGCATCGCCTGCGCCTGGTTCTGCGACACCGTCGAGACGAGAATCCCAAGCGAGAGCGCGGGAAGCAGGAACAGCGTCGAAAGGCACATCAGCAGGAACAGGTCCCCCTCGATCGGCACGCCGAATCCCCACCGCATGAGCGCCAGCACGAGGATCGTCTGCAGGATACCGATGACGGCATAGGGGACGAGCTTCCCGACAATGATGGCCGTGCGGGACACGGGCGTGACGATGAGCTGTTCCAGGGTCCCCCTCTCCCTCTCGCGCACGATCGCGAACGCGGTCAGCATGACGGTGACAATCTGCAGGATGATCCCGATGAGGCCCGGCACGTAGAAGTGCGAGCTTTCGAGGTCGGGATTGAAGAGGACGCGCGGGCGCGCCTCAATCGGGAGGTTCGCGATGTCGATGCCCTGCCTCCCCAGCGACTCGAGCTGGCTCACGGCGCGAGCCGTCTGGTTGGCCGTCGATGCGACCGTGCTGTCCGAGCCATCAATCAGGAGCTGCATCGTGGCCTGGCGCCCGTTCGCGATGTTGGAGGCAAAGTCCGGGGGAATCACGAAGCCAACCTTGATTCGGCCGGCCACGATGCCCCGCATCAGCTCGTCCGGGCTCGATGCCTCCTCGACGACGTCGAAGGACTCTGTGTTCGCGAGCCTTTCGATCAGGCGCCGGCTCTCGACGCTGCGGTCCATGTCGCAGTAGCCGCTTCGGATGTGCTGCACGTCGAGGTCGATGGCCAGGCCGAAGATGAGCGTCTGGATCACCGGGATCAGGAAGATGAAGCGAGTGCTCGGGTCGCGCCGAACCTGCAGGACCTCCTTGTACATGATCGCCAGGAGTCCGCGGAACATCAGCGCGCCGCCTCCGCCGCCTGGACCCGGCTCCTCGTCAGCATCACGAACACATCCTCGAGGGAGGGCTCGATGTCGCGGACGCCGTGGCATGCAAAGCCCGCCTCGACGAGGCGCCGCCGCACGTCCTCCGCCCCCAGCCACCGCTGCGCGAGGATGTGGATCGCCTGCCCGAAGAGCGTCGCGTCCGAGATGCCCTCGGAGCGCCGGAGGAACCCCAGGGCCTCCGTGACGCGGTCCGTCTCGACCTCCAGGCGGTGGCTCCCCGGGGGCGTCACCTCGGGCAGCCGCTTCAGTTCGTCCGGTGCGCCGCACACCAGCAGCCGCGACATGTAGATGTAGCCCACGTGCGTGCAGC
>CAZUCD010000023.1:30074-32936 GCA_964618855.1 uncultured Candidatus Sumerlaeota bacterium
GAGGTGGAAGAGCAGGTCCCAAAGGTCGCGCCGGGCGACCGGGTCGATGCCCGCAGTGGGTTCGTCGAGGAAGATGATGCGCGGCTCGTGCAGGAGCGCGCATGCCACGGCGAGCCGCTGCTTCCATCCGCCGGAGAGCTTCCCCGCGAGGCGCGCCGCGTAGCCCTCGATCCCCACCAGCCCCATGACGGCGCGCCGGCGCTCCTCCAGCCGCGCGCCCGACAGCCCGTACACCCGCCCGAAAAAGCGGACATTCTCGTCCACCGTCAGGTCCTCGTACAGGCTGAAGCGCTGCGAGGTGTAGCCGATGCGCTCCTTGACGGCCTCGGGCGTGCGGCCCACGTTGATCCCCTCGAGGAGCGCCTCCCCCGAGGTCGGCTCGAGCAGCCCGCACAGCATCCGGATGACCGTCGATTTCCCGGAGCCGTTCGGCCCCAGGAACCCGAAGATGGCGCCGCGCGGGATGGAGAACGAAACAGAGTCAACCGCGGTGAACTTGCCAAAATTGCGCGTGAGGTCCCGGACGACGATGGCCGGTTCCGCGGCGGTCGTCATCGCGCGCCCGCCCCCTCCAGGAACACATCGGCGAACATGCCGGCGTGGAGCTTCTCACCGCCCTCCGTGATCGTGACCTTGGCCTCGAAAACGAGTTCCGCGCGCTTCTCCGTCGTCTGCACGTTGCGCGGCGTGAACTCCGCGTCCCCCGCGATGTGCGTCACCGTCCCCTTGAACCGCGTGCCGCCCATGCCGTCCACGCGGACGGAGACGGTCCCTCCCACCGGAAAGTCCGCAACCCTGGGCACGGGAATGAAGCACCTGACGTAGGGCGCGCCGTCGAGGTTGATGATGGCGACCGCCTGCCCCGCCTTCACGAGGTCGCCCGCGTTGAGGTCCATCGTGTCGATGATCCCGGGAGCCGGGGCCGTGATGGTCATTTCGCGCAGGTTGTCGCGGCGCAGCGCGGCCTCCGCCTCCGCGGCGGCGAGGGCGGCCCTGAGGGCCTCGACCTCCTCGGGTCGCGCGCCGTTGCGCATGCGCTCGAGCTCGGCCTCCGCGGCGGCGGCATCTGCGCGCGCCACCGCGATGTCCTCGGCGCGGTAGCCCGCCTTGAGCAGGCCTGCGCGCGCCTCGGCACGCTTCACGCGGGCGCGGGCCGCATCGTCCGTGGCGATCGCCGCGCGCAGTGACTTGTCGTCCGAGGCTCCCTTCTCGAAGAGTTCCGTCATGCGTCGCCGCTCGCGCGCCGCCTGGTCCGCGAGGCTTGCCGCCTCAGCGAGTTCCGCCTCCGCCTCGGCGATTTCCTCGGGGCGGTAGCCTGCGGCGCGCTTGTCCGCCTCCGCCCGTTTTGCGGCCACGAGCGCTTCCTGCGCCGCGATGGTCTCCCTACGGGTTCCGGCCAGGAGCAGGTCGAGGTCCGCCTTGGCCTTTGCCGCGCGTGCAACGGCGGAGGCGAGCGCCGCCTCCGATTCCGCGCTCTCAAGCCGGACGATCACGTCGCCGGTGGAAATCCTGTCCCCCTCGTCGCGGAGGATTTCCGCCACGCGGCCGCCCACGCGCGAACCCACGTGCGCACGCTCGCGTTCGATCCTGCCGCTTGAGTGGAACGGCTCGTCCTCGCGGACGCATCCGGCGAGCGCGAGTGCCAGGAGGCCTGCCGCGAATCTGGTACCGAGTCTTCCCATCAATCGAGGTCGATGCTGGGCAACTTCGGCTTCCGCACGGGAGGCTGCGGCTCGGCTGGCGGGACGACCGGACGGGCGACCGGCATCGGCGCCGGACCGCGGAGTCCCGGTTGGCCTGTCTGCATCGCGGGACTTGGCGGCGGGGGTGGCGGCGCCGGTGCATGCTGCGGTGGGGGAGCGGGCGGACGCGGGGGCGCGGGAGGCGCAGGCATCGCGTGCGGCGGCGGGGGCGCGGGGTGGCTCTGCGGCGGTGGAGGAGCCATCGCGGCGGGTGGTGGTGGCATCGGCCGCGGCGGGGGAGGAGGCGCCGCGGGACGGGGGGGCGCCTGCTGGGCCGCGGGCCCCTTCGCGGAGAGGTTCGGGTGGATCCCGGACTCCCCCGTGCCCGCGTTGTCGTAGCCGCCGTCCATGTCGAAGCCTCGGGGGCGTCCCGTGCCGTCCGTGGGCAACTCGTAGTCCCCCCGGACGTCGGCCCACTCGTCGGAATCGTCCTCCCAGCTCGACCCCGGGGTGATGCCTATGCCGCGCATCTTGAGTTGCAGGTCATTGGCGGAGTGCGCCGCGCCGATGGCCTCCTCCTGCGCGATGATGCCCCGCTTCCAGAGCTTGAACAGCGACTTGTCCATCGAGGTCATCCCGTCCTGGTTCTCCAGTCCGAGAGTGGCCCGGATCGTCCCCATCTCGGACTTCTGGATCAGGTCCATGATGCGGGGCGTGTTCACCATGATCTCGACCGCGACGGCCCGCCCACCGGAGGCGCGCGGGACCAGGCGCTGCGAGATGATCGCCCGCAGGTTGTGCGCTATGTGGTGGAGCACCTGCTCGCGCTGGTCCATCGCATAGAAGTTCAGGATGCGCTCGATCGTGATCGTCGCGTCCGTCGAGTGCAGTGTGGCGAAAACAAGGTGCCCCGTCTCCGATGCGTGCAACGCGAACTGCACGGTCTCCGCGTCGCGAAGCTCGCCGATGCAGATCACCTGCGGTGCCTGGCGCATCGTGTTCTTGAGCGCTTCGTGGAAGGAAAACGTGTCGATGCCCACCTCGCGCTGGGTCACGATGGATCGCCTGTGGCGGTAGAGGAACTCGATCGGGTCCTCGATCGTCACGATGTGGCCGCTGCGGACGTGGTTGCGGTAGTCGATCATGGACGCCATGGTCGTGGACTTGCCCGAACCCGTGG
>CAZUCD010000024.1:0-3005 GCA_964618855.1 uncultured Candidatus Sumerlaeota bacterium
AACGCGTCGCCCGGGCGGACTTCTTTTGTTTCCGGCACCTTCGTCACCAGCAGGCAGGCCGCAACAAACGGAAGGGGCGCAGGAGACCCGGCCGGATCCCCTGCGCCCCTCGTCCCGATTGCCAAACCCTGAGGTTAGTCCTTCTTGCGAATCTCCCGAAGAGCGTCGCCCAAGGTGTTGAAGTTCGCCGAGGCGGGGTCCTTCATGAGTTTCATCATCTCGACGTTGACTCCCCCCCGTCCGCCGCCACGGGAGCGATCGTCGCGTCCACCACCGCGGGGGCCGCGGCGATCACCGCTCCGCTCGGGGCGTTCCCCGCGCTCGGGACGATCGCTGCGCTCCGGGCGATCCTCGCCGGAGGAGGGACGGAGAACCTCTCGCCGCGACAGGGAAATCTTCCGCGTCTTGGGCTCGTACTTCAGGATCTTGACCTCGATATCCTGGCCAAGGGTGAGGGCCTTCTCCGGCAACTCGATGCGCTGCACGTCGATCTGGCTGATGTGGATGAGACCTTCAAGGCCATCGGACAGCTCGACGAAGGCGCCGAACGGGGCAAAGCGCGTGACCTTGCCCGTGACTATGTCGCCCACGGGGTGGTTGCGCTGGTAGATGTCGTAGGGCGACTCGGCGAGCTGCTTGATGCCAAGGGAGAGGCGGCGGTTCTCGGGGTCTGCCTTGAGCACCACGGCATCCACGGTTTCGCCAACCTTCAGGACGTCCTTCGGATGGTTGAGCCGACGGTCCCACACGATGTCGCTGACGTGGATCATGCCCTCGAGCGTCTCGTCGATCTTGACGAAGGCGCCGTAGTTGGTGAGTGAGGTGATCGTGCCGGAAACGCGCGAGCCAACCGGGTACTTCGACTCGACGGCGGACCACGGGTCCCCTGCGATTTGCTTGAGGCCGAGCGAGATGCGCCGCTTCTCTCGGTCAACCTCGAGGATCTGCGCGGTGATCGATTGGCCGACGGCCACGTAGTCGGTCGGCTTCTTCGAGCCAAGGCTCCAGCTCATGTCGCTGGCGTGGACCATGCCGGTCACACCCTCCTCGAGGTGCACGAAGGCACCGTACTGCTGGATTGAGACGACCGAGCCCTGGGTGATCTCGCCGACCTTGTAGCGCGATTCGATGTTCTCCCACGGATCGGGGGCGACGCGCTTGCGGGAAAGCGTGATCTTGCCAGAGTCGGGATCCACGCGGGTGATGACGACGGAGATGGAGTCGCCCGGCTTGACGATGCGCGAGGGCGGCGTTCCGCGGTCGTAGCTGACTTCCTCGCGCGGGACGAAGCCGTCGATGCCGCCGAGGTCGACGAAAACGCCGAACTCCAGTGCGCTCTTCACCTTGCCGGTGACCGTCTTGCCGACCTCGAGCTTGTCGATGACAGCGCGGCGGTCCGCCTCGCGGCGCTCGAACAGGAGCTGCCGGCGCGAGAGGACGGCGCGGTGGCGCTTCTGGTCGTACTCGATGACGTACGCCTCCATTTCCTGGCCGAGGAGGGAGTTCAGGTCGGGGATCTTGAAGAGGTCGATCTGGCTTGCGGGCATGAATGAGGGCAGCCCGACGTCGAGCATGATGCCGCCCTTGACGATGCCGATAACGCGGCCCTTGAGGGCGCGCTTCTCCTCGAATGCCTTCGCGACGACGTCGCGCGCGAGGCGGTGGCGCGCCTCGCGATGGCTGAGCCGCGGCGTACCGTCGCCGCTGCGTGCGCTGTACTGCACGACGGGGATGCGCTGGCCAACCTCCACGAGGAGCTTGTCCCCGATCTTGATGAACTCGTCGACCGGGATGAAGGCCTCGGCCTTCGCGCCGGCATCCACGAGGACGCCATCGGCGCGGACGTTCACGACGGTGACTTCGGTCAACTCCCCGCCGGACGTGTCCTCGCCGGAGGGCGGGAGGTGATGTTCGAGGTAGGCCTCGAAGATCGCGTCCTCAGCCGCGGTGGCCGCGTCGTTGGGGTTGTTGGATTCGGAGGGGTTGGCGTTCCGCGTCTCGGCTTCCATGGAAAGGCGTTTGCTCCGTGCTGCCTGTGGTGTCGGTTTGGTCGCTGCGTGGCGTTCCCGGGCCGCCTGCGGCGGATCAGGGTTTCGCGTTGGCAATCGCACGCATGGTTTCATCGGCTACCACGCGATACAACGCCTTTTTTTCTTGGGGCAGATTCGGAATCCCGGCCACAAGAAATGGACGCCCGATGTTGAGGGTTACCTTCGCGGGCCTCGGAAACCACGCCCCCTTCGGCAGCGCCTCGAACGTCCCCTCGATGAGGATCGGCACGATCGGGACATTCTCCACCGCGCATGCGATCATCGCCATCCCCGGATTCGCCTCCCGGAGCTTCCCGTCGGGGGAGCGCGTCCCCTCCGGGAACAATCCGAAGGGCATGCCCAGCTTGAGCACGTCCACGGCGATGTTGATCGCGTTGCGGTCCGCGAGGCCACGCTTCACGGGGAAGCCCCCGATCAGGCGGATCCACGCCCCGAGGACCGGGATGCCCATCAGCTCCGCCTTCGCCATCACCTTGGGGTAGCGGATGTCGCTGGCGCCGATGACGAGCGGATCGAGGTCGCTCGAGTGGTTCATGGCCAGGATGACAGGGCCGGTTGGCGGGATGTTCTCGATCCCGTTGGTGGTCATGCGGAAGTAAGTCTTGAAGATGAACTTGAACAACTGGCGGGAGAGCCAGCGTCCCAAGCGCCGAATGGGACCCGGATAGGCGAGAATCTCCAGGTCGCGGCGGTACTTCTCGTCGCGGTGCCCCGCGACGGATTCGATGGCCGCGCGGCTCACCGACCTATGATTGCGGAGGCGCGGACCCGCCCCGCGAGCATGTCCACCACGTCGTCGAGGGACATGGGGGTCGTGTCCACTTCCTCGGCGTCGGGCGCATGGGTGAGTGCGCCCCACTCGCGCATGCGGTCGCGGCGGTCGCGCTCCTCCAGGTTGCGGAGGATGACCTCGACGGGCTCACGCAGCTCCTTCGCGAGTCCCGCGACCATCGG
>CAZUCD010000024.1:3015-32874 GCA_964618855.1 uncultured Candidatus Sumerlaeota bacterium
TGAGCTGCTCGGCGCGCCGCTGGGCGCGCACGCGGGCGTCCGCGTTCAGGTAGAACTTGAATGGGGCATCCGGGAAGACAACGGTCGCCATGTCGCGCCCCTCCGCAACCACAGGATGCCGGAGGCCGAGTTCGCGCTGTTCGGGGACGAGGGCCGCGCGGACCTCGCGGTTGTCCGCCACTGCAAACACGTGGCGGCTGACGCGTTCCTCCCTGATCTGTGGGGGAAGCGGCTTTCCATCGACGAGCAACTGGCCCTCGGGGTCCCAGTCGAACCTGAGCCGGCGCGCGACATTTGCGGCGTATTCGCGGTCCTCGATGCCCCCCGGGTTCGAGAGCACCTCCAGCGTCACCATGCGGTACATCGCGCCGGTGTCCAAGTGGTGCCATCCGAGCCGCCGCGCGAGCTGGCGTGCGACGGAGGACTTGCCGGAGCCGACGGGCCCATCAATCGCCACCACGAGCGGGATTTTCACGGGGGTGGCCATCGGCAGGGGGGAGTCGAGAGAGGTCATGCCTTGCATCGGCAGGATGTTCCCGGCGCTGGGCCGTGCGCCGCAACCGCGAAGAGTCATCCGGGGCGCGCCACGCGACCCGGGGGGAGGGGCGGCACGCTTTCTCTTGAGCGGCCCTCGCGGCGGGGGCTTGATGGTGCCGGGCGGGAGCGCCCACACGATGGAAGAGGCCGCAATGCAAGGGGATGCCGAGGAGAGGTTCGCGCCGCTGACATGGCGCGCGCCGGCCGGGGCTCGCGTGTACGGTCGTGAACACGACGCCCCCATCCCCTCCGATGCCCCCATCGATTCGGGTCCGATCAGGGCCCTGCAGGCTTGGCGTGCCGATCCACGATCCTTCACGCCGACCATGCCCCCTCCCTTCGCGCCCGTCTCGGAGCAGGCCGCAAGCCCGCCACACCTGCCGGTCCCCGTGCCGCCACCCATGCCGGCATCGCGCGCGTGGCCGGTACACTTGGGACCTGCCCGACCCGGCCTTCCGGCCGGATCCCCTCCGGAAGACGCCGCTGCGCACCAACATGCAACCCATCCGCCCGAGGCGCAATCGTGGGCACCGCCGCCGGTCGAGTGGCGGCCGCCACCTTCCGCCCCTCTCCCGAAACCGGTCCAGCCGCACGAACTGCCCGAGGAGGTGGATGTCGTAGAAGAGGCGGCTCCCTCAGCATTCGAGGGCGAGGTGAACCTCGCGGCGATCGAGAGCGCCCGCAGCTTGGCGTGGACCGCGGTGGCGCTCGCGCTCTTCCTTCCTCCGGTGGGTATCGGAGTCGGATGGTTCTGCCTCGGCATTGCGAGGCGCAGCAGCGGCCTGCCGGGGTGCGCCGCGGCAGCGTCCCGGTTGCGCGTCCTTGCGTTGCTGTCGCTGCTGCTTGGGTGCGCGGCGCTGACCGCATGGATCGTGCTGCTCGTGGCCGTATCGCGGTGAGCGAAAGCGAACAGCAGGCCGCGCCGGCGGGGGCGCGTCGCTCGATGCAGCCCATGGCGATTGGCTTCGCGGCCGTCGCCGTCGCGTGGATCGCGGCGCACGTCGCATGGTTTTGGCGCCTGCATGAGGGGCTCTGGCGGGTGGACCTTGATGGCCCCAACGGACCATCCGGGCCCTGGGGCGTCTTCTCCGCGCTGTCTCTTCCGTGGACGTTTTCGCTGGAGAACTCCCAGCCGGCCGAACTGGCGCGTGCCCTCGCGGTCCTGGCCCTGACGCAATTGCTCGGTCTCCTGCTCCTGAGGTGCCTGCAGGTCTACCTGAGGCCGCTGCCGCGCCACGCGATGGCGCTTGTGCTAGGCGTAGGCGCCTCCGGGATTGCATTCGAGCTCGCCACGATGGCGCACCTCCTGCGCCCCGCCGTGGTCTGGGGCATCTGGGTGGTGCTCATCGCCGCTGCATTCCGCGTTGCCTCCAGGCGTGGGGACATCCCTGTCGCGCGGTGGTGGGGGAGTGGACCGACCGGCTTCACGATGGAAATGGTCGACCGCGAGGAATGGCCCGAGCATCTTCTGCGCTCCCGTTTCCAGCAGGACGACCTGCCCCCGACGGGCGTGATTCCGCGCGTGCTCGCATGGCTCGCATGGACCGCCGTAGCCATCATGACCCTGCTCACATTCTGGCACGCCATCACGCTGCCGGAGGGGTACTGGGACTCGCTGATCCTATACCTTGGCTATGCGAGGATGATCTTCCTCGAGCACTCCTTCCCCTTCAAGGCGGAGGCGCAAGTTGGCATCGGGCTCGGCGCGAACTACCCGCACCTCTTCCCGCTTTACGGCGCGGCGGCCAGCATGGCGTGGGGGGAATGGTCCGACCTGCACCAGCGGCTTCTCGCGCCGAGCGCGGGCCTCGCGGCGACAATTCTCGTCGGCGAAGCCGCGCGGATGGGCCTGAAGTCGGCGCTCGCCGGGGCCGTCGCCGCGCTGTTGTTTCGCCTGACCCCGAACATCATCGCGTACACAACCTACGCGTCGGACTATGCGCTGTCGCTTGCGATCGCGGGGGCTCTCCTCTTGGCAGTAGTGTACTTTGCCCGGACCCGGTCGAAGGGCGCGTTCGCACTCCTGGTCGCGGTTCCCGCGATCGGCATGCACCTAAACTATCTGATGATCGCCTTCTGGGGACCCGCGCTGTTCGGCATGATGGCTGGACTGGCGGGACGCCGAGCGGGGGAGCGTGCGGAGGTGGACGGTATCTACCCCGTTCCCGACAGCGGTCCGACGGAGGCGCCCCCCGGTCCCCCGGTATCGCCGGATGCACCGGGGCCGCTGGGCATCCTCGCAAACGGCTTCGCGTGGCGGACCTTGGTGGTCGCGTTGGTGCTCGGGAGCACCTGGCTCGCGCGCAACGCCGTCCTCACCGGGAACCCCGTCTACGCGTTCTTTCCAGAGGTCTTCACCAAGTCGGTGAGGGTGAATGTGGAAGTTCTGCGAAGCGCCGAATTGGAGTGGTTTCGCAACGGCGATGGCATCGGGCGGCTCGCCGAGGACCATCGCGACCGTGAGCAGGGCGTTACCCGCGACGAGGCCGATCCCGGCTACCGCCGAAGTGCGACGCTTGCGGATCGGATATCGGCTTCCTGGCTATTCTGGACGGGATTCGAGTCGGTCCGGCTGGACGCCGCGGGACATCCGCGGTCCCGGGGTGATTGGCTCGGGCGCGCGTCCATCCTGATGGGTGGCCTCGGTGGTCGGGACGACCTCGGCTACATCCGCCACATCCACTCGTACAAGATGGCGCCGACCTTTCCCGGGTTCCTGCCCGTGGGACTGGCGCTGGGTCTCGCAATCCTGGGACTCGGGCTCCGGCCATCCTCCACGCAGGCACCCGAGATGCGCGCCCTTCTTGTCGCTTCGCTGCTACTCTGCCTCGGCCTGCTCGCCTACATGTACCTGCTCGCGGACTTCTACTTGTACCAGATCATCCCCGTGGTTGCGCCAGCGGCGATCCTCGGGTCGCTGATCGTCTGGCTGCTGGAGGCCCAGCCGCGACCCGTCCGACTGGCCCTCGGCGGTGTCCTCGTCTGCGCACTGGGGGGAGCGGCCATTGTGCCGGGCATCGCCATGTCATTGATGAACTTCAAGATCAACACCTCGCGGGAGATCGCCTTCCAGCGGTTCGACCAGGCGACACTCGTCGCGCTCCGCAATCCCGGCATGCCCCGTCGATTGTTCCACGAAGTCATCTACGGCGATGACGTGGCGATGTGGGACTTCCTGAATGAGAATCTGCGCGGGGAGCGCATCCTGACTCACGAGAATCGCCATTACGTCCTCGACCCGTCGATCCGCCTCGTACACCTCGACGACTGGATCATCCAGCGCGGCTACGGGCGGGCGACACCGGCGGACACGCTCGCCTTCCTGCGCGACCAGGGATTGAAGTACTACCTTTTTGTCCCCAACGAGCGTCGGCACCACGTCAACGCCCGGCTTGGGATGGACAGGGTCATCGCCGCCGGCCTCGCTCGAGAGGTCTACCGTTCGGGCGAGAACGTCCTTTACGCGCTCGCTCCCGAATCCGACCTTTCCGGGGACGATGCCGCCGGCCTTCGCCTCGAGCTGGAAGACACCGGGAAAGGCGCAGGACCCTGAAGTCATGAACACGCGCCCATCTGTTGATTCACCCACACCCACCACGAAACCAACCTCGCCCTCACATGAGTCTTGACCGTCAAGGCGCCCCTGCTACCCTTCGCACTCCTGACCGGGGTGCGGTACCCAAGTGGTTAAGGGGAAGGTCTGCAAAACCTTTATTCGGCGGTTCGACTCCGCCCCGCACCTCCACCCCCCTTTTTCTGATGGTCTGCGTGATCCTTGCCGCGGCCTGTGGCCGCAGCGGCAAGCCTGTCACGATCGAGACGAAGCCCGCGCTTGCCGCGCCTCACGGCGCGGTGCAGCGCAGCGCTGCGCCGCAGCTCTTCGATGTTCCCCTCTCGGTCACCAGCTCTGCGGAGGGCGTCCTCCTCACCGAATCGTATGCCAACGGAGAGGCACGCGACTACGTTTACGCGGTAGCCGTCCCACCCGGCACCGGCAAGTTCGCCGTCGAGAGCGTACGCCTTCGCAATCCACGCACCGGCCAGGTGGCCGAGCACCCGCTTGACTCCGAACTGTTGTCGGAGCCCGCGCGCCGCAACGAGGTGAACGCGCGCTTCGACATGCGGGGCATCGGCATGATGCGCCGGGTGGAACTGGCGAGGATCCGTGTCCGGGCGAGGGATCGCCTCGCAACCTTTAACCCCCCCATGGAACTCGCGGGATTCACGCTGCGGATCTCGACGGAAGGGGAGTCCGCCGGGAAGTCCACTTCGCCGGACAGCGGATTCTCCGACAAATCCAGTCCCTACCGCGAACTGGTCAGCCGCGCCGTCTGCAACCCCGACGCCATCGACATGTACGCTGCGGAGCCCGTCCAGCCCCACCCGCACGAAATGGGCTCGCCGCTGGTGCGCTGGCACGCGGACCCGGCACGCTCGCAAGGCATGCCGTGGCTGAAGATTCCGGTCACGAAGGAAGGTCTCTACATGATCGACGACTCATGGCTGAAGGCCGCCGGAGTCGATGGAACCACGATCAAGCCCGAGGAACTCAGGCTCTTTTCCATGGGCGGGCCCGTTGCGCTCGAACCCGTGCTCCCGGGGGAACTGTCCTTCGCCGATGGACAGCGGCTCATGTTCTACGCCCGCACAACCGAATCCACCGAGACGCCCATTCGTCCGTACTACCTTTGCCGGTCGCTCGACAAGAACCTCCCCCCCCGGTTCCGCAACGCGGATGCGCCGCTTGCAGACCTTCCGGTGCGCGACCGACTCTTCCGCCAGTTGAAGCTGGAGGAGGACTATCTCCTCGAGACGCGCGTGGGCAACTTCCTGAGCATTCGCGGCATGACGTGGGTGTGGAGGACGCTGAAGCCGGGCACGGAGGAGCGATTCACGTTCAACCTTCCGGGCCTCGTGTACAGCGGGGAGAACGCCACGCTCACGGTGGATCTCTACTATGCCGGTTTAATGGTGCCGGGCGACGTCCCCGCACGCGTCAACGTGAACGGGACCCAGTTCGACCTTGGGCCCATCCCCACGACAAACCAGTTCCTCGACATCCCCCAACTAACGCTCTCGATCCCGAGCAACCTGCTCAAGCCCGCGAACAACAACGTGGGCGTCTCGATCCAGGCGTCCAAGACGAATCCCAACGGGATGATCCCGATCTTCATCGACAGGATCAACGTTTCCTACGCGGGCGACTTTGCGCCCGTTGACGGGAGGCTTGCATTCAAGGGGGGCGACCTGCGGGGCGCGCGTGCCGGGGCGCAGAAGATCCTGGCGCGCAACTTCCGCATGTACCGCCTCAACGCGGTGGACGTGACGACCCCGGACGAGCCCGGGCGGCTTCGCGTCGACGTCGAGGGGGGGGATCAACTCGTCACCGTCCCGGATCTGTCCGCGAATTCACATGTGCTGCTGCTCGACGACGACGGCATCGAGCGAGCCCCCGCGGGCACAGCGATCGTGGTCCGCGCCATCGACACGATCAACGTCTCGGCGGACACGGTGATCATCACGCACGGCGACTTCATGGAGGCTGCGGAACTCCTGGCCGCGGACCTGCGCGAAGCTGGTCAGGAAGTCGTCATTGCCGACGTCGGGGACCTCTACGAGTGGTACACGGCGGGGGTGCTCGGTTGGAGTGCCGTCCGCGAGTACCTCCGCGAGATGATCGCCAATCCGAGGGGCCGCCGCCCGTCGCAGGCCATCCTGATCGGCGACTGCACCAGCGATGGCAGGGGCGTTGCACGCAACGCCGTGAAGAACTACATCCCAACCTTTTCCTTCACGGATCCGCGACGCAGGCAGTCCGACCAGTTCGCGACGGACTCCATGTACTCCTGGCTCTCCGGTGACGACGAGTTGGCGGACATCCTCGTCGGCCGCCTGAGCGTCGCGACGGCCGGGGACGCCATGAAGGTCGTGCGCAAGCAGATCGCCTACCGGCAACTCCGCGACCAGCCCTGGGCGGGCCGCGCGCTCACGCTCGCCGACTACGGTATCTTCGAGGAGCGGACGCGCGAGATGGTGGACCGGGGAGTGGACCCGTCCTTCCACCACAGGCTGCTGCCATCCGCAAGTTTTCCGTGGGAGGACAACTACTACCTGCCACCCGAGAACCTGCGCGACGAGGACCGCAAGGTCGCCCCGCTCGTGACGGCGGAGGTCCAGCACGCCTTCAACACGGGCACGGGGATCATCTCATTTTTCGGCCACGGCGCACCCAACCTCTGGAGCAACCAGCGCATTTGGTTCGGCGGCGACTCGGACAACAGCGACAACCTGCTCCTCTCCAACGTGGACAAGCCGGCGTTCGTCACGTCCTTCACCTGCAACAATGGGGCGATCGACTACCCCATGCCTCGGTGGAACATCTGCATCGCGGAGGACATGATGCGGGTTCCCGGTGGCGCGATCGGCGTCTTCATGCCCTCGGGACCGGGGTTCCCGGACCAGCACATCCACTTCGCCGAGGGCTTCATGCGCGCAGTGACGATCCTGGGCGTGAGGCACCTTGGGGTCGCGTCGGAACTGTCCCGCCTCGCCTACCAGGTGAGGCATGGCTCGGACGACCACTCGCGAATGTACATTTACCTGGGAGTGCCAACGCTCTCCCTCCCGGCGGCGGAGCTGCGCGCGCGCATGGTGCTCTCCGATCCCGAGGGCCGGCCTGTCGCCAACGTCACGGATGCGGGCAAGGGCGTCATGGTCCAATTGGACGCGGACGACGCCATCACAAGCGGAGTCGTCACCGCGGCGACGTCGACCGGCTACACCCTGGAGGAACGATTCATCGCCGTGCAGGGAAACCGGGCAGAAGCCGAGTTCGGCCCGCTCGTGGGCTCCACATTCGACGGCGACGTGACGATTTCCGCCGACCTCGTGCTCGCGAGCGGCCGCCGGGCCACCGTCGGACGCAGGCTCTTCCTGCCGAAGAGGCTTCTCTTCATCGAGGACGTGGATGGACTTGCCGATTGGGGGGAAGGCCTCGAACGGCGCATCAACGTGACTCTCCGCAACGACGCCTTCGTCGAGTGCGAGGGGAGGTTGCGTGCGGTCCTGGCCGACCAGCAGGGCAACCTCGGCGAGACGTTCGAGGTGCCCTACCGCGTGGTGGGCCGAGGCAGGGGGACCTTCCCCGTCGTCGTCCGGGCCCCGCGTGCCGGCGTGTACAGCCTCGAGCTCGTCACTTCCTCGACCGAACCGGAACTGGCTCCATCGACAGCACCGCCGGCATTCGCTCTGCGCCGGCCGATCATCATGGGCGGCGTCTCGGGCGGATTCACATGGATGGCGCGCGACACGATGCTCCGGCCCGGCTATGGCAGCAGTGGCGTCGTGTCCTGGCTCCTGCCGGTCGTCAACACATCGCAGGGCAGGATCGACGAGATAGAGACCAAGCTCGAGTGTGAGATGCCTCCGGGGAGCCTCCTCGGTGCGCCGGAGTTCGAAACCGTCGGACCGATGGCGGCTGGCGAAGCGCGGTGGCTCACAACCATCACGCGCCTGCCAAGGGAGATCGCCCAGCCGTTCCTCCTGCGCCTCACGGTCGAGAGTGCGCAGGGGGGTGGTCCCGTCGTCTCAGAGCGCACGTTCTCGACCGCGGAGATTCCCGACCTGGAGGTCGTGCCGGGGTCCGTGCACGTCGAGCCGGCCCTTCTGACGCAGGGTTCGTCCGTCATCGTGAAGCTCGCCGTGCGCAATGCGGGCGGCCCCATGGGCGGCCCCTTCCGCGTCGCCCTGGCGGCGGACAAGGAGGGCCAGCCCGGCGATCCCCTTCCATGCATGACCGCGGAGAACGACCGCGAGTACCCGCCGCTGCGGCCCGGGGCATCGACGGAGATTCGCCTACGGTGGGATCCCTTCGCCGAGGTTGGCCGCGTGCGCATATGGGCGACCGCGGACGCCCGCGGCGCGCACGTCGAGTCCAACAAACGGAACAACTCCATTCCCATCGACCTCGACTTCCGCTCGAAATGGAAGCTGCGCGCGGGCCCCATCGGCTTCCGTCCATTGCCGGACAGGAAGGTGATGCTTGGAGCCTACGTCGAGAACGACGGGGAGACCGACGCCCAGCGAGTCACCGTGCTGTTCTACCGGAACGAACCGCACACCAAGGACAACCTGATCGGCGAGGTCCTCCTGCCGCGCGTGCCGGCCAAGTCGAACCAGACGGTCGAGTTCATCTGGGACGTGTCGAAGGAGAACCCCGAGGAGCTGCGGGCCGTGAAGCCAAGCTACACGATCCAGCTCAAGGGAAGCCTCCAGCGCGTCTCCTCTTCGACGCAGTAGGGTGACTCCCTGCCGCCGTGCGCTGGTGTGGGCCGCCTTGCTCGTGCTCGTCATGGCAGGTTCTGCGTCGGCGCAGCAGGGCCCGCGGCGCGGGGAGGTCGTCCTTTGGATCACGAGCGGGGAAGCCGCATCGGCGCTCTCCGAAAGGGAGGCGCGGCGAGAGGCGCTGGCGGCGATCCGATCGGCGGGCTACACGGGAATCTGCCTCGAATCGCAGGCCCCCGATGGATCGAAGTCATTCGCACAGAAGGAGGGGGCACGGCTTCTCTCGCAAGTGGTGGAGGATGCGCGGCGGGCAAGGTTGACCGCGTGGCTCGCGTGGAAACCGACCTTGGCTTCGCCCGGCACGCCGCCCACGCACTTTCAGGTCGCGGCCGTCCCGGAACAGACATCGCGGACGCTGCGCCTGGTCAGGAGCGATAGGCACCCCGCCAACCAACCGGGCGAAGTCTCGCCCGCTTCCCGCGAAGTTGTCTCCGGGATTGCGCGGGATGCCGCCGCGCTGGCCGCGCTCCAGCCCGATGGCGTCCTGCTCGTGGACTTCGGGTTCGAGGGCCTCGGCTCGGACGTGTCCCCGGCCGCCGAGCGCGCGTTCTCATTCCACGCTCGGCGCTCACTGCGCAAGTGGCCGGAGGACGTTCTCGGCCCCGATGCCCAGCAGTCACTGGCCGCCCAGTGGCAGCCTTGGCGTGCAAGTGTGCTTAGGAACGCCATCCTCGATGTCAAGGCGGCGCTCGCGACACCACGTGGGCGCAGCGTGCCGATGATTCTGCTCACGCAGGGCGCCTACTCGGAAGCGGGGGATCGGGGATTAAACTGGGCCACAGCCCAGGCACTCCGGTCGAGCCGCCCGGCAGCTGCGCGGGCCCCGGAGGAAACCGCCTGCGGGCACCTGTTCGATGCGATTGTACTGGGCACTTGGCTGCCCGCGCAGACGGAAGCCGAGGCCACCACGGCCGGGTTCAGGCCCGAGTTTTCCGCCGCGCGCATCGTCGCGGATGCACCGATTGAGGGAGTGCCGCGCTGGACGTGCCTGCTGGCCGGAGAAATGACGGGGGACGAACGGCGCAGCCGCGTGGAGGGCCGGCTCGCACTCGGTGCCGGGGTCCTGGTGATCGGTGACCGGCTGCTCGAAGCCGCCCCGGCCGCTTCCGGTCCCTGAAACGCACATAGCCCGCGAGTATCAGGCCTCGGGACCGATCTCCTTCACGCCCTTGCCGCCACGGAACGTGACGGCGTTGTGCTCCTCGATCGGGTAGTTCACCTTGTTCTTCGGGTTACGCCCGATGCGCGCCTTGCGCTTCTTCACCTTGAAGACGCCGAAGTTGCGGATCTCCAGCCTGCCGTTCTTCACGATCAGGTCCCTGAGGCACTCGATCGTGTTGTCGACGACGATGAGCGCATCGCGGTCGCGGAGTTTCAGCTTCTCCCCGACGATGCGCACAATATCGGCCTTGATCATCGGGATGACTCCTTCGTCCGCAGGAATCGCCGCCCCGCCATGATCCCGAAGGACCCCGCGCGGCCGGCAACGGCTTGGAACCCAGCTAATGGACGCAACCTGAGCACTCTATGCGAGCCGCCGCAACTGCGAAAACTCCTTCGTGCCGGCGAAAGTGGCCACGGGGAAAGAAACCTCCACACGCGATGTTCGGCTTCCCTTGCACGCACGGGCGTCGGGTGGCCCCATGCGGGGTCCCGTCGGTGGATTCGTCCTCCGCCGCGGGAACCGACACCCGCTGCCCTGCTCCCGTCATGGACTCTGCTACCCAACGCGTCATCCTCCCCGTGTTCGAGGGACCCCTGGATCTCCTGCTCCACCTCGTGAAAATCAACGAGGTGGAAATCACGGAGGTGAGTCTCGCCGAAATCTCGCGGCAGTACCTGGACTACCTCCACGCCATGTCGGAACTGGATCTGGACATCGCGGGGGAGTTCCTCGTCATGGCCGCGACACTGATCAACATCAAGCTCCGGTCGATCCTCCCCAAGCCCCCCGAAGAGGGGCAGCGGAGCGACGAGGAGGAGATCGACGAGATCATGTCGGCGCAGGACCTCGTGCGGCGCCTGATCGAGTACCGGCGCTTCAAGCAGGCGGCGGCCGAGCTGCGCGACCGGGAGGACGAGAACGCCGGCATCTTCTATCGGACGGCCCCCTCGATTCCCCTCGAGAACGGGGTCTCGGTGCCACCGCAGGACATACGCCTGCTGTTCGACTCCTTCGTGAAGGTGCTGCGCACGGCGAGGACGCTTCCGGAGCACCACGTCGCGGTCGAGCGCTTCACGGTCGACGACAAGCTGGCGGACCTGCGCGAGCGGTTGCGCCGCGACAAGCGCATCAACCTCGGCCGCGTCTTCGGCGCCTGCGTGAACAAGGACGAGGCCATCTGCTACTTCCTTTCGATCCTCGAACTGGCGCGACTGCGCGAGATCACCATCGCGCAGGCCGGCACCTTCGAGGACATCATCCTCGAGCCATGGGACGACAAGGTGATCTATGTCGGCTGAGAACACGGTCCATGGAGAGCCCACGGGGCATGCGGGGCCGGTGCCCGTGGAGGAGACCCACGAGCTCCCCCCGCCGGAGGGCGAAGCGCGCCTCGCCGTGGTTGAGGCGCTGTTGTTTTCCGCGGCGGCTCCGCTCCATCCGGACCAGCTCGCGACGCTGACCGGGCTCCATGTGGACGACGTCCACGCGACCTTCGCCGGGTTGAGGGACAAGTACGGCCGCGGGGACTCCGGCCTCGCCCTGATGGAGGTAGCCGGCGGCTTCCAGATCGCCACGCGCGGCTCGGTTTCCGAGTGGGTCTTCCGCCTGCACGGCCACCGCCGAAGGAGCCCCATCACCCCGGCACTCCTCGAGACGCTCGCGATCGTGGCCTACAAGCAGCCCGTCACGCGCGCCGAGATCGAGGCGATCCGCGGCGTGGACTGCGGTGCCGTCATGCGCTCGCTTCTCGACGCCGGCCTCGCGGAAATCGTGGGCCGCAAGGAGGTGCCGGGGCGCCCGGCGCTGTACGGAACGACGGACGTCTTCCTGAAGACCTTCGGCCTGAGGTCGCTCGAGGACCTGCCCGCGCCGGGTGGCCTCGCTCCACGCCCTACGGAGGAGTCCGCACCCAGGCCACCCGACGAATCCACGCAGGTGGAGTCCCGAACCGCAGAGGCCGCGGGCGAGACCTCGCACATCCCCTGACGACGGGCCGTCCACCGGGGACCGGGTTCCATCCACTCCGCTTGCTCCGGAAGGGCCGCTGATTCCGACTCGCGGTTCATCCACCCGGAGCCCAAGCGAACCGGCATGCTCGCCACCCTCGTTTCCTTCGCCATCCAGGGCATCGACGCGTTCCCTGTCCAGGTCGAGGTGGACGTGACGGACGTCGGGGGAGAGGCTCCCGGGACGTGGAACATCGTCGGCCTTGGGGACATGGCGATCCGTGAGGCCCGCGAGCGCGTGAAGGCCGCCCTCAAGAACAGCCAGCTCTCGCTCTACCAGAAGCGCGTGGTCGTGAACCTCGCCCCTGCGGACGTGCGCAAGGAGGGCTCGCACCTCGACCTGCCGATGGCGCTGGCGGCGCTGATTGCGACCGGCCGCGTGGAGGTGAAGCGCCAGGGATACTCCGCCGCCGGAGAGCTCGGCCTCGACGGTCGCGTACAGCCCCTCGCGGGCGCGCTCCCCCTCGCCATCGGCGCGCGCAACCACAAGCTGAAGGGCATACTCCTGCCCGAGTCGAACGCGCGGGAGGCCGCGTGCATCGAGGGGCTGGACGTGATCCCCGTGTCCACGCTGCTTGATGCGGCCGAGTTCCTGCGCGGGTCGTTGGAGATCCCCCCGGCGACCGCGGACCTGGCCGCCGAGGACGCGCTCGTCCATCGCGAGGATCTCTCCGACGTCAAGGGCCAGGAGACCGCCAAGCGCGCACTGGAGGTTGCCGCCGCCGGTTCCCACAACCTGCTGATGGTCGGCCCCCCCGGAAGCGGCAAGACGATGCTGGCGCGGCGCCTCCCCGGCATCATGCCGCCCATGACCTTCGAAGAGCGGATCGAGTCGTCGAAGATTCACAGCATCGCCGGCCTGTTGAATGGGCGCGCGGGGTTGCTGCCGGCACGGCCGTTTCGCGCCCCGCACCACACGGCATCGAGTCCGGCACTCGTCGGGGGAGGCTCATCGCCGCGTCCCGGCGAGGTCTCCCTCGCGCACCACGGCGTGCTCTTCCTGGACGAGTTGCCCGAGTTCAACCGCAACGTGCTGGAAGTCCTGCGGCAACCGCTGGAGGACGGGCGGGTGCTCATCTCGCGCGCAACCGCGTCCATCGAGTTCCCTGCGCGCTTCGTGATGATCGCGGCGATGAATCCGACCCCGAGCGGATTCGACCCGAAGACCGCGGCGGAAAAGGGGCTCAACACCAAGGCCGAGATGCAGAAGTACCTCTCGCGCATCAGCGGCCCGCTACTCGACCGCATCGACCTCCAGATCGAGGTCCCCGCGGTGAAGATCGAGGACCTCCGCCACCGGCAGGCGGGGGAGGGGAGCCAGCAGGTTCGGGAGCGTGTAATCGCCGCGCGCGAGCGCCAACAGCGGCGCTTCGCGGGTCGGCAGGGAATCTTCGCCAATGCCCACATGGGCGCGAAGGAACTAAACGAGTTCTGCCACCTGCAACCGGGGGCGCAGCAACTCCTCGAGCGCGCCGTCCAGTCGCTCTCCCTCTCCGCACGCGCCTACGACCGCCTGCGCAAGGTTGCGCGCACCCTCGCAGACCTCTCCGGCCATGACGATATCCTGCCGGAGCATATCGCCGAGGCCGTGCAGTACCGGAGCCTTGAGCGGCTGGGGGTGGGGTGAACCCTCAGGGTTCGCAGGGTGCGGGGGAGAGCCTTGCCGCCGACCCCGCCTTGACCGGGGAGTCGACCGCCCCCGAGTGGCCCTGGCGGTGCCTTGCTTGGACGACATCGATCTACGTCGCCGCCGGAACCGTTTTCCTGGACGCGGAGGTGTGCCTCACAGCAGGTGGGGTGGCTGTGGCCGGAGGGATAGCCGCCGCAGCCGTGGCCATGGGCTTGCGCGGAGTTCGCCGCCGTTGGCTCGTGGTCGGGCTCCTCGCCACGCTGCTCGCGTTCCTCGGAATCTATCGGACACCATGGAACACGAGGAAACCGTTCCTCCGCGACTTCCGCACCATTCAGCCCGGCATGACCGTCGCGGAAGCCCGTGGGATCATGGCCAGGCACATCGTCGGCACCTGCTGGCCGTCCCATCCCGGCTCAGATACAGAGCTGCAGTTGCAGAACTCGATGGTGTACCGCCACTCGGACGAGGGCGAGTTCAACGCCGATTGGGGGATCGTACGAATCCGGGATGGACGGGTCGTGGGCACGGAGTTCTCGGCGGACTAGGCGACGCCGAAACTCGCAGTCCACCCCCGATCCCGCATGGGAGACGCGGGCGCTGCCCATCGAGGTGGAGGACTCTCCGGGGGCGACCCCTCCACCGGACGCATGGCGCATAAATGGTTTGCGCCCGGGTGGGGGGGCACATTGGACCTGTCGGTTCGGTTTGACAGGCGTGGCCCCGGGAGGGGCACACTATGAAGGATTAGGCAGGCTTATTCACACCTTTCGTCGCCCCGGCGATGAAAGGCGAGTTACGACGCTTGGACGCAAAGAACCAGATGCCCTCCTCCGCACCACACGCCGACAAGGCGTCCCCCCTCCCCGTGGCCCCCGCGCTCGATCCGGCGCTCGGCCTCGATACCTGGGATGGGACGGCGGTCCCGCTGCTCGACAAGTGCCGCGACTTCACCAAGGCCAACGAGCTGCGCGAGATGGGCATCTACCCCTACTTCCGCACGATCGATTCGGCGCAGGACACCGAGGTCACCATCGAAGGGCGGAAGATGCTCATGCTCGGGTCCAACTCGTACATGGGCCTGACGAACGATCCGCGCATCAAGGAAGCGGCCAAGGCCGCGATCGAGAAGTACGGCACCGGATGCGCAGGTTCCCGGTTCCTGAACGGCACTCTCGACATCCACATCGACCTTGAGGAGCGCATCGCCAACTGGCTCGGCAAGGAGGCGGCCCTCGTCTTCACCACGGGCTTCCAAGTCAACCTCGGGGCCATCTCGGCGCTCCTGGGCCGCGAGGATGCCGTGTTCATGGACCGCGCGGACCATGCCTCCATCGTGGACGGCGTGCGGCTGGGATTCGGCCGAGTGCACAAGTTCCCCCACAACAACCTGAAGGAACTCGACCGCCAACTCGCCGCGAGCGGCGCCCCGGGCAAGTTCATCGTCGTTGACGGCGTCTATTCTATGGAGGGCGACATCGCCCCCCTGCCCGGGCTTGTGGAACTGGCCCGCAGGCACGGCGCCGCGATCATGGTGGACGACGCGCACTCGATCGGCGTGCTCGGCTCGACGGGCAACGGGACCGCGGACCACTTCGGCCTCTCGGACCAGGTGGCGCTGATCGGCGGGACTTTCTCGAAGTCGCTCGCCTCGATCGGCGGTTTCGTGGCTGGCGACGCGCGGACCATCGACTTCCTGAAGCACCATGCGCGCGCGCTGATTTTCTCCGCTTCGATGGCGCCGCCCTGCGTCGCCGCCGCGCGCAAGGCCCTGGAAATCATCATCGCGGAGCCCGAGCGCCGCGAGCGCCTCTGGGAGAACACGCGCTTCATGCAGCGCGAACTCGTTCGCCTCGGCTTCGACATCGGACCATCGCAGACGCCGATCATCCCGGTCACCGTGGGCTCCATCGAGGACTGCTTCACCATGTGGCGCCGCCTCCACGAGGAGGGCCTCTTCGTGAACCCGGTCGTTCCGCCCGCGACGCCCTCCAACCATTGCCTGATGCGCATAAGCGTCATGGCCACGCACACGATCGAGCAGCTTTCCTGGTCGCTTGAGGTCCTTGAGCGCGTGGGGCGCGAGCTCGGCGTGCTCCACAAGTTCGGCCCGGGCGCCCAGGGGGGCGCAGGCAACGGTTCGCACGCCTGACCGTGCCCAACCCATGATTCGGCACCGACTGGGCAACGGCCTGACCGTCCTCGCCCGACCCCAGCGTGCGCTTCCGCTGCTGACCCTCGACATGTGGGTCCGCGTGGGGAGCGGCGACGAGCCCCGGGAACTTGCCGGCGCCAGCCACTTCCTCGAGCACATGCTGTTCAAGGGCACCCCGAACCTGCCGGTTGGGGAGTACGACCGCCGCATCGAGGGGCTGGGCGGCTATCTCAATGCGGCCACCAGCTACGACTACACGCACTACTACATCGAGGTCCCGTCCGACTGCATGGATGCGGCCCTCAATGACTTCGCGGACGTGATCCAGCACTCGGAGATTTCGGACGCGGAGGTGGACTCCGAGCGCCAGGTCATCCTCGAGGAAATCCGTCGCAAGAACGACGACCCGTCGGGGTTCCTGTACGACAATATCGTCCGCAGCGGGATCGAAGAGGGGGCGTACTCGCACCCCGTCATCGGCTACTCGGAGAGCGTGTCGGGATTCACCGGCGCGCAGCTCCGCGACCATTACCGGCGGTTCTACTCCGCCGACAACATGGCTCTAGTGGTCTCGGGGGACTTTGACCCCGACACGCTGATGCCGCGGCTGGAGGGGCTGTTTGCGGACCTTCCCGCACACGTGCGCCCACACCGGCGCTCCGCCCCCACGACGCGCTTCTCAGACCCCGCGACGAAGTCCTGGCCGCGCGATTGGAAGGAGACCTACTTCTATCTGGCGTTCCCGGCACCGGGCGTAACCTCCATCGAGGACGAAGTCGCGGGGGACATGGCATCGGTCATCCTCTCCGGCGGCCGCTCCTCGCGGCTGGTGTCCTCGCTGCGCGAGCGGCAGCGCCTCGTGTCGTCGATTTCGGCCTACTTTCCCTCGAACCGCCACGAGTCGCTCGCGCTTGTCGGCGGCAGGTGCTCCGGCGAGAACCTCGGCCGTGCACGGGATGCGGTGTTTGAGGAGGTCGAGTCGCTCCTGTCCGGGGGGCTGCGCGAGGGCGAGCTTGAGCGGGCGAGGCGTCAGCTCGTCAACGGCCATGTCTACGCCCTCGAGTCCAACAGCGACGCGGCGGGCCTCATAGGATTCTCGCACATCCTGCTCGGCGACGCGTCCATCCATGACCGGTATGTGGAGGTGGCGCGCACGATCCCGGCATCGGCGGCGCTCTCCCGCATCGAGTCGTTCATGCAACGCGCGCAGGCGAGCCTCTACTCCACCGGACCCGGGGGACAAACCGCGTGACCGCGACGCTCGCCAACGGACTCAAGCTGCACTTCAGGCGTATGGACACCGCGCCCGTCGCGGCGATGACGGTCGTCCTGGACACGGGAGCGCGGGACGACTCCGCCAGCCTCTGCGGCCGCACGAACCTGATGGCGCGCCTCATCGGCAAGGGGTCCACCACGCGCTCCTCGCCCGCCATGGCGGAGGCGTTCGAGTCCCTCGGAATCTCATTTGGTGCCTCGGCCAGCCAGGATTTCGTTGCGGTTTCCGTGCAGTCGCTCGCCGAGGACTTCCCCCGCGCGGTCGAGCTGTTCGCGGATGCGCTCTTCCGCGCCAACTTTCCGTGGGAGGAGATCGACACGGAGCGTGGCCGCGTGCGGTCCGAGATTCGCGCGCGCGACGACCGCCCGCCGCAGCTCGCCATGAAGAACCTGCGTCGCATGCTCTACGAACCGCACGCCTATGCGCGCCCGGTAGAGGGGGAACTCGCGACGCTTGACGAGATCGCGCAGGTGGACCTAGGCACGCTGCACGAGGCGGCCGCCATCTCCCCCCGCATGGTCGCCTCCGTAGCCGGCATGCTGGACGAGGACCAGGTCGCCAGGCTGCTCGGGAGTCACTTTCCGCCCCCGCCGGAACGGTTCGACCGGCGTGTGAAGGTTGATACTTCGCTGCCATTCCGGGCGGGACGAAGCGTGGTGGAGAGGCGGGTGGAACAGGCCTTCATCGCGCTCGGCCACAGGCTGTGCGGCGTCGCCGACACCGACGTGCCAGCCATCATCGTCGCGAGCACGATCCTCGGGGGCGGGATGAGCTCGCGCCTGTTTGCGGAGCTCCGCGACCGGCGCGGCCTTGCCTACGCCGTGGGGGCAACGTGCTCATTCAACGAAATGCACGGGGCCTTCGTCGCCTACATCGGGACCAAGCCGGAATCGCAGAAGGAGGCCGAGGACGGCCTTTGGAGCGAGGTGCGCCGCCTGCGCGAGGAACCCGTGCCCGTTGACGAGCTCGTCCGCGCACAGAACTACATCGTCGGGAACTTCCTCCGGGACCTCGAAACCTGCCGCGCCCGTGCCGCCCGCACGGTCAACGATGTCGTCCTGGGGCTGGGCGCGGACTATTCGCTCCGCTATCCCTCCCTCATCCGGGGGGTCACGCCCCGCGATGTGATGCGCATTGCGAACAGGTACTTCATCGACCCTAGTTTCTCCATCGTCACGCCCAAGGCGGACGTCTAGGATCGTCATCGTCGCGCCGGGTACGTCCGCGCCGCCAGGGGGCTCAGGGCAAGCACATGAGGATCGGGATCATCTGCTATCCGACCTACGGCGGCTCCGGCGTCGTGGCGACGGAGTTGGGGCGGTTCCTGGCCCGCCGCGGGCACGAGGTCCACTTCATCTCGAGCAGCGTCCCGTTCCGCCTGGCGCTCGACGCCACGGAGGGCATCATTTTCCACGAGGTGCACGAGTTCCACTATCCGCTTTTCGGAAGCCAGCTCTACACGCTCTCCCTCGCGAGCAAGTGCATTCAGATAGCGAACGAGTTCGGCCTCGAGATCATCCACGCGCACTATGCAATCCCGCACGCGGTGAGCGGCTGGATCGCGCGCGAGGCGGTGGCGGAGCGGCACACGCTCCGTCTCGTGACGACGCTGCACGGGACGGATATCACGCTCGTCGGGCGCGCCCCCTCCTTCTTCCCGGTTGTGAAGCACGCCCTCAACCAGTCCGACGCCATCACGGCCGTCTCCGGCTGGCTGGCGCGCGAGACCGAGTCCGCCTTCGCCCCGTCGCATCCTGTCGAGGTCATCAACAACTTCGTGGATTCGACGAAGTTCCGCCCGAGCATCACGCCTTGCAGGCGCAGCCGGTTTGCACCCAACGGCGAGAAGCTCATCATGCACATCTCGAACTTCCGGCCCGTGAAGCGCGTCACCGACGTCATCAGGACGTTCGCGCGGATCAAGGCGCAGATGCCCGCGAGGCTGCTCCTCATCGGCGACGGCCCCGAGTACGAGCGCACGTCCCAACTCGCGCATGAACTGGGCATCTTCGAGGACGTCATCTTCCTCGGGAAGCAGGACCAGGTGGAGGTGTTCTTTTCCTGCGCGGACCTGTTCCTGCTGCCGAGCGAGTACGAGAGCTTCGGCCTCGCCGCCATCGAGGCGATGTCTTCCGAGATCCCCGTCGTATCCAGCAACGGCGGCGGGCTGCCGGAGGTCATCCGCCACGGGGAAACAGGCTTCCTGGCACCGGTCGGCGACGTGGAGAAGATGGCGGAGTACGGGTTGATGGTGCTGCGCGACGCTGACCTTGCGGACCGCATCAGCGCCGCCGCCCGCCGCGACGTGATGGAGCGGTTCCGGCCCGACACGATCGTCGGCCAGTACGAGGCGCTCTACGAGCGGGTCCTGTCGTCGGGTCCTAGGCGGACCTGCTCTCCCGGTGAGCCGCTCTACCCGCCGCAGAAGCACTGGGAGCATTCGTACGACATATGAGCGCCGAAGCGACAGCCGGGGATTCAGCCCGGGAGAATGCCGCGGCTGGCCAGGGAGAGCCGCCCCCCGTGGTCATCATCCACGGCCTGGGTGTCCACCCCTGGATCATGTCCGTCCTCGCGTGGAGGATCCGCCGTGGAGGACGCCGCGCGCACCTGGTGGGCTACAACTCGTACCACGTCTCCATGCCGCAGATCGCCCAACGGGTCTCGCGCAAGGTCAGGAGGCTGGGCCACTCAGAGATCGACATCGTGGCTCACTCGATGGGCGGGATCATCACGCGCTACATCCTGAACCACACGCCCATGCCTCGCGTGCGCCGCATCGTCATGATCGGCACGCCCAACCGTGGCGCGAGCCTGGCCACCACCGTCATCGAACGACTCGGCCCGGTGGGTCCCGGCATCCTGGGTGAGGTGCTCTACCAAATGCGCCACGGCGACAAGGGGCTCGCCGCACGTGTTGGCCTGCTCGAGGGAATTGAGTTTGGCGTGATCGCCGGGGGGAACAGGACGAAGTCTGGCATGAGGTCATGGATCAAGGGGGACAACGACGGCATTGTCGCCGTCGCGGAGACCCCCCTGGAAGGGATGCGCGACTTTGTCCACGTCCCGGTCAGCCACACGATGCAGCTCGTGGACCGCAGGGTTGCGGAGTATGCCCTGCACTTCCTCGAGCACGGTCGCTTCAGGGGCCGGGCCGCGGCCGTCCGCCACCAGGAACCGCAAGAGGAGTGATGGAGCGGGCGGAAGCTTTCCGTGCCGCGCTTCTCGGCTGGTACGGCAGGGAGCGTCGAGACCTCCCGTGGCGCCGTACCCTGGATCCGTACGCGATCTGGGTCAGCGAGATCATGCTCCAGCAGACGACGGTTGCGACGGTCGCACCCCGGTGGGGGGCGTTCCTCGCGCGGTTTCCCGACGTGCATGCGCTCGCCTCGGCGGAGGAGGACGAGGTCGTCCACGAGTGGCGTGGGCTCGGGTACTACCGGCGCGCCCGGCACCTGCACGCCGCCGCACGGCTCGTCGTGCGGGAACTCGGGGGACGCGTGCCATCGGCGCGGGCCGAACTTCTCCGGCTACCTGGTGTCGGGGATTACGCGGCTGCCGCCATCGCGAGCATCGCGGCGGGTGAGCCGGTCGCCGTCTTCGATGCGAACGTCAGGCGTGTCGCTGCGCGCCTGCTCGCGTGCGAAGTCCCCGCGGACTCGGCCCACGGGGCGGCGATTCTCCGTGCGGAGGTCGCGCAGCTCCTCGATGGGAGCCGTCCGGGGGACTTCAACCAGGCCATGATGGAGCTCGGGGCGGTGGTTTGCCTCCCGCGCGGGCCCTCCTGCCATGAATGCCCCGTGTCGTCGTTCTGCACCGCGCACGCTCGGGGCAGGCCGGAGTCATACCCCGTCCTCTCCCCGCGCGCCGCCAAGCACGCCGTTCGGCACGTCTCCATCATCGTGCAGGCTGGGGAGGAGTGGCTCTGGCTGCGCCGGGGTGAGGGCGGTTCATTCGCGGGAATGTGGGAGACTCCGCGTGGGGAGGCGTACGCAGGGGAGGACCTGTCCACGGCCGCGGCCCGCGTCCTTCTGGAGACGACCGGGATCGCCGCGCGGCCCGAGCCGCTGGAGGTTGTCATCGCGCATACGGTGATGAACACGCGCATCCGCCTCCACGCCGCAGGGTTGGTGCTCCCTTCCCGCATTGAGCCTCGAGTGAGGCGCCACTCCGACCACGCGTGGGCTGTTCCCGCGGAAGCGGAGAAGCTACCGATGTCCTCGAGCCAGCACAGGCTCCTCAAGGGGCTCAACCGCGCGCGATGATGTCGCGCAGGCGCTCGAGTGCGACCCCCGGTGGCATGTGCTCTGCGCGCAGTTCCGACCGGAACCACTTGCGCTGGTCGCGGGCGAGTTGCCGCGTCGCGACCACGATCAGCGAACGCGCCTCCTCCAGCGAGTGCTCCCCCCGCAGTACGCCGAACAGCTCCGGATATCCGAGCGCCTTCATGGGCGGGGCGTGGTCGGGAAGCCCGCGCGAGAGGAGCCCCTCCGCCTCCCCTAGCCAGCCGGCCGCCAACATCGCATCGATGCGGGCTGTGATGGCCCGCTCGTGCGCAGCCCGGTCGGGCGTCACGACCACCATCGGACGGGGAGGGGGCAGCTTGGCGCGCCGGGCCGCGTCCTCGCGGTGCCACTCGATGATCGAACGCCCGGTCAACTCGTGAACCTCCAGTGCCCTGATGACGCGAACGTGGTCGGCTGGGTGGACGGCACCCGCGGCGAGCGGATCACGATTCGCCAGCAGCGCATGGAGTGCCGCCACGCCCTCCGCCGCCATCATCGCGCGGAGACGCGAGCGGATTTCATCCGAGCGCCCCGGCCCCGCAAACAGGCCGGAACGAAGTGCGCGGATCCAAAGGCCCGTTCCCCCGACGACCAGCGAGCGCCGTCCCTCTCCCGCATGCCGCGCGATGGCGCGGCGCGCCTCCTCGGCGAACCGCGCCGCATGAAACTCCTCCCCGGGCTCCGCCACGCCAAGGAGCTCGTGCGGGATCCCTCCGCGCTCGGCCATGGTTGGCTGCGCTGTGCCGATCTCGACCCCCCGATACACCTGCATCGAGTCTGCGGACACGATCGCGAGTCCAAACTCCCGCGCCAGGGCCACTCCGGCGGAGGTCTTGCCGGAGGCGGTGGGACCGGCGAGGAATGCGACGGGCTCGGTCGCTGTCGTCAGCCCTTCGGCGGCGTCCAAGGGCGGCCCTCGCGGATGGCTCGCACCTGTCCGCCGTGGTGGCGGGCATGGTTGAGCGAGATCTCCGCCCAGCGCAGGGCTGGGACTGCGCCTCGCTCCGGATGGTTGCACGCGCGCGCCAGGTGCCCATCGGGCATGGTGCGGACATGCTCTATGAGGATGCCGCGCGTGGCCGCGAAGAGGGCGCACGCGGCGGCCATCGAGCGGCGCGATCCGCCGAGCTCCCGCACCCAGGCGTCCTGGTCAAAGACCTCGACGGCGGAGCCGGGTTCGGCCGCGGCGCGGCAGAACCTCCACACATAGGCCAACTCGGTGTCGGCCACGTGGGTCAGTATGTCGCGAACGGGCCACTTGCCCGGGGCGTAGGAGCTGTCCAACCATCTCTCGTCCGTACCGAACAGGTCGATCATCTCGGCGAGATTGGCTTCCAGTCCTGCGGCCAGTTCATCACGATTCATGGGGGTGGTTCCTTGTCGTCCAAGCTTCGTCGATCATTGCCGGGCCGCATGCGCTGCGGGCAAGCCGCGTGCCTCGCGGCGTTCGTACTATTCTCGATGGCAGCCGGCCAGGAGGCGGAGACCGTGCACAAGCTCGACGATGCGACTTCGCAGGCGCTGCTGCTCGTCGGAGACGAGAACCTCCCTGCGGACGCCAAAGTCTCGCAGTTGGCGGCGCTGGCCGAGGCCAACAAGAAGAACGGCACGGTCTGGGTCGCCTATGGCGAGGCGCTGGAGGCAGCGGACAGGGATGATGAGGCGCTGGCGGCGTTCGACAGGGCGGCGGACGCCGATCCTACCCTCTACTCAGCGTGGCAGTGGATCGGAACGCTCAACAAACGGCTCCGCCTCGACCTTCCGCGTGCCGAGATGGCCTTCCTGAAGGCTCGGGAAATGGGTGCGCCGGCGGCTCCCGTAAACAACGAGCTCGGCGTGACGCTTGCGATGCAGGGCAAGTTCGACGAAGCCCTCGCGGCGTTCGACGCGGCGCTCCTCGCGGACCCCGATTGGGGGATCCTCTACAACAACGCCATCAAGGCCGCGATCGCGGGGCGCCGCACGGCCAAGGCGCGGGAGTACTTCATCCGCGCCATCGATGCGAAGAGGTTCGAGCAGAACGGCCTGCTCATGTGGGGCGACTACCTGATGCAGTCGGGGGAGCACGAGAATGCCGCCGCGGACTACCAGCTCGCGCTGGCAAAGCACCCGGACAACGCGCGCATCCGGTACGACCGGGGGGCGGCGCTCTCCCGCATGGGGAAGAAGCACCGCGAAGCTGCTGTCGCCGAGTTGACCCGCGCCCGCGAGGACGCGCGCAAGGCGGGGGACTCATGGACCGTCCGCGGCGCCGAGCGCACGCTCTTCGCCGTGCAGTTTCCCGACGAGGAGAAGAAGTTCCAGGCCGCCGTCAAGGATGTGTTCGCGATGGAGAAGGACCCGGAACGAAAGGTGAAGCAGGCTGAGGGCGCCATCAAGCGCCTGAACCCGATCGTGGAGCGTCACCCGGACTTCTTCAACGCGAGGTTCACCCGCGCCGTGGCCCTGCGCATGGCTGGGGATAACATGAAGGCCCGAGAGGACCTCGAGCACGTGCTCAAGCTGCACCCGGACGAGGGCAATGCGCTCATCCAGATGGCGCTCCTGATGCGCGACGAGGGCGAGCTCAAGGAGGCCACGGGCTACGCCCGGCGCGCGGCGGAGGCGGCGCCCCGGGATCCGACCGTGCTCATGAACGCGGCCTTCATCGAACTCGACGCGGGGAACTGCCCGGAGGCCGTCGGCCTGTGCGACCAGGTGGATCGGCTGGCAGGTCCCGGTGCATCGGAGCCCGTTCGGGTCGAGATTTCAGCGCGGTGCAAGTGACCCGGGTTCGGCGGGCAGTTCCAAACGGAAGACAGCACCCCCGCCACCAGCCGTTTCGTCCAGGGTGATGGTGCCCCCGAGGTCGGTGACAATCTTGCGGCAGATGTAGAGCCCAAGACCCGAACCTCCCTGTTCCGCCCTCGTCGTCGCGAACGGCGAGAAGAGCGCCTCCCTCAGGGTGGGCGGTATGCCCGGTCCGGAGTCCGCGAGCACGACCGTGCACTTGGATTCGCCCGCGCGGATGCCGATGCGCAGGGTGCCCCGTCCCTGCATCGCCTGAAACGCGTTCAACGCCAGGTTCGAGAAGAGCTGCACGAGCCTATGGGGCACGGCCATGACGAGGGGCACGCCCTCCTCGGCATCGAGGATCACCTCCACGTCGCGGCGTTCGTAGCGCACCAGGCGGAGGGCGCGCTCGACCGCGTCGCGCAGGTCGCACCACTCCGCGACGTCGCGCCCGCCGCGCACGAAGTCCTCGAAGCCGAGTTCCCGCATCATGCGCAGGAACAGCTCGGTCTGTTGCGCGAGCGTCTCGAGCAGTTCGGGGGAGGGTCCCGAGTCCCGCGCGTCATCCACCTCATGCTTGATGTTCAGGACCGGCTTCTTGAGGTCGTGGAAGATGTTGGCTGAGAGCTGCCCGGCCAGCGCCAGGCGCTCCAGCCGGATGACCTCGGCACGTCGTTCCTCCAACTCCACCACCGTCCGGGATAGAAGGGTCTCCCTCTCGCGCTGGCGCATCAGGAGAGCGCCGATGCCTATGAGGAAGAGGGCAGAGAACGCCATGATGACGGAGTCGACGGCGAGTCGCCCCCGCGCATCCAGGCGGAAGTAGAGCCAGCCGTCGGGTCCGCGCCCGACGGGCAGGCGGTGCCATGCTCCATCGTCGCGCCATCCGGGCTGGGCCAGGTCGGCGGCAAAGGGAACCACCGTCACTTCGCCCAGTCCCGCCACGTTCTTCGACGCACGCAGCTCGATCACCAGGTCGCTCGCCTCGACGGCATTGACGAGCGCCTCGACGTCGCGGAAGCGAACCTGCCTGTTCTCGGGGCGCCCAAGGGCGTCGACCTCGGCGAAGAGCCTCACGGTGCCTGCGATGGCGGATTCCTCCTCGCGCAGGAGCCGCCCACGGAGCCATAGGAGGGTCGCGGTCGCCGCGAGCAGCAGCCCCAGTGCGACGAGGATGGGCCATCGTGCGGGCCGGGGAGCACTCAAGGGCGCACGACTCCGGCGCGTGCCTCGAACTCCGCGAGGAGGGCGGGGACCTGGCGCCAAGCCTCGGCGTCCGCCTCCTGGTACTGCAGTTGAGCCTCGGGTTGCGCGAAGTGCTCCCGGATCGCCGCGCGAAGCAGGCGCCCGGGCACGGATTGGTCCGGCATCAGCTCCGCGCGCACGACGACCGGATCGGTGGGGAGGGGCTCGGTGAAGCGTATCGCCCGCGCGAGGGGTCCTCCGTCGGGCGCCTTGCCGGCCTCCGACAGCACGCGCTGGAACGCGCCAGCCTCGCATGCACCCGCGTCGGCGAGGCCTGCGATCACGGCGCGAGCCGTCTCCTCCGAACTGTCGAACCAAACCAACCTCATCTGCTGCGGGGTGAGGCCGCAGTCCCTCGCGAGGAGGTTCAGCGGGGCCACGAACCCGGCGACGCTCTGCGTCGAGACCACGGCGAAGTAGTGCCCCGCGAGCTGGCGCGAAACCTCCTCGGGGGAAGGGCTCTGCACGTCAAAGAGTGGGCTGCGCCGGCTGACGATCAGCGCACCCGTGCGGAGCACCTGACCCCCGCGCGGTGAGAATTTGTCCCCCGCGCGGCGGGACTGAAGGATGGGCCTGTAGCCACCGGTTTGCCGGGCAAACACCTTCGCCGGCGCAAAGGCGAGGTCGAACTCGCCGGCGTCGAGCCTACGCAGCATGTCCTCCCCACCGTCGCACGCCAGGAGCGCCGTGCCCTCGTATCCCGCCGACCGGAGTGCCTCGACCAGGGGGACCTTGGACTTGAACGAACGGACCATGCTCTCGAGTTCCGACGGTGGCGGGGTTCCCTCCTGGGCACCGCGGAGAAAGCCGATCCTCAACGGGCGTGCGAGCGGTAGCGTGCCGGAGGTGTCAATCCCCTCGGCGGGACCCACGAATGGCACCAAAAGTGCCAATAGAAGCGTCAAGATGCGGATCATCGGGCAGTTCTCGCACACAAGGGGTAGCTTTTTGGCACGCTCCGCCGCAAGCGCGGCAGTCATTCACATGTTTCCGAAGATGCGCTTTCCAGCCTCCTCCCGGGACGAGGGAAAAGGATTGATAAAAGACTTGTTCCGAGTTGACGGAACATTCCGCCGTTGGCTAGTTATCCCGAGAACGTGGGCAGGGGTGAACCCGCCGCTGCCCCCACCCCAGCCGTCCGGCGGCGCAGTTGACAACCCGCCGGCTTGATTCCGAGAACCGAACACCCCCCAGGCAGGCCCATGCAAGGTTTCAATCCGAAGAACCCGATGATCATCCAGAGTGACATGTCCGTCCTGCTGGAGACGGATGGTCCCCTCTACGAGGAGGCGCGCGACGCGCTTGCCGGGTTCGCGGAACTCGAGAAGTCCCCCGACTACATCCACACCTACCGCATCACGCCGCTCAGCCTGTGGAACGCGGCATCCGCCGGCGTGACGTCGGACGACGTCTGCGCCGCGCTACTCAAGTATGCCAAGTATCCCGTCCCCGAGTCGGTCCTCGTGGAAGTGCGGGAGCAATCCGGCCGGTACGGCCGGCTGAAGCTGATCGCCCGCGAGGGGGACCTTCTGCTCACCTCCGAGGACCCCTCCACCATCAAGATGGTCACGCGGCACAAGAAGGTGGAGCCCTACCTCCTCGCGCAAGAGTCGGAGCTTGTGTGGAAGGTCGACCCGAAGCACCGCGGACTGCTCAAGCAGGCGCTGATCAAGATCAAGTTCCCCGTGGAGGACCTCGCCGGGTACGTCGAGGGGGACGCGCTTGCGATGTCCCTGCGCGTCGACACCCTGGGGGGACGCGAATTCGGACTGCGGACCTACCAGCGCGACGCGGTGGACATCTTCTATGCGGCGGGAAGCGCACGCGGGGGGAGTGGCGTGCTCGTCCTGCCATGTGGCGCCGGAAAGACGGTAATCGGCATCGCGTCCATGGTGCGCATCGGCCAGCGCGCGCTCATCCTGACCACGAACATCACGGCGCTGAGGCAGTGGAAGGCGGAGATTCTCGACAAGACGACACTCCGGGCGGACGAGGTCGGGGAGTACAGCGGCGAGGTGAAGGAGATACGTCCCGTGACTCTGACCACGTACCAACTCCTCACCTTTCGAAAGAAAAAGACCGAGGAGTTCCTCCACATGGAACTTTTCGACGCGCAGAACTGGGGCCTGATCGTCTATGACGAGGTCCACATGCTTCCTGCGCCCGTCTTCCGGAGCGTCGCGGAGATTCAGGCCAGGCGCCGTCTGGGCCTGACGGCGACGCTGGTGCGCGAGGACGGCATGGCCGACGATGTCTTCTCCCTTATCGGCCCGAAGAAGTACGACGTGCCGTGGAAGACGCTCGAGAACCAGGGGTGGATCGCGACTGCGGAATGCATAGAAATCCGCGTGCCCATGCCCTCGGCGCTCAAGGTCGAATACGCCGTGGCGGACGCGCGCGAGCAGTTTCGCCTCGCCTCCGAGAGCCCCGCGAAGCTCCCGGTGCTTCACCAACTCCTCGAACGCCACCGCGGTGACAACGTCCTGATCATTGGCCAGTACCTGAGCCAGCTCGAGATGCTCTCGAAGGAGTTCGGCGCGCCGATCATCACGGGCAAGACGCCGAACAAGGAGCGCGAGGAACTCTACTCGCGGTTCAAGTCGAAGGACATCCGGCTGCTGATCGTCTCGAAGGTGGCGAACTTCGCCGTGGACCTGCCGGATGCAAACGTGGCGATCCAGGTGAGCGGGACCTTCGGCTCGCGTCAGGAGGAGGCGCAGAGGCTCGGGCGCGTCCTGCGGCCCAAGGGGGAGGGGGTCGCGAACATCGCCCACTTCTACTCGATTGTCTCGCGTGACACGGCCGAACAGGAGTTCGCGTCCAAGCGCCAGCGATTCCTCGCGGAGCAGGGCTACAAGTATCGCATTGAGTTTTCCGACGAGCCGGAGTTGGAAGGAGCGGGAAAGGGCGGAGCGAAGCCCGCATGATGCCGCCTCGAGCCCGGTCGAGGCGGACAAGACCCCCAGTGAAATCCACGGAACGGCCCAAGAAGACGGCATGAAGCTAAAGAGCATCCTGAAGACGCTGACGGCGGACTACCTGGAGGGGATCCAATCCCACTGGGGCATCTCGCCTGCCGACCTCTCCGCGCTGAAGGGGGAGGACGACAGGCGCAGCGCGCTCGTCACAAACCTCTACCAGCGCCTGCAGATCCGGCCGTTGTGGGAGCGCGCCACGCACTCGCTCACCGAGGAGGAGCGGGGCCTCGTCAACTTCCTGGCAATTCACGGGGGGGACCTCGACGCCGAGGAGGTGACGCACCGCTACTTCGAGGGGGACGTGCGCCAGATGGCCGCCGTCGTGAAGAGCCTCGCCCACCGGGGCATCGTGTTCTTCGACGACGTCCCCGACCTCGGCAAGCCGCTCCTCCTCGTGGGGATCCCCGAGCCCTTCCTGCGCTTCGTCGAGTTGCCCAGCTACTGGGAGGGCTACCTCGGCAACTTCCTCAAGGAATTCAGCACGAATGAACTCAAGCACATCGCGACCCAGGGCCTCAGGCTCGAGGTCGAGTGCAACTGCAAGAACTACCTGATCTGGCTGATCCGGAAGAACCTGCTCGATCCAAAGTTCCTGCGCCGCTACATCGACCGCCTGCCGGATGGTCCGCGGGAGATCTTCACGCTGCTGGAGCAGCGCAAGGGCGTCAGCGTCTACCGCGACCTCCTCGAGCTGAACATCCAGCGCCAGTACGACCATCAGCGCGTGGACGCGCTCCACTGGCTTCTCAACACGAGCGGGCTCGTCTTCACGGCCTTCCAGGGCGGGAACAAGTACAGCAACCTGCTGATGATCCCGCGCGACCTGCTGTACATCATCTCGAACCACTACCAGCCCGACACGCGCACCTTCCGCGAGTTGGACAGCGTCTCCGTCGTCACGAAGGAGAAGACGCCGAACGTCATCCTGGACAACTCGAACACGGTGCTGAGGGACCTGGTCGCGCTGTGCGACTACCTCGACCGGCACCCCGTCAAGGTGCTCGCCACAGGAGGGATCGGCAAGAACGACCTGCGCAAGGTCATGCCGCTCGTCTCGCGATTCAAGTCGCTCAAGTACGTCGAGTTCCTCAGTCTCTTCGCGATCCAGAAGAAGTTCCTCGTCTCGACCGGCAAGACCTTCCGCGTCTCGCAGTCGTTCCTCGACTGGCTGAAGGACGCGCAGTCCGCGTATGTGGACCTTCTGACCTGGTGGCTGACCGCCACGGAGTGGAACGAGGAGTTCATCGAGGGGAACACGATCCACGTCGAGCCCGAGCCCCAGGGGCTGGTGAACATCGCACCCTTCCGGAAGGCGGTGCTCGACCTGCTGCAGGAGATGCCCAAGAACCGCTGGCTTCTCTTCGGCGCCTTCGCCGAGGAACTGATGCCGAAGGTCACGCACACCATCCCGCGGCGGAGCGAGCCGCTCTCCTACGAGAAGCACACGCGCAGCAACGAGCTGGTGC
>CAZUCD010000025.1:0-32632 GCA_964618855.1 uncultured Candidatus Sumerlaeota bacterium
CCCCCCTCACACCCCCACCGGCGCCGCGACCTCGTTGTAGAGCGTGTCGCGCTGCACGGGCACTCGGCCGCAGGCGCGGATCTGGTGCTCCAGGTCGGCGACCGTCATGCCCTGCGGGGTCTTTGCGCCGGCGTCGTGGTAGATTTCCTCGTGCACGACCGTGCCGTCGATGTCGTTTGCGCCGAACCACTGCGCGAGCTGCGCCTGCTTGATCCCGAGCATGATCCAGTAGGCCTTGACGTGCGGGATGTTGTCGAGCATCAGCCGCGAGATGGCGATCGTCTGGAGTTCGAGGAACCCCGTCGGGGCGGGCAGGTGCGAGAAGGCCGTGTTGGCCGGGTGGAAGGAAAGCGGGATGAAGCACTGGAAGCCGCCGAACTCGTCCTGGTGGGCGCGCAGGCGCACCAGGTGGTCGATGCGGTGGCGCGGTTCCTCGATGTGGCCGTAGAGCATCGTGCAGTTCGAGCGCACGCCCATGCGGTGGAGTTCGCGGTGCGTCTCGAACCAGCCTGCGGCGTCGCACTTGTGCTCGCAGATCCGTTCGCGGATCTCCTCGTCGAAGATTTCCGCGCCGCCGCCGGGCATAGAACCCATCCCTGCCTCGCGCAGCATCTCCAGAACCTGACGGATCGTCATCTTCGACATGCGTGCGATGAAGACGACCTCCACGGGCGTTAGTGTCTTGATGTGGACGTGCGGAAAGGCATCCGCAAGGGCGCGCACATAGCCGCAGTAGTACTCGATCTTGAGGCGCGGATCGAGCCCGCCCACGAGGTGGATCTCGGTGCAGCCCTCGGGCATCTGGCGCCGCGCCCGTTCCACGATCTCCTCCGGCTTGAGGATGTAGGACTCGGGGTTGAAGGCCTTCCTGCCAAACGCGCAGAACTTGCACGACATGAAGCAGGTGTTCGTCGGATTGATGTGGAGGTTGATGTTGTAGTAGGTGCGCGCACCGTGGAGTCGCTCGCGGACGGTGTTGGCAAGCGCGCCGATCGCGGGCAGGTCGTGGCTCGCATAGAGGGCGAGCCCGTCCTCGAAGTCCAGGCGCTCGCCTGCGTGCACCTTGTCCGCTATCGGGATGAGACGCGGGTCGGAGACTGGGAGTTGTGGCATGTGCAGGGACCGGTCCATGGGAGTCCTGGCGCTTGGGCTGTCGGCCGCTCTTGCCGCGGCGTGCTGTGGCGTGCCGGCCGTGGTGTTCACCGCATTTGCGCCCGGCGCCAGTCGGCCTCCGGGAACCGCGGGAAGGGAAGGCCGCACATCTCGTACAGGCGGGATGCGGTGCGGGGACCGATGCGCTGGTCGAGCTCGGCCTCGCTGCAATTGGTCGTGATCACGAGTGGGCGGTCCGCCTCGTAGCGTTCATTGACGATCAGGTAGAGCCTGTCGCGGACCCAGTCTGTGGTCATTTCCGCGCCGAGGTCGTCGATGACGACCAGGTCGACGCCCGTGAGTTCACCCAGGATGGCGGCCTCGGCCTCGTCGCTCTGCGCGCCATAGGACTCTCGCAGGCGGGCGAGGAGATTCTGGAAGTTGACGAACCGGCCGGCGAATCCGCGCTGGATGACGACACGGAGGATCGCCGCGGCGATGTGCGTCTTGCCGCAGCCGGTCCGTCCGCGCAGGAGCAGCCCGTCGTGCGTGCCGGGGTCGAAGCTCTCCGCGAAGGACTTCGCCGTGTCTCGCACCTCGCGGTGGGCCTGGGAGGACGCGGAGAACGTGGCGAAGGTCTTTTGGGCGAATCTCGGCGGGATCCCCGACTCGGCGATGCGGCGTTCCAGGTTGCGGCGATCAAGGGTGCCGCATGGGCATGGGTTCGCGAGGCCGTCCGCCCCGACGACCAGTCCGGTGTCGTAGCACTCGGCGCAGCGGGGGCCGTCGGCACGGGAGTCCTCCTCCCGCGTCCGATCGACGGACGCGAGAACCCGCTCCAGCGACGCACGACCCGCAGCCTGCGCGTCAGTCGTTGTCGAAGAGGCCTTCCGGCTTCTCGATGGGCTGATCTTTCAGCTCCTTCTTCCGCGAATCGAAGAGTTTCTCCAGCTCGGCCATGCGGCCCTTCTGCTTGTCCTTGGCCTCGGCGAACTTCTGCTCCGCGCGCTCGTGCGTGCCGAGGACCTTGCGCCGCGCATCCTCGAACCGGTCGCCGGAGGTGTCCTCGGCGATCGGGCGCCGCACTTCCAGGACCTTGCCCGTCTTGCGGTCAACGATCAGGACGTTGGGGCAGTCCGGGCACTTGACCTGAATGATGTCCATGGCTTGGGGGCTTTCGGTGCCGCGGGTCGGCGTGGCTACTTCATCAGGGCGAAACTTGTCCCGTAGATCGTGGCGTTGCGCATCAGGGATTCGATGGCAATGCGTTCGTCCACCTGGTGGGCGAGTTCCGTGTCGGTCCCGGGAAGGATCGGCCCGAACGCGCAGCAGACCGGAAGCGCCTTGGCGTAGGTGGTGCCGCCGGTCGCCTGGAGGGTCGCTTCGCGTCCCGTGACGGCGCTGAATGCAGCCTGGAGGGCGGGCAGGTAGGGGGAGACCTTTGGCGAGTCGGGGTCCATGAAGATGGCATCCATCGCCTTGCCATGGATCTTCGCATGCACCGTCAGGCCGGTCGCCTCGGTCCATGCGCCCGCCGCGTCGGTGGCGAGTTCAAGGACGCGGGCCACCGTGAGGCCCATCGTCGGCCGCACGTTCAGGAGCGCCGTGCCACGGGAGGGTCCGACGTCCACCACCCCGAGATTGACCGTTGTCCGGCCCACGAAGGGGTGGGAGGAGGCCGCCATGAGATTGCTGCCATCAAGTTCCCTGCCGACCATGTGGAGGAACTGCGTGAATGCACGGACACCCGCGGGGAGCGTCGCGACGTCGCCGAAGAAGGCCAGTGCGTCCACCGCTGCGTTGTGCCCGACCTCCGGCGTCGAGCCGTGCGCGGCCTTGCCGAGGAAGGTCACCTCGACCTCGGGGGAGGCATCGGCGGACTTCGCCGTCTGGGGCAGGAGCGTGACGTTGGCCTTGGGGTTCTGGACAGTGAAGTCGGTCGCGGCGCGCATCAGCTCGCGCATCACTTCGGCCTTCTTCTCCCCAGGGTACCCGAGCCGGACCTCGCACTTGTCCGGCACGATGTTGGAGCGGGTGCCGCCGGCCAGCGAGCGGAACTCCAGCCCCGTGTCCGCATCCGGCTCGCCCTTCGCCCAATCTGCGGAGAACTCGATGGTGACCATTCCCTTCTCGCCGGTGGTGAGCGGGAAAGTCGCGTCGGGGGTGAATCCGAAGTCCGGCGCGCCGCGCTCGCCGAGGTACTCCGCGATGTCCTCCCAGTCCCCGATCTCCTCGCAGGTTCCGACGATGATGCGCACGTCGACGGGCAGTTCGATGCCGGCCTTCTTGACGGCATAGAGCCCGTAGAGGGCCATCATCAGCGGCCCCTTGTCGTCCTGGGTGCCGCGCCCCCAGATGTAGCCGTCGGCGATGTCGCCGGAGAATGGCTTGTGCGTCCATCCGGCCGAGACCGAGACGACGTCGATGTGCACGGGAACGCCGATGGTCGGGCGGCCATGCCCGGGCTGCTCCCAGGCGATCTCCGCCCAGCGTCCCGCCTTCGAGCGGAAGGCAAAGCCCATTCGTTCCGAGACGGTGCGGAGGAACTCGATCGCGCGGGGAATCTGTTCGCGGTAGGCGGCCTCGACTGCCCCTTCGCCACCGGAGACCGTTTCGAACTGGACCAGGCGCGCGGTGTCCGCGATGAAGTTTGCGCGCTCGGACTCGAGCGCCGCGGCGATCCTGTCGCGAATCTCCGTCACATTGACCATCTCGTTCATCATGTCATCCTGCCGGGGGTGTTCGGGCCGCGGAACGGCCACGCGGCGATCCTACCCGCCCGCTCGGGGCTTGGGTCAAGGCTGCGCGTCCGCCGCGGGCGCCGATCGCCGCACCGTGAAGTGGTTGCGGTACTCCAGTTCCGCCCCGTCGAACTGCACGAGCTTGAGGATGCTGAACTCCCCGTCCTGGACAGTCAGTGTCTTCAGGCTGGTCGCCGGTCGATTGTCGTCCGAGCCCATTGTGCGGAGAACCATCATCTCTCGTCCCCCCGCATCCTGACGGTCCATGATCACGTCGAACCGCTCGGACTCCTTCCCGTCCAACTCGGACAGCGTCACAGTCCCGGCGCGCCGGTCGATGGCGACCAGTTCCGATGAAGTGACCGTCTTGCCGGGCCCGTCATCGTAGGTGTACTCCCACCGCATCGCGCCGGCCCGTCCGGGGATTCTGACCGCGTCGAGTTTCATCGGCAGCCGCACGTACTTGTCCGAAGTGTAGTCGCGATACTGGAGGTAGCCCTCCCACGATCCCACCAGGCGGTCAGAAAGGTCGGAACCCGGGCGATTCCCGGGGGTGCGCGATGCACACCCTGCGAGTGGCGGAAGCAGGATCAAGGTCGCTGTTGCAAAAGTTCGGAGGACGGTCATGGGGAACTCCTGCGTGTGGGTCGTATTGGCCAGCGTTTCGGGGGGAGCATCCGGCAGGCCAGACGCCCTTGTGGGTTTTCCCGTGACGCGCTGCCGGTGGTGCCCTTGCATTTCCCCGTGATTCCCAGAATTCTGCGCCGCAGTATCAGCCCCGACTCCCTTGCGCGCGACCTGGATGCCGCAGGCATCGGCCCTGGGGACGTGCTGCTTGTGCACAGTTCCCTCAAGTCGATCGGATACGTGGAGGGGGGTCCCGCCAGCGTCGTGCGCGTACTTCAGGCGGCGGTCTCACCAGGCGGGACGCTCGTCATGCCGACGTTCACGTACAACATCGCGGGATGGAGCCTGGGCGCGTTCGACCACGCGCAGACACCGAGCGCGACCGGCCTTGTGACCGAGGTGTTCCGCAGGATGCCGGGAGTCCTGCGCAGTTGCCACCCGAGCCACAGTTTCGCGGCCTGGGGCGCGATGGCCCGGGAGATCGCGCATGCCCCGCTCGGGCACAGCCCGCTCGGCGAGGGAAGCCCGCTGGACACCGTCCGGCGTGCCGGGGGCAGGATACTTCTGGTGGGCGTCGGGCAGGAGCGAAACAGCAGCCTGCACCTCGCCGAGTGCCTCGCCCGGGTGCCCTACCTGAGCATCGCCTTCACACCCGGGCAGGGCTACGAGATCGGCCTCATCCGTGATCCGCTCGAATCGGTCCCAATCCCGCTCCCGCTTGTGGAGGTTCCGGGATCCTCGGAGGGATTCCCCGCAATCGAGCCCGCCCTGCGCGAACGGGGCCTCGTGCGCGATGCCCGCCTTGGGCAGGCCAGGTGCCAGTTGATGGATGCCCGCTCGACGGTGGAGGCCGCAGTCTCGATGCTGCGCGCCGACCCGGAACTGTTCCTCCACGGTCGCGAACCGAGCAACATCTCGTCCCGCCGACTCGCCTACCTCCGCACGCGACAGGAGATCGCTTCTTGAGCAACGCCGAACTGTTTACGGAAACCTGGGACGAGGTGGCAAAGCGGGCCCTGAAGCGGGGCCGTGAGGGGTTCCCCCCCGCGCCGGAGCTCGAGTCCGTGGCGGACGCGGTGCGTGCGCGCGTGGGCGTCCTGGCCGGACTTGCGCGCATCAAGCCCGCCGTTGCGCTGCGCAATCGACGGGACTGGGAGGGGCGGTGGGACGCGGAGGCGCAGTGGAAGCGCCTGTCCGGGGCCGTCATGCGCTGGGGTGTGTCACCGGTGCTGAACGACGGCACCTCCGAGTTTGCCCGGTTCGACGCTGTGCACCTTGGGGATTCAAGTTCGCTAGTACTCTACCGGGGCGACCTGCAACGCGAGATGGAGTCGCTGGCGGCTGCGCTAGCGGAGTGGCCCATGTCGGTTCAGGACTATGCTGTGGTCAGCCTCGCGGGGGAGTTGTTCCACCTGCTCGTGGCGAAGGCGGGAAAGCCCCCTCGCGACCCCTGGATCGACGCGCTTGCGGAGTCGCTCTTCGTGAAGGAGGTGCTGGGGCTGCCATTTTCCCCGCTCGCCTTCGACCTTCTGCGTCGGTCCGCGACCCCCGAATGACGTTGCGGCGCCCTGCGCATGCACAGGCACGATTCCGTGCCAGCGCGGGGGCACCCGCAGTCCAACCCGGAAGGAAAGCCATTCCCATGCGCCGCAGGTCATGCGTGGTTGCGCTGCTTGTGGGACTCCTCGTCGGCTGGGGCAGTTCGGCCGCGGGGGATGACAAGCCCACCCCCGGAAAGGCAGCGGTCACCCCGGCACCGACGCCCGCCCCTACGACGGCGGGGGGGCGCGAACTTTGGATTCTGCACGGCGGCGGCGAGGTGTTCGGCCGCCTCGTCAAGGAAACGGCGACCACGCTCTTCGTGGACGTGGGCTCGGAGATTGTCCCAATCGCGGTGTCGAGCGTGGAACGCCGCGTGCCGCAGGCGGACCTCGAGGCCCAGGCGAAGTCCGGCACCCCAAGGCTCGGCGCCGGGGCGGGCAGCGTGGACCCGGCGACCGGGGCGATCATCTTCCGCGGCGATTCCGCAAAGTCGGCGCGGTCCCAGACGGAGATCCTCGACCACGCCAAGAGAAGCGTTGTGCTCGTGTCGAACTCCCGCGGCCGAGGGTCGGGATGGGTGCTCGACAAGCAGGGCCGCATCGTCACGAACCACCATGTTGTCGGGAATGAGAAGTACCAGACCGTGACGCTGTTCGTCCCCCAGGGCACGCAGTGGGAGCGCAAGCGGTTCGACAACTGCAAGGTGGAGGCGTTCAGCAGGATCTACGACATCGCGATCGTCCGCGTGGACCTCGATGCCCTCGCAAAGGAGAAGGTCGAACTGGTCCCAATTCCCGTCGCGGCCCCTGACTCGCTGAAGGCCGGCGAACAGGTGTTCGCGGTAGGCAATCCCGGCATGGGGGGTACGATCCTTGCCCACACCATCAGCGAGGGCATCGTGTCGTCCCTGGCTCGGAACTTCGACGACGTCATCTACATTCAGACCACGGCGGCCGTGAACCCGGGCAACAGCGGGGGCCCCCTGCTGGATGCGCGGGGAAACGTGGTCGGGCTCATCACGCTCAAGGCCACCTTTCAGGAGGGCATCGCCTTCGCACTGCCGACCGGGCTGATCCTCCATTTCCTTGGGAACTCGAAGGCCTTCGAGTACTCCGAAACGAACCGAAACAAAGGCTTCAAGTACCTTCCACCAAACTGACGGGCCCCGACACCAATCTCTTGGGGTGGACCACAGGCCCGACCCCAAACCACAGAGGAGCATGACATGAGGACGAACCTGCGCAGGACCCTGGGAGTGCTGGCACTCGTCGGCGCGCCGATGCTTGCGGGGGCGGGGGACCTCGCCGACGCCATACCCGCCGACGCAAAGATGGCGTTCCTGCTCGAGGACGTCGGTGACCTGACCAGCCGCTTCAAGGCCAGCAAGTATTACGAGGTCTGGAACGCCCCGGAGACAGCCGAGCTGCGGGCGCTCGTCGAGAAGAAGTTCGACGAGGTCGCCCGCGAGATGCAGGAGGAGGCCGAGTCCGAAGTGCCCCTCGACAAGCTCATCAAGCTGATATCCAAGGAGGGCGTCTTCTACATTGAGAAGTTCCCCAAGCCGGTGCCCGACGGGAACATGGCCCAGACTTCGCCGGATGCGGTCCTCGCCTTCGACCTCAATGACGAGGCGAGGGCGACGGTGGACAAGCTCATCGAGGAGCAACTTGCGGAACTGCCGGCGGACGCCAAGCGCAGCACCTATACGGTCGGCGAGACGACCGTGTACTCCCTGAATTGGATCGAGGAGGAGGAAGTCGAGGACCAGATCTCCCCGATGGCGGGCGAGGGAGCGGGGACGGCAACGCCCGCCCCCCTGAAGCGCCAATCCCCAATGACCATGCAGTATGCCCATGTCGGGAACCGGTTCGCGATGGGGTTCGGTGAGTCCGAACCCCTGCGCCGCTACATCGGCGGACTTTCGGCCCCGGGCTCCAGTTCCACGATGGCGCGCTCCGAGGGTTACATGAAGTCGCGCACGCTCTCCGGAATCGCGAAGCCGGACTTCTCGCTCTACGTGAACTACCCGGCCATCATCGCCGAATCCGCGCCCAAGGAGGGACCCGAGGCCGAGGAGATGCAGCGCAACTTCCGTGGCCTGGGGCTGACCGACGCGGGCCCCGCCCTGATGACTTTCGCGCTGGAGGGCTCCGGGGCCAAGTGGGCGCTGGCGAACTCGCTCCCCGCCGAGAAGAAGGGGCTCTTCTCCCTTCTCTACAACCAGCCCGCGGTCGATCCCGGGGTCCTGTCCTCCGTTCCCGCGGAGGCGGGGCTTGCGGTCGCATGGTCCCTCAACGGCGGCACGCTCATGCGCGACCTGCGGGCGCTGCTCATCGCCGTTTCCCCCGAGGGATACGGCGGACTGGACATGGTCTTCGGCATGGCCAACGCCCAGCTCGGCGTGAACCTCGAGGCGGACGTGGTCGGCCAGCTCGGCGGTGACCACCTCTACTACCGCAACCTGCTGAGTGCGGACGAACTCGCCCGGATTCCGACCGCCGATCCGAGCGCGGCGCAGATGCTCCCCCTCGCGAAGTCCGTCTTCCGCATCGGGTTCATCCCCGGTTCCCCCGCCTCGACGACGCTGGGGTCCCTGTTCGACAAGCTGATGAACGACCCGGAAAATCCCGCGCCGCTCGAGAAGGGCGAGGTGCAGGGCTTTGCGAACTACAAGCCGAAGGCCGAGGCTGGCATCCCGCCCGACATCGCCCCGTCGCTGACGCTGGCCCCCGGGGGAATGGTCCTCACGTTCGACAACGCCGTGCTCCAGGAGGCGCTGCGCAGGCTTGCGGGCGGGTCGGGCGAGTCCTTCGCGCAGAAGCCGCACGTCTCGGCTTCCCTGGCCGCAGTGGACAGGGCGGACATGAAGGCGTACACCTTCTCCACCGAGGAGGCGAACATCGAGAACTACGACGTGCAGACCGGGCAGCTCAAGCGCATGGCGGCCGAGGGGATGGTCGAACCCGAGAGCGCCGAGTTCTTCAAGGCCCTGCCCCCAACGTCGGTGCTCAAGGGACGCGTCGGGGACACGTGGAGCGCCGTGTGGACGCGGCCTGACGGGATCGTCCTGCGATCGGAGTCGCAGTTCCGCTGACCGCGTGCCAGCCAGGGTCGGAAACGAAAACGGGCGCCCCTCGCGGGGCGCCCGCTCCCTTTGTGGATGCTCGCAGGATCAGGCTTCCCCGGTGAGGGAGGCGGCCTTCTCCGCGATGGTGTAGGTTTCGATGATGTCCCCGGACTTGACGTCGTTGAAGCGCTCCAGGCCGATGCCGCACTCCTTGCCCTGGGTGATCGACTTCACGTCGTCCTTCAGGTGGCGGAGCGAGGCCAGCTTGCCCTTCCACACGACAACGCCGTCGCGGACGAGGCGTGCGTGGTGGTCGCGGGCGATAGTGCCCGACTCGACCATGCAGCCTGCGATGGTGCCGATGCCTGAGATCTTGAAGGGCTGCTGGACGCGCGCGCGGCCCTCCTCCTTCTCCTCGACGATCGGCGCCAGCATGCCCGCCATCGCCTTCTCGACGTCGGCGATCAGGTTGAAGATGATGTCGTAGAGCCGGATCTCCACGCCCAGCCGCTCGGCGAGTGAGATCGCCTCTGCGTCGGGCCGGACGTTGAACCCGATCACGACCGCGTCGGATGCGTCGGCAAGCTGCACGTCGCCGGTGGTCACGCCACCGACGCCGGAGTGCAGCACGCGGATCGCGACCTTCGTGCTCTTGATCTTGGTGAGCGAGCCTCGGATGGCCTCGACCGAGCCCTGGACGTCGCCCTTGACGACGACGTTGAAGGTCTTCACCTCGCCCTCGGCGATGTGCTCCGCGAGGTTTTCGAGGGTGATGTGGGTCTTGGCCTGGGCACCGCGCGAGCGGCGGCGGCGGGAGCGCCGGTCGGCGATCTCGCGCGCGGTGGCCTCGTCCGGCATCACGATGAAGTGCTCGCCGGCCCCGGGGCTCCCGGAGAGGCCCAGGATCTCGACCGGCATCGAGGGCGAGGCCTCGGTGACGGGCTTGCCCTGGTCGTTGAACATCGCGCGGACGCGCCCGGTCTCGGTCCCGCATATGAAGACGTCGCCGATGCGGAGCGTGCCGCGGCGGATCAGCACCGACGCGACGGCGCCGCGGGCCGGGTCGATCCGCGATTCGATGATGGCGCCCTCGGCGTTGGCGTTCGGGTTGGCCTTCAGCTCGAGCACTTCGGCCTGGAGCGCGACCATCTCGAGCAGGCTGTCCACCCCCGTGCCCTTGAGCGCGGAAACCGGGGCCATGATCGTCTCGCCGCCGAACTCCTCGGAGACGAGGTTGAACTTCATCAGTTCCTGCTTCACGCGCATGGGGTCGGCGCCATTGGCGTCCACCTTGTTGATGGCGACGACGATGGGGACGTTTGCCGCCTTGGCGTGGTTGATGGCCTCGATGGTCTGGGGCATCACGCCGTCGTTTGCGGCGACGACGAGGATGACGAGGTCGGTGACCTGGGCGCCGCGTGCGCGCATGGCGGTGAACGCCTCGTGGCCCGGCGTGTCCAGGAAGATGATGTCGCCCTTGGCCGTCGAGACGTGGTAGGCGCCGATGTGCTGCGTCATGCCGCCGGCCTCCCCCGCCGCGACATTCGCCGAGCGGATGCGGTCCAGCAGCGTCGTCTTGCCGTGGTCGACGTGGCCCATGACGGTCACGACGGGCGGGCGCGGCACGAGCGTGCCCTCCTCGTCCTTCGTGACGAACTCCTCGACGTCGTAGGTGTCCCCCTCGCGGTGGATCTCAACCTCGACGCCAAACTCGGAGGCGATGAGCTCGGCGAGGTCAGGGTCGAGCACTTGGTTCATCGTGAGCAGCTCTCCCATGAGGAAGAGCTTCTTGATGACCTCCGCGGGCTCGATGGAGCACTTCTGCGCGAACTCGGAGACGGTGAAGTCGCCGTGCAGCGCGATGACCTTGGGGCGCGGGGCGGAGCTGTCCCCGGATGGCTGGGAACCGCGCTGCTTGCGACCCTTGCGGTTGCGAAGGGAGTCGTCCTCCTCCACGCCGAAGATCTTGGAGGGACGGATGCGCTTGTCGCCGCCGCCGCCCGGCGTGCGCTTGCGGCCCGGGCCGCCGGGCGCCGCTGCGGGCCGCCCGGGGGCGCCGGGCGTGCGCGGCCTGCCGAAGGAGTCCTTGAGCTCGGTGCCGAGGCCCTGCTCCAGGAAGTCCTTCACGGTCGTTTCGCGGGCGCGGTCCTTCGGACCATCGCGGCGGCGTTCGCCGCGGCGGTTGCGTGCCTCGGTTTCCGAGGCGCTGGGCGTCTCTGTTGCGCCAAAGCCGCCGCGGCCGGGGCCGCCGCGGTCGCCTGTCGGGCGCGGACCGCCCGGGCGACCGTCGGTTGGCCTTGGGCCGCGGGACGGGTCGCCGGGGCGCGGGGGCCTGCCGGGGCCGGCGGGACCGCGCGCATCGCGGTTGAATGGACGGTCTGAGGGACCGGAGGGGCGCATCGGGCGCCCATCGGGACCGACGCGCGGGGGCCGGGAGTCGCCTTCGCGAGGGCGATAGCCACCTTCGCGCGGGGGATATCCGCCCTCGCGGGGGGGATAGCCACCCTCACGGGGCGGGCGCGGGGCGCCGTCGCGTGCCTGATAGCCGCCCTCGCGCGGCGGGTAGCCGCCTTCGCGTGGCGGGCGCGGCCCACCCTCACGGGGCGGGTAACCGCCCTCGCGGGGGGGACGTGGGGAACCATCTCGGCCTTGGTAGCCACCTTCGCGGGGAGGCCTCGGGGAACCGTCGCGGGGCTGGTAGGCGCCCTCGCGCGGCGGGCGGTAGCCCTCGCGTGGCGGACCACCCCGGCTGTCGCCATCGCGCGGTGGACGCGAGTCCCCTTCGCGGGGGGGGCGACGATACTCGCCGCTCGAGGGTGCGGCGGTCGGAGGACGCTGGACCTGACGGACCATCGGGGGCACCGGGGCCGAAGGGCGCGCGGCCTGGGGAGCAGGCGCGGGCGGGACGGCCGTCGGCGTGACCGAGGCGGGGCTGACCGTGGTGGCCGCCGGTGCGACGGGCGCGGCCGGGGGTGTCTCGACGGCGGGAGCAGGGGCTGCGGCTGCCACCGGCACGGGCGCCGGTGGTGGAGGAGCCGCGGGCTTCTCGATTTCAGTGGGTGGCGGTGCCGAAATGCTCGCTGGCGCCGCCGCGACCACAGGGGGAGGCGCCACGGGGGCGACAACCGGCGCCTGGGCTGCCGGTGCGGGTGCGGCAGCCACCGCGGCTGGACTCGTAGCCGCCGGCTTCTTGGGTGCTGCGGCCGCCTGCTGGCGGGCGAGCTCCTCCTGCCGCCGGGCGATCTCGGCGTCGGCGACCTTGCGCCGCTCCTCGGCCTTCTTGCGTTCCTCTTCCTCGGCGGCCTGGCGGCGCCTGATCTCGGCGACGCGCTTGCGCTCGGCCTCCTCCGCCTCGCGCTTCTTCTCCGCCTCGTTCTCGGAGGCCTTTGCATTCTGCCGGCGGCGGTCGAACTCGGCGGCGATTTCAGCCGCCACGGTGTCGTCCAGGGTGCTTGAGGCGGTGAGCTTCTTGTTGATCTTGAAGCCCTGCTCGGTGAGGGCACCGCGCTTGAGTTCGACCAGTTCCATAACCTCTTTCGGCGTGACGCCGCTGAGGCCTGCGACTTCGTTAATGCGCATAGAGACTCCGGCAGGTATTCGCGGAAGGGAAGACTGATGTCAGGTCCGCGGTGAGAGGGTCGGGCTATCCCCGAGGGAGAGACGTTGCCGCGCGTTTCACCAACTCTGCCCATGAATGACGCAGGCAGAAAACGCCGGCCCTTCAGTTGTGTGGACTGAAGTTTCAACAATGACCGGGCAGGAGCCCTCCCCCGTCAAGGAAAAGGACTCCTTTGCCGCGCGTTCGTTCTCGGGCATCAACCTTCCCTTGCGCCACGGCGGCGTTCCGCGATTCCCGCCCTCACCATCGCAAAGTCGTAGCGGCAGGGGTCCTCCGGGCAAACCGCAGCAAGCGCGCGCGTGACTTCCAGCGCCGTTCGCATCGACGCGTCGGCGCGATCCGTGAGGCCCAGTTCGCGCGCAGTCCTCAGGACATGGACGTCCAACGGCACCATGAGACGTGCCGGCTTCAGATCCGGCCACAACCCCATGTCCACCCCGTCCGACGGCCTTGCCATCCAACGCAGGAAGAGGCAGAGGCGTTTCATGGGAGAGTGTCCGTCCGGGACGCCGAATCCAAAGGGCGCGAGCCCGACGCCCGGACGGAGGGCGGCGCCGCTCCTGGTCCGACCGCGTTGCCGGGGGGGCTCGACAGGGAACGCCGCGAGCGCGATAAGGAACCTGCGGCCTGCCGGGGCCACATCGACCTCCGAGGGATCATCGACGGAGCGCCACAATCCGCCGACTGATCCGTGTCGGCGGATCGCCTCGCCCAGGAGGCCAAACAGGTAGGCGGCGTCCGCGGGATGGATCCGGCGGTGCACCAACCCGCGGCACCGGGCGCGCCACTCCCCGGGCGGCGTCCCCGCCAACTCCCTCGCGGGTGCACTCCCCAGAACGGCGAAAGCGCGCTGAAGCGAGGCGTCGATCGCGCGTACATTCCCCCAAGCGAACCCTGCGGCGACCAGCGCCGCGACCTCCCGGTCGCATGCCTGCTCGAATTGGTGGGCATGCCAGAGGGGGTCGTCACGGAGGTACTCCGCGCGGTGCCACTTCGCGTGGAGCCGCTCCAGGTGGCTGCGCAGAGAATCCACTGTCCCCGTCATGACCGGTCGCTCATAGCAGAGGCCGCCCAGCCGGCGCCACTCCCCAAAGGCCAACCACCGTGGATCGCAACCGTGTCGAGTTCTTCCTGTCTCTGTTGAACACGCCGAGCCCATCCGGGTACGAGGGGGAAGTCCAGCGCCTGTGGAGGGCGGATGCCTCGCAGCATGCCGACGAGGTCGTGGCCAACGCGCACGGAAGCCTCGTGGCGACAGTGCGGGGACGCGAGGGCGGTCCCTCGATCCTGCTCATGGGGCACTGCGACGAGATCGGCCTGCTCGTGCATTACATCGACGACTCCGGGTTCCTCTACTTAAAGCCCATCGGGGGCATTGATGCGCCCACGCTGGTAAACCAGCACGTGCGCCTGCTCGGGCCGGGGGGGATCGTGCGCGGGGTCATCGGCCGCAAGGCGATCCACCTGATGAAGGGCTCGGAACGCGATTCGGCGAAGATCGAGGTCACGGACCTCTGCATCGACCTAGGCGCGGCGAAGCGCGACGAGGCAGAAAAGCTCGCACCCGTCGGAACCCCGGGGGTCGTGGGCGGTGACGCAGTGGAGCTGCTCAATGGGCGGATTGCGGCGCGCTGCGTGGACAACAAGTTCGGCTGCTTCGTCGCGGCGGAGGTCCTCCGTCGCGTGGCGGCGCGGAAGGGTGGCCTCGCCGCGACTCTGCATGCCGCATCCACGGCGCAGGAGGAATGCGGCGTCTGGGATGCGCGGGGCGTCGCCTACGACAAGAACCCCACGGCCGCCATCGCCATCGACGTGACGCATGCCACCGACACCCCCGACGACAGCAAAAAGCAGGACGGGGACTTCCCGCTCGGCAAGGGACCCATCGTGAAGACAGGCGTGCTTGCATCCAAGAAACTCGTGCGCGCCCTGTGCGCCGCGGGGGAACGCGCGGGCATTCCCGTCCGCGTGCGCGCGGAGACGGGCCGCCACGGCACCGATGCGGACCCGGCGGCGACGGTCCGGGGAGGAATCCCGGTAACGACGATCGCGGTTCCATTGCGCTACATGCACACGAGCGTCGAAGTCGGGGACCTGAACGAAATCGACCAGGTGTGCGGCGTGCTTACGGAGTTCGTCGTGGGCCTGCAGGAAGGCGCGGACTTTTCGGCGTTGTGAGGGTAACCCTCGCGGGGCGCCTATGTTGGGCGACGGCTCCGTGCAGAAGCGGTGCAGGTGCGGACCCGATGCCCTTCGGAAGTGCGGGACGACGGCCCCACGCAGGGCGGGGCGATGAGCCGTGTAGTTGAGTTTTTTTCCGCAACAACTTGGCCACGACGAAGGAAATCCAGCGAAATCAAGCGGCTACTGACTTCCGGCACAGCAGCGATGCATTGTACCGTACTGCGGCGTCGATGGCACCAATCGCCCTTTGCACCGCATCATCCGGAATGCACGCATGCATTCCGCTCATGAACATAGCGCTTGACGTTCGCACACAGGAGGCTCAAGTTTCCATTCCAGTTGGCAAAGAGTGGTTTGTCGCACCCCAGCCGTTGCCGCCCGCCCCAGGAGGCACCACATGCCCACCATCCGCGCCTTTACTTTGATCGAACTGCTCATCGTCGTTGCCATCATCGCCATTCTCGCGGCGATTGCCGTGCCGAACTTCCTGGAGGCCCAGGTGCGGTCAAAAGTGTCGCGCGCCCAGTCGGACATGCGCTCGATGGCAGCCGGATTGGAGTCCTACTACGTCGACAGCAACCAATATCCCGCCATGACTTTGGACTACGTTCAATCGGTCGATGCCCAGTACTACGCGTCGCCGCCGGTGGCCGGCCGGTTCGCCCGCACTTTCAGGACGCGCTCCGGTAGCTCCCTTGGCACCCTGACCACGCCCGTGGCGTACCTGACGAGCCATTTCCCCGATGTGTTCGCTGACATCAAGGGGACCAACTTCAGATACTTCTCCGACACGCAGGGTTGGATCCTCTCATCCTGGGGCCCTGATGTGGACCAAGGGGAAGGTGGCGACCTGCTGATGCACAAGGGAGGTCTCGGGCTGGACAACGAGTTCGGAACCACGGAGACCATCTACACAAGCAACGTTTCACAGCCGTCGCTGAGGCTGCTGACAGGCAGTTCGACAGGCGCGGAGAATGGCACGGGCCGTAGGACCTCATACACGTATGATCCGACCAACGGCGTCCAATCTGAGGGGGAAGTGTGGCGCGTGAGGCAGTAGGGAGCAGCTTTTCCCCCAAGGGGTTGGGTTTCCAACACCGAACCGCAATGCGCCGGCCGGCACGGCAGCCCGGAACCCGTTCGATCTTGTGACAGTCTGGCCACGGACCGTTCCCCTTCTGATTCGCGACGCCGCTTGATTCACGCTGGATGAGAGCTCAATCAGCCTTGCTCTTGCCGCGCAACCCCGCATTCACCACCGCAATGCCTGCAATGATGATCGCGCTGCCGAGCAGCGTCGCGAGGGTGATCGTCTCCCCGCCGAGTCCCCAGCCGACCAGCACGGCAACCACCGTATTCACGTAGGTCACCAGCGACACCGCGTCGGGACGGAAGACGCGCAGGATGTAAATGTAGCACCCATACCCCAGCCACGAGCCGACGACCACCAGGTAGAGTGTTGCCAGCACGGAGTCCATCGATGGCGCGGCCATGCGCGCTGGTTCCCCAAGCGCCAGCGCGATGGCGAGTTGGCCGGCGCCACCGGCAAGCATCTGGAGCGCAATGCGCACGCCCACGTGGCAGTCCACCTTGTGCCGCGCGGACAGCACGCTGCCGGCGCTCCACACCGAGGCGGCAAGGAGCACCGCACCCACGAGCAGCCAGGTCGGGGGGCCGCTGGACTCGGCGGCCGGACCGCTCTCCAGCGCCCGCCTCAGGTCGGGCCAGAACAACGCCACCACGCCGACGAAGGAAATCGCCAGCCCCGCCCACGTGGACTTCGGGATCGCTTCTCCGAGGAACCTCGATATCCCCACCAACGCGAACGGCGACATGATGACCAGCACGGCGACGATGCTGCTCGCGAGGTGAAGCTCCGACCAGTTGATGAGGCCGTTGCTGACAGTGAGCATGAGCAGCCCTGGCGCGGCCGCGGTCGCGGCGTCCTTCGCGGTGGGGAGCTTCACGCCCCGGGCCAGGAGCACGAGAAGCAGCAGCCCACCCGCGAGCAGGAACCTCGAGGCTCCCATGATGAACGGCGGGATCGTCTCCACGGCGACACGGATGCCATAGTAAGTCGTCCCCCATGCCACGCAGACCGTCGCGTAGGCCAGCTTCGCGGCCCAGCCGTGCGCGGCTGGCTGTGGAGTGGTCGGCAAGTTGATCGTGGAGCGGGCGTGGGTGCCGTGGGGTTGCGGAGCCGCGGTGGTGTGCGCGGGACGCGCAACCGTCGCCGCGGGCGACACGGGGGGCAAAGGCGATGACGACGGGCAGCACCGTGCGCTGGACCACGACATCACCTTGTCCACCCTGTCACTGCAGCGCGGTCATGCGAATGCTCCGTTTTCCGGAACCGCCGGAGGAGCCCATGCCCGCCCAACGAAAGTCGAGGCCCGTAAAGTCCGCGCCGCGAAGTATGCCGAACGTGGAGGTTGCAGCCCCCGCCGGCGACCTGAATGCGATTTGCGCCCGGTTCCCGGCTCTCATCGCGCGCTGGCTCGACCTGTTCGAGGGCAGCCTGCTCGCGGCCGAGCAGGCCCGCGCCTCCGAGCCCGCACCCGCAAAGCCGCCGGAGGCCGCCACGCTGCGGGAGGTGGTCAACGCGCTCACGCTGTGCGTGCGGCTTCGACAGTTGTCCGGGGGGGAGACTGGCATCGATGGGGACCAGGAGCGACGCGATCTCGAGGCTGTCGAACGGGCGATTTCTGAGGCTGCTGGGTGAGGTGTCCCCGGCGGCGCGCGGGGAGCTTGTGCTCGCGCGCGCCGAGGGCGATCCGGCGTTCTTCGCCACACGATTCCTGCCCGCCTTTGCCCGGCTCCCGTTTGCCGCATTCCACCGGACGCTCTTTGCGTGGCACGCGCGGATGGGAGGAGGCGCCCTCGAGTCCCGACGCGGGCTGAGGTTCGCGCTCGCGGCGCCACGCGGCTCCGCAAAGTCCACGGTCGCCAGCCTCATCCTCCCGCTGCACGACCTCGTGTTTCGCCGGGAGCGCTACATCGTCCTGATTTCCGCGACGGAGAGGCAGGCCGAGCAGAGGCTGCGCGCGATCCGGGGCGAGCTCGAGTCGGGGGAACTGTCGCGCGTCGCAAGTGGGGTCGAATGCACGCGCCTCGCGCTGGAGGCCCCGGGGGTGCGCATCGAGGCCTTCGGCGCAGGATGCGAGATGCGCGGAATCTCCCAGCGGGCGTGGCGTCCGACGAAGATCATCCTGGATGATGCGGAGGCCTCCTCCGCGGCCGTGAGCGAGCGCCGCCGCGGACACCTGCGCGACTGGTTCGCCGAGGTCGTTGCGCACCTCGGCGACACCTTCACCCACGTCATGGCGATTGGGACGGTCCTCCACGAGCGCGGCCTGCTTGCGACCCTGCTCGCGCGTCCCGACTTCGAGTCGATGCGCCTTCGCTCCATCGAGTCGTACCCGCGGGACACCGCACTTTGGGGCGCCTGGGAGGGGATCCTGCGGGACCGTTCCCGGGCGGATCGCCGCGGCGATGCGCGCGCCTACTTCCTGGCGCACCGCGGGGCGATGGAGGCGGGTGCGCGCGTCCTCTGGCGAGAGAAGGAAGACATCGAGGAGCTGATGGCCCAGTTGCACCTGCTCGGGCGGCGCGCCTTCCACCAGGAAAAGCAGAACACTCCCCTCGGGCCGGAGGATGCGCTCTTCGACCCGGCGACGGCGCTGCGCGGAATCCTCCGAGGCGACGAGCTGATGGTCGGCACCTGGGCGGAGGGCGTTCTGCGCGAGCAGCGCCGCATCCCCGGTGCGACCCGCGCGGCGCGCTTCGGCTACCTCGACACCGCGCTCGGAAGGGGCGGGCGGGGCGACTTCGCGGCTTTCGCGGTCGTCGTCGCCTTCGGCGACGGCACCCTCTTCGCCGAGTCCATCTCCTGCCGCCGCATCCCGCCGACGGAGCAGGTGGCGCGGCTGTTCGATGCCCACGGCGAGAGGCCGTTCACCCGCGTTGGCGTCGAGGCGACGGCGTTTCAGGCGCTCCTCCTCGATGCAGTCGAGACGGAGCGGGCGCGGCGGCGGCAAGCCGGCGCACGGGCCGACCTCCCCGCCGAGGGCGTCCTCCCACGCCAGCGCAAGGAGGCGCGGATCGCCGCGCTGGAGCCACTCCTCGCGAGCGGCACGCTGGCCCTGTCGCCGGGGCTGGACGAGGAGTTCTGGATCGAGCTCGCCAACCATCCGCGGATCGAGCACGACGACGCGCTGGACGCGCTCGCGGGCGCGGTTCATCTGGCGCGGGGCGAGTCCTCGCCACGCCGCGGGACGCTGGATACCGCGCGCCGGGGGACGCCGAGGACCGGTCGATGGTAGGGATGTGGGGACCGCAGGGATCGGTGATCCGGCCCGCGACGCGGGGTCAGATCGTCATGATCTCCTTTTCCTTCTTTGCGAGGAGGGCGTCCAGCTTCTTGATGTGCTCGTCGGTGGACTTCTGGAGCCGGTCGAGGGCCTTCTTGAGCTGGTCCTCGGGCAGTTCGGCATGGCCGCTCTTGCCCTTCTTGCCGAGGGCCTCGATTTCGTCCTTCGCGTGGCGTCGGACGTTTCGGATCGCGACGCGGTGCTGCTCGGTCATCGCCTGCGCCTTCTTGACGAGCTCCTTGCGGCGTTCCTCCGTCAGTGCGGGCACCATCACGCGGACGATGGGGCCATCCACGACCGGCGTGATCCCGAGGTTCGCGGCGTGGATCGCCTTCTCGACGGCATGGGTCTGGGACTTGTCGAATGGCTGGACGACGAGCATGTGCGCATCGCCGACGGAGATGGAGGCCACCTGCTTGATGGGAACCTCGCTGCCGTAGGCGGAGACGCGGACACTGTCCAGCATGGCCGCGTTGGCCCGCCCGGTGCGCAGGGTGGCGAGGTCCTTCTCAAGGTCGCGCTCCGCGCCCTTCATCTTCTCATCGCTCACCTTGAAGGTCTTCTCGACATCGGCCATGGGTCTCGCTCCGTGGTTGGACGTTTTCCCAAGAAATGCGCGGACGGGTGCACGGGAACAACGGGAAAGGCAGGGCGCCCCGTGCGCGTGCAGTCAATCGCGGAGCCTCCGGATCCAGATGTTGCGGAACCGGACTTCGCATCCGTGGTCCTGCAGGACGAGCGGTCCCTCGGGGGCGTGCGGAGAGTACGCGGGCACGGCCCTCCACGCCGTCCTTCCGAGGAGTTCCACGTGGTTGTGCACGAGGATACCGTTGTGGTGGACGGTCATCGTTGCCGGGGCGCGCAGGGCGTCCCCGTCGAACCGGGGAGCGGTGAAGATGATGTCAAACTCCTGCCACTCCCCCGGGGGGCGCATGGCGTTCACGAGCGGGGGATGGGTGCCGTAGATCGCCCCCGCCTGGCCGTCGGGATAGGTTGGGTTGCCGTGACTGTCCAGCACCTGCACCTCATAGAATCCCATCAGGATGACGCCGCTGTTGCCGCGATCCTGACCCACTCCCGTCGGCGGGCTTGGTGGCATCCACTCGACGTGAAGCTGGCAGTCGCCGAAGTGCCGGCGCGTGCGGATCGATCCGCCATGCACGAGGGCGCACCCGTCGTGGACGCGCCAGTTCGCGGGGCCCCCGGTGGCGAGGTCCACCCACTCTGAGAGGTCGCCGCCCGCAAACAGGACGATGGCGTCCCCCGGCGGGGGCGCCGGCGTGGAGGCCGCCGGGCATGGGGAGGGACGCACGATGGGCGGTTGGGGCCGCAGTCCATCGTGGACATGCCACTGTCCGCCCGGCAGGAACGGGGTGTCCTGAAATCCGAGCCTATCCATGCCTCGGCTCCCGGCCGATGTGGTGCGGGCGCGTGCCGACCCGGTTTGTCAGGCCTTCGGGACGAAGCGCTGCTTGAGTGTGGTCGCTGGACGGAACGCGAGCTTGCGGCTTGCGGCGACATCCACGATCTCGCCCGTGCGCGGGTTGCGGGCCTTGCGGGCCTTGCGGTCGCGCACTTCGAAGGTGCCGAAGCCGCTCACCGTGTACTTGCCATCCACCTCGAGGGCGCGCTGGATTGTTTCCCACACCATGTCGTAGATGTAGTTCACCTGAGCCTTGGTGGCGCCGGCGGAGTTCTCGGAGATGATGTTGATGAGTTCTGCCTTGGTCATGGTCGGGTCCTTGGGGAGCGCCCCGGCCCATCGGGGCCGCCCGGCTGCTCTCGGAGTGTGGTTGTTGCCGGAACGCTTCCCCCGCCCCCACGGGCGGTAAAGCCAATTCTCCCGGGGGTTCCCCATGGCGGAAGAGGAATACACCATCAGAATCCGCCCCAATGGCGAGATACTGATCGAGGGTGAGGGTCTTACCCCGCAACAAATCCGGGACCTCGCCGGATATCTGGTCGAGACGATGGGACCCGTCCGGATCGAGGCTGGGGACGGGGACGAGGGGGGCCGGGTGGAGATCACCCTCGAGGACCTCTCGACCGCCGGGACCGAGTCCGAGGAGGAGGTGCGCGAGCGCCTGCGCCTGCGCGAGCTTCCGGACAATCCGCCGCGGGAGTAGCCCCGGCGCCGCAACCACGATGGGTGTGCTTTTCATGCAGGACTTTCGCTTTTGCTTGCACCGCTGGGCCGGGCCTGTGGGAGAAGCGAACATCGGCCCGAAGCGCATGCGCACTGCCACCGGCGGGGCGGCGCGGGGTTACACCAGGAGAGCCTGCCAAGATGAAGAAGAACGCGAAGAGCACCAAGACTTCCAAGTCTGCCCCGCGCAAGGCAGTCCGCGCGTCGAAGCCCCCGGCCCGGAAGGCCCCCATTCGTAAGCGCAACATGTCCCCGGGCGCCAAGGGGCCCGTGACCATCCTGGTTGGGACCCTCAAGGGCGCATTTGTGCTCAAGAGCAACGAGGCGCGCAGCTCGTGGAAGCTGAGCGGGCCGGTCATGCTCGGCCAGGTCGTCAATCACATCGTCCACGATCCGCGGGACCGGAAGGTGATGCTGATGGCAGGCAAGACCGGGCACCTTGGTCCGACTATCCATCGTTCGACCGACGGCGGAAAGACATGGAAGGAAGCCTCCAAGCCCCCCGCCTTCGAAAAGGCGCCCGAAGGACAGAAGGGAAAGTCCGTCGACTCCAACTTCTGGCTGACGCCCGGTCACGCCAGCGAGAAGGGCACGTGGTTCCTCGGCACCATTCCCATAGGCCTGTTCAAGAGCACGGACGGCGGCGACACGTGGGATTCCGTCGACGGCCTGACCAAGCACCCCGACCTCGGCAAGGAGGGATTCGGTGAGGCGGCGCCGGGGGGGCCCTTCACGCACTCGATCATCATCGATCCGCGCGATGCACGGCACATGTATCTCGGCATTTCCGGCGGAGGGGTGCTCGAGACGACCGATGGCGGAGCCACCTGGCAGCACCTGAACAAGGGGTCCACCGCGGACTTCTTCCCGGAACCCAACCGCGAGTTCGGGCAGGACCCGCACTGCATCGTCATGTCGCCCTCCGACCCGGACATCCTGTGGCAGCAGAACCACTGCGGAATCTATCGCATGGACCGACGCGAGGGCACATGGGTCCGCGTCGGCAGGAACATGCCGAAGTCCGTGGGCGACATCGGCTTCCCGATCTGCGTGCACCCGCGCGATCCGAACACGGCGTGGGTGTTCCCCATGGACGGCACGACGGTCTGGCCGAGGACGAGCCCTGATGCGCGTCCCGCGACCTACATGACGACCGATGGTGGCAGGAGTTGGAAGCGCCAGGATGGCGGCTTTCCCAAGGCGCACGGGTACTTCACCGTTTTCCGCCAGTCCATGAAGAACGACACGCGCGCTCAGGTGGGCCTCTACCTTGGCACGACCAACGGCGAGGTGTGGGCGAGCCGCAATGGGGGCGGCTCCTGGAAGTGCATCGCGCGGTGGCTGCCGCGAATCATCAGCATCCACGTGGTCGAGGGTGGACGATGAAGGTGCACTTGTCTACCCACGTGAGGCACTACACGGGAGGGGCGGCGACGGTACAGGCGCAGGGGGAAACGCTGGCGGAGGTCTTTGCGGACCTCGACCGGCAGTTCCCCGGTCTGCGCTTTCGCGTAATCGACGAGCAGGGGCGCATCCGGGAGCACATGAAGGTGTTTGTCGGGGTCGAACGGGCGGGGTCCCTCGACGAGGGCACGCGCGGCGCGGACGAGGTCCACATCATCGGCGCGATCAGCGGGGGCTGATCGCGCCGGGGACTATTTCTTCTTCCGCCGAAAGCGCGAGGACTCGTCCAGCGCGCTCATGAGGAAGTCCTTTGCCTTCTTCGACTGCTCGGCGTCGTCCGGTTCCGTCTCGGGTGGCAGGATGTTCTGGGGAAGTTTGGGCGGCATTGCCGGTGCCGCGGGTGGGGGTGGAGGCGGCGGAGGGGGCGCAGGTGCCACCTCGAGCCGGCTTGGCGTGGGAAACCGGTCCTTGGTGGGCGCGTCCGCTTGAACGGGGGATTTCGCCATGGAAGCGCGCCGTTCGAACTCCGGGCCTTCGCCCAGCGTGACGGGCTTCATGTCCTCGGGGGCGAGCGACCGTTTCGGCTCCTCCTTCGGGGGACCCCCCGAGGCGGAGATGGGCGGAGGCGGGGGTGGCCCAGGGGGAGGCGATGGCCACGGTGTCAGGGGTCCCTGCGAGGACGGTGGGCTGGTGATCTTCGGGCGCGGCAGGGGTTGGGAGGACGATGAACCGCGCGCCGGCAGGTCCGAGTCGAACTGTCCCTTGGGCTTTTGGAGCTGACGAACGCGGACGGGATTGGGGGCTCCGGGCTTTTCGGACTGCGGTCCGGCGTTGAGGGGCGAGGAGGAATCCGAGTCGCGGAGCCTTAGCCCGACACGCCGCGCAAACTCGTCTGTTCCATTCTTGTCCAGCCAAGCCTCTATCAAGCCTTTGTCACCGGCATCAAAACCCTTGGGGCGCAGCTCAAGTTTCGACAGTACCATCTTGAGGCCATTGGGCATCATCGACTGAGTGAGCAGGTAGGAGGAGACCCTCGGGCCAAATCGGCCGAATCTCTCGTCCACGTCGTCCACGATGCCCTGCTTCTTCTGGTAAAAAGTGTCGTCGACGTCGTTTTCGATGATGGGCGACTTGGAGTCCCCGCGCTTGCCGAAACCCGCGATACGATTGGCATCGTTGGGCCCGGGGGGCATCGTGGGGGCCATGCCGACGATCGCGCCGGCGCTGGAAGTGGGCTTCGTAGGCGACGTCATCCCGGCAGGACGTGAAATCGTGCCGGAGGATGGGCCAGCCGGGGGGGGCGCCAATGGAGGGGGCTCCAACGGGTCGCCGGGCAGGACGGTTGGAGGTAGCGAGTCATCCACGCCCTCTTCCCCGCCGGGAAGGAGTTTCTTGGCGTTGGAGGCGATATCCTGTCCCTTGTCCTTCAAGGACTTGAACAGGTCTTTGAACGACATGGGGCGCCTTTCGGGACGGCGGTACTGACCCCTCAGTTTCCGCTCGTCATGGAGTGGCGTCCCTCTCCGTGACTACATCGTGAAGGATGATGCGCGCCGGGAGCGTTGTCCACAGGATTTGCACCCGGGCGGCAAAGTGCGGGTTCAGGGTCCAAACAACAGGGGGCCCCCGGTGTCTGCCGGGGGCCCCTGTCGTCGTCGAAAACCGCTCGCTTCGGATGGTCATGAAGCGTGCGGGGCGACTACATGCGCTCGAGCTTGCGGCGCTGCTTGAGCATGCGGCGACGCATCTTGCGACGCGCTGCCTCTTCCTTGCGCTTGCGGCGGACGGAGGGCTTCTCGAAGAACTCGCGGCGGCGGACCTCGGCGGGAATGCCCGCCTTCTGGCACTCCTTCTTGAAGCGCTTGAGGGCCCGATCGATCGGTTCGTCGATCTCGATGGTGATGAAAGCCATGGGAAGAATCACCCCCAATCCCTGAGGAAGTCGGTCGAAGCTTGATGGTTCGGCGGTTGAATCCGGCGGTGCGGAACTCCGGGCCGCAATGCACCCGCACCGCACAACTTATGGCTGCTTCCTTCCGGACCTGACCAGGTTCGCTGCCGCACGCCGCACGCGACCCGGAGATCCCCACCGCCGGAAACGCAGGGACCGGGGATCGGGGAGCTGGGCGAAAATGTCCAGCCTGAGAATTCCCCCGAACTCCGGACTCGCCTGAACGCTGTTACTTGCGCTTTGCCTTGTTCTTGCCGACGGGCTTGCCGTCCGCAGCGAGCTGCTTGAGGATGGCCTGCCGGGGCGGCGCCTTGAGGACCGCATTCCCCTTCAGGGCCTTGGTGCTGACGGTGGCGCGGCGGACCGTGCCCGTCTCGTCAACGATCTTCACATCCTGCAGGTTGGCGCGGAAGAGCCGACGCGTGCGGTTGTTCGCGTGGCTGACGTTGTTGCCGATCTGCGTGTGCTTTCCTGTCTTCTCACAAACGGCCATGTTGATACTCGATCACGAATGAGTCGGGCGGGGCGGGGCCCCGTCCGCGAAGCCGGGGACTGTCCGGCCAGCCCCCGGCTGCTGTCAAAGCAAAACGGCTCAGATTTCAGTCCGAATCAGTCGCCCGTGTCGTCCACGGAGGGTCACGTCACTTCAGACGGCTGCATTCACTTCTGCGAAGGACTCGAAACAGCGGTGTCCAAACTCCCGAGCGGCGCGGGCCTGGTCCGGGTAGCCAAAGTGGTCTTCCCAGCCGAGCTGCCGTGCGCGCCATGCGCAGTCCCACACGAACCGGAACTCCTTCCGTGATGGAAAGGCCCGAATCGACCCCCGGTAGTCGCTGCAACCGCTGGCGCCTGCCACCTCGACAGCCTCTATGGGCAAGTCAGGGTGCGACTCAAGGAGGCCCAGGATCGCCCGGAGGACCTTGACGGGGGGGTTTCCGGTTCGATTGAAGCGGATGGCTTCGGAGGGGCGGTTGTCCGCGGAGAAGAGGGTAAGCGCTACCTTGAACGCAGGCGTGGCGGCGGAGTCGGCGATGATCTGGTCAACGCTCTTGCTGGGTGCGGGGGCGGCCTTTTGGGCAGCGGGACTTGCCATGTTGTGCCTTCTTGGAGTGTCTTGCCTGTTGCCGGGTGGGTCAGGATGCCAACCAACCCGATTGAGGTGCAAGTCCCCGGCCAAGTGGTTGGGGATATCGGGTCAGGTTTGGCGGGCTGCTTTCATGACGGGGCTCGGGGGTGAACCCTGAATTGTTGGAAAGGGCGACTTTGAGCTTGTCAAGTCGGGGGAGTTGCCCCGTCATTTGGGGCCTTGCGCAGTGCCACCCCCCTAGAGTTCCGTCCGGCGCCGTTCAGAACCGTTGAGTCGGTGCCATTTCGGGGCTTTTCAGCTGGACTGGGCAACATCCATCCGTTTCAGGAGCGAGTCGATGAAAGGCAGAAGTTCTTTGAGGCGCAGTGTGGCCTCGGCGCTTGCCGCGTCCGCGTTTGCTGCACTCGCCGGTCTCGCCGGTGCGCAGGATACCTGCGCCACGGCGATCGTCATGACGGGACCCGTCCCGCAAACACAGGCCGTGGATACGACGGCCCTCACTGATCCACTCGGACCGATCTCCTGCATTACCGCCGGCGGCACCGGCGGTAACGACGTTTGGGTTCAGTTGCCTCCGCTGACCCCGGGTCAGGCGTACATCGCTGACACGCTGGGTGGCACGATCACGGACACGGTGCTCGAAGTCTACTCGACTTCCGTGGGCTGCGGTGGCCTGACCCAGGTTGCATGCGACGACGACGCGGGCCCCGGGCTGCTTTCCCTGACGAACTTCACCGCGGCGGCGCTCCAGACGTACTTTGTGCGCGCCGAGTCCTGGGGCACGGGTGGAGGCACGTTCTCCATCCGCGTTCGGACCCCGCCCCCGGTTGCAACGAACGACACCTGCGCAACCGCGACGGTGATCAACCCGGCCTCCCTGCCCTACACGGACACGCTGATCGTGTCCGGCTCGGTGGATGACGGCAACTTCACAGGCACCGGGACTGTCGGCGGCAAGGATGTGTTCTGGACGTTTACTCCGACCATCACGGAGCAGTACCTCCTGACAGGCGCCAACACGGATGCGGGCGGCACGATGTGCCTCGGAATCTGGAGCGGAGCCTGCGGCGCGCTTACGCCGGTGATCGTCCAGGGCCCTGTCGCTGCGCCCTCGATCCTGCAGAACCTCACTTCGGGCACGCAGTACTGGATCATCTGGGACGACGGGTTCCCCGGTTCGGCCCCGGACACGGTGACAATCAACCTGAACATCGCTCCTCCCCCGCCGGCGAACGACACATGCGCTGGCGCGACGGTGATCAACCCGGCGGCGCTTCCGTTCAATCAGTCCACGAACATGATCTCGGCGAACGATGAGGGCGTGGACAACTCAGCCTCCGTCGGCTTCGGCGGCGGCGGCGGGCGCGACATCTTCTACACGTTCAACCCGACGATCACTGCGCCCTATTCTGTTTCAGCCCAGGGCGCGGACTACGGCATCGGCATCTACACGGGCACGTGCGGCGCGCTCACGGAAGTTGCCGCACTCGACGACACGTTCGCGGGCGAGACGCTGTTCTTCACGTTCACGAGCGGGACGAACTACACGATTGTTCCGGAAGGCTTCAACGCGGGCGTAACGGGCACGATGAACTTCACGGTGGACGGACCCTTCCTTCCGCCGGCCAACGACCTGTGTGCGGGCGCGACGGTGATCAACCCGGCTGCACTGCCGTTCAGCGACACGGTGAACATGGCAGGCGCAGGCGACGAGGGCTTGGACAACACGGCGTCGGTCGGCTTCGGCGGCGGCGGCGGCACGGACGTGTTCTACTCGTTCACGCCCACGACGACGGCCACCTACCGCACGACGGCGAACGGCTACGACCTTGGCATCGGCTTCTACACGGGAGCGTGCGGTGCGCTGACGGAAATCGCGGCGGTGGACAACACGTTCGCCGGCGAGACCCTGATCGTCGGCATGACCTCAGGCACGGCCTACACCATCATGCCGGAAGGCTTTGATGCCGCGGCCGTGGGAACGCTGTCCTTCCTCTTCGAGGGGCCGTTCTTCCCCTCGGCGAACAACAACTGCGCGACGGCGACGGTCATCACGGAGCCGCTTCCGTACAGCAACACGGTCAACGTGGCCTTCAACGCGAACACGGGTGAGTTCGACAACGACGGCGCCGGTTCGGGCGTGGACGCGTTCTGGTCGTACACTCCGACTGTCTCCGACCGGTACTCCCTGACAGGCACGAACACGGACGCCGGCGGGACGATGTGCGTCGGCTGGTGGGCTGGGGCTTGCGGCACCCTGACGGCTATCGACGTCCAGGGGCCGGTCGCCTCGCCAATCGCCGTGGCGAACATGATCTCGGGCACGACATACTACGCTGTCTACGACGACGCGTTCCCGGGATCGGCGCCGGACACGGCATCGATCACCGTGGACATCGCACCGCCGCCCCCCGCGAACGACCTTTGCTCGGGCGCGACGGTGGTGAACCCGGCGGCCCTCCCGTACAACGACTCCGTCGACAATACGTGGGCAGGCGATGAGGGTCTGGACAACTCGGCGTCGGTTGGCTTCGGCGGCGGCGGCGGCAAGGACGTGTTCTACTCGTTCACGCCCACCGTCACGGCGGGCTACGAGGTTGGCGCCCAGGGCTTCGACACGGGCATCGGCGCCTACACGGGCGCCTGCGGTGCGCTCGTGGAGATCGCCGCGGTGGATGCCACCTTCGGTGGCGAGACGTTCGTCGTCTCGATGACCTCCGGCACGACCTACACGCTGATGCCGGAAGGCTTCAGCGGCGCGGATGTCGGCGTCATTTCGTTCTCCATCAGCACGCCGATCTTCCCGCCACCGAACGACCTGTGCGCGAGTGCGATCACGGTGACGGAGCCCCTTCCGTTCACGGACTCGCAGAACACGGCTGGCGCGGGTGACGAGGGTCTTGACAACTCCGCCTCTGTCGGATTCGGCGGCGGCGGCGGCAGGGACATCTTCTACACCTACACGCCGACGGTCACGGCGGGCTACTCGATCGCGGCGGACGGCTTCGACACGGGCATCGGCATCTTCACGGGCGCCTGTGGCGCGTTGACGGAGATTGGCGCTGTGGACGACTTCGTCGGCCCGGAGTCGATCACCCTGACGCTCACCTCAGGGGTCGCCCACACGATCCTGTGCGAGGGCTTCACCCCGGCCGACACGGGCACGCTGACCACGACAGTCGACGGGCCGTTCCTCGCGCCTCCGAACGACCTGTGCGGCAACGCGATCGCTCTGACCCTCGGGGTTCCGTCCTCGCTCTTCAGCCTCGTGGCCGCGAACGACGAGGGCACCAATGGCCTGACAGTCCAACCGTTCACCGGCGGCACCACCGCCCAGGACGTGTTCTTCACGTTCACGCCCGCCTCCTCCGGCACGTTCAAGTTCCGGCAGACGGAGGGCACCGGCGGCGCGCCCGCGATCTCGTGCTACACTGGCACTTGCGGCGCGCTGACGGAAGTCGGCGGCACGTTCATCGGCGCCTACAACGAGGCCGAGGTCTCGGAACTGAACCTCCGCCTCACCAGTGGCACCGCCTACACCCTCGCGGCCGAGTCCCTCGGCCCGGTCGGTGACGGCACGGTGACAGTGACGGGACCGCTTGCGGAACCGGCGGGCGACTCCTGCGCGGGCGCGATCGCGCAGGTCGGCCCCGGCGTCCAGACGGTCAACGTCAACGACATGGTCAACGACATCATCAACAGCGTGACGCTGAACATCCTCGGGGCCCCGGTGGACCTCGGCGGACGCGACGCGTTCTTCCTGTTCACCCCGGCCGTCACGGGCCTGCACAGCTTCAGCGTGACCGGTGGCGCGGACCTCAGCATCGCGGCATTCGGCGCACCCTGCGGCACGGGCGGCGAGATCGCTGCGGCGGACGACTTCTTCCCCCCAGGCGGCTTCGATCCCTCCACCTACACCGAGACCGAGACCATCTCGGGCATCAACCTCGGCGCGGGCGGCGCGATCTACATCGTCGTGGACGGCTTCACGTGGGATGACAACTCGGAGTTCGGCTCCTGGAGCGTCACCTTCACCCAGCCGGCTGCCGTCGACGACTGGACGATCTTTGGGAACTGATCCCCACCCCCTGACCAAAAAGACCGGGCCCTCCGCAAGGAGGGCCCGGTTTCTTTTTGGAATGAAGCGCTGGGTGTGGAAGATGAACCACTATGCAACCCAGCTTTCAGCACCCACTGCCCACAATCCTGCTCAAAGCCCGAGCAGTGTCTTTGCGATGATCGCCCGCTGGACCTCGCTGGTTCCTTCACCGATGGTGAGGAGCTTCGAGTCGCGCCAGTACTTCTCCGCGAGGAAGTCCTTGGTGTAGCCGTAGCCGCCGTGGATCTGGATGCCCTCCTCGGCTGCCTTCACGCAGATTTCGGAGGCGAAGAGCTTGGCCATGCTGGCGATGTGCCCCGCGCGTCCTGTCTGCATCTTGAGTTCGGCGGCATGGCGGACGATGCAGCGGGCGGCCTCGGTCTGGGTGGCCATGTCGGCGATCTTGAACTGGATGGCCTGGAACTCGGCGATGGGCTTGCCGAACTGCTCGCGCTGCTTGGCGTAGGCGACGGCGTGGTCGAGCGCGCCCTGGGCCAGGCCCACAGAGAGCGCCGCGATGCCGATGCGGCCCCCATCCAAGACGCCCAGCGCCTCGCGTCCCCCCGCGTTCACCTTGCCGAGCACGTTGACGTCCGGGACGAAGCAGTCGCGGAAGACGAGGTCGCCGGTGTCGCTGGCGCACATGCCGAGCTTGTCCTCCTTCTTGCCCGACTCGAAGCCCTTCATGCCGCGCTCGATGATGAAGGAGGTGATGCCGTCGCGGCCGGCGCCCGGCTCCGTGGCCGCCATGACGACGGCGACGTCGCAAAACGAGGCGTGCGTGATGAGCGACTTGCGCCCGTTCAGGACCCAGCCGCCGTCCGTGCGCGTGGCGCGGGTCTGCAGGCGGAAGGAGTCGCTGCCGGCGTTCGGCTCAGTCAGGCCCCATGAGGCGATCTTGGCTCCGGCACAGATGTCCGGCATGTAGCGCATCTTTTGTTCCTCGGTGCCATAGAGGAATATCTGTCCCATTGCGAGCGAGTTGGTCGCCGCGATGGAGAGCGCGACTCCGGGGCAGATCCGCGCCACCTCCTCGACGGCAGCCGCCATGAGCAGGTAGGACATCGCGGAGCCGCCATACGCCTCCGGGTAGAGCATGCCGAGGAGACCCATGTCGCCGATCTTGCGGAAGAGCTCGCGCGGCATGCGGCCGGCCTCCTCCAGCTCGCGCACGACGGGGAGTACTTCCTCCATGCAGAACTCCCTGACGGTGTCGCGCAGGGTGCGTTCCTCTGTGGAGGTCTCAATCTTGGAGACGGTGCTCGTCATCGCGTGTTGCTCCGGGGCTGGGGCTGTGGCGCAAACGCTTAACCCCGGTGTGCCGCCGCCGTCCATCGGGAATCACAGGCAATCGGTGGGCGTGGTGGCGGAATGGAAGCTGAGCGTGTGCGTTTAATATCTTGAACCAACCGGCCGCCCCTTCCGTCAACCCATGAATCAGGAGCCGCCGAGCAATGTCCAATCGGAGACGGCGCTCGCGCCGACGACGGGGAGGTTCGCCGTCGCCGCGTTGTCGGCGGCGTCCTCGCTGTCCACGTAGGAAACCAGCAGGGTGTCCCCGGGGAGGACCTGCATGATGCCATCGCCGGGGGTGGCGGGATTTGACGAGGCCGTTGGAATCAGGGCCGTGGCGAAAATGGTGGAGGCGACGTCGGTTTCAGAGGCCGAGAACGACTCCGAATCCCCGTTGCGCGCGTTCGTCACGGTGATGCCAGCGGCGATGTCGATTGCCGTCGCAGCAAGCGCCTCATCGGCATCCCGCAGCCTGATGCGAAAGGACGCCCCCTCCGTTACGTCGACAATGCCAACGAGGAGGTCGTTGACGGGTTCGAGGGCGTCGGCGGGGTGATGGATGTGCCCGGGGGCAAGTTCCTGGATCAGGCCGGCGTTGGCGATGGCGCCTGACACGGAGAGGATCCGGCCCGAGGCGACGGCGAGTGTCGAATCCGTAGTCACCGTGAGGGCCACGATGTCATTCGTGCTGTTCCAGGTCGTTGTCAGTCCCGCCCCGTTCTGGATCACGACGAGGTCCGCCGGGTTCGTCCCGTGGTCCACGGTCGTGCCAATCGTCCCCTGAATGATCGTCAGCGCATTGGTCGGTGTCCCCGACGCCAGATAGGTACCCGTGCACGACCAGTCCCCGTTGCAGACGACCGCAGAACCAGGCTCGCTCGCGTCGATGGTCCCGGCCGCTATAGTCGCGTTGCTCGAGAACGCGATCCCACTACCGGGCTTGAGATGGATCTCACCGTTGATCGAATGCAGAGCGATCGCGATACCCGACAGATTTTGTGTTTCGAGGGTGGCGCCGTTCGCAACGGAGAGGCTGCCCGCTATAAACGTGTCGCTCATCGCGCATGTCCCCCCGGCAACGTTGATCGCCGCGACTGTCTGCGGTGTCGTCCCGGTCCCCGCCAGGGAGGTTGCGCCCTCGAAGCGCAGCGATCCCGTACTTGTTCCCGTCACGCTCGCGGCCGCCGGGCCACCCGTTCCATCAAGGAAGAGCGAGACGAACGTGCCGCCGGACACAAGGAGGGTCTGCGTTGCCCGCACGGAGGTCGCGCTCCCGGTGATCGTGCCTCCGGACACTGTTACCGTCGGCGCCGTGATCGCGCCGCTGCCCAGCAGGAGAATCGTCCCGGGGTAGCTCGCGTCCACGGTCAGCGAGGCGATGCTCCGGCTTGCCGTGAGCGTGCACGAGCC
>CAZUCD010000026.1:0-17670 GCA_964618855.1 uncultured Candidatus Sumerlaeota bacterium
CACGTGTCGCTCACAATGGGTCTGGCGGGGGACCACACTATGCGCTGCATGAGCCTCGAAGTTGTTATTGGCCTCAGTGTTGGCTTTGATTCTTGTGGAGGGCCCCGACAATTCCGGACGACGCAGCCCCCCGTCAGACTCACCGTATCAATCGATAGCACGTGAGGCTCCCAACGGCAGGGCATGTCAACTTGCCGTCCTGATGTTGATCGACGGCAGTCCTCGTCAGGCACCAGTACAGGTACCTCGACGTCTTAGTGGACATTGGGTGGAGGTTTTTGCGCCGGGGGTGCTTAAGGTTGTCGAAGATGAGTCAACCGCAGATCGTGAAATGCACCTGATCTACGATGTAGAGTATGAGGATGCGGAAACCAGCTCTCAGAGTACGACTCGGTTTGTCGATGTCAGTGTGAGGTCGCGATGGAGCCATCAGACAATACGGTTCGGATTTCGTCACACTGGGGAGTTGGGCTTAGAGATTCGTACCGTCGATCGGATCTTCGATGGGATCGAATGACATCCCACGCTGCCGATCCTGAATCAACAACAGAGTCTCGCATGCTGAGCGGATCGGTTGCCGTGAGGACGATCCACGGCACTTCTCCGGAACAGGTCGGCACGGGGGTGCAGTTCCACTTCGAAGACTCCCTTTCGGGATCCGAGGTTTCCGTGTCGTCGGCCTCGGGCTCGGCCAGGCGTTCGAACGTCATCAAGTGCCAGAACGATTCCGAGGCCAAGCCGACGTTCCGCATCGGCGAGAAGGACGGCGAGGAGTTCAAGGACTCATCAAGCCATGGCCCGAACGACCTGGCGCACCTGCGGGGTCTGGGGGTGATGCGCACGCGGCTTTGGCAGCGCGGGAAAATGGTTCCTGTCCCTGTTTTTGAATCTTCCCTCGCCCCGCGGGGGCCCTCGCGGCTTGTTCACCGGCAGTCATGGAGAGCGCCGCTTGAAATCGCACGCACGATCATTTGTGGACTTCGTCCGCATCAAGGTGAAGGCAGGGGACGGAGGGAAGGGCTGCATCGCCTTCCGGCGGGAGAAGTACGTGGAGCACGGTGGGCCGAACGGGGGTGACGGGGGCCGTGGGGGGTCGATCTGGATCGAGGCGGACCGGGACCTCGTGACGCTGCTGGACTTCACGCACCGGACATTCTTCAAGGCGGAGGACGGCGAGCACGGGCTGGGGAGCCAGTGCTCGGGCCGGAGCGGTGAGGACATAACGCTGAAGGCGCCACTGGGCACGGTGATCGTGGACCAGGGGACAGGGGAGGAGCTTGGGGAGCTTCTCGTGCCCGGGCAGCGCATCCTGATCGCGAAGGGCGGGGACGGTGGGCGTGGGAACCAGCATTTCGCGACGGCGACGAACAAGGCGCCGCGCAAGGCGGAGGCGGGTTGGCCGGGTGCGGAGCGGCAGATTGCGCTGGAACTGAAGATCATCGCGGACGCCGGATTCGTGGGGTTGCCGAACGCGGGGAAGTCGACGCTGCTGGCGGCGCTGACGCGCGCGACGCCGAAGATCGCGTCGTACCCGTTCACGACGCTCTCGCCGAACCTCGGGGTGTTCGATGCGACCTCGATGAAGCGGCAGATCACGCTGGCGGACATCCCGGGCCTGATCGAGGGGGCGCACCGCGGGGCGGGGCTTGGGGACCGGTTCCTGCGGCATGTGGAGCGCACGCGGCTGCTGGTGCACCTCGTGGGTCCGGAGGCGGGGACGGACTCCGAGGGGGAGGTGACGAACCTCGATGCGCGGCCCGAAACGCTGCTGTATGCGTGGGACCTCGTGGAGCGCGAACTTCGCGAGTACTCGTCCGACCTGCCCGGCAAGGAGTCGGTCGGGGTTCTGACGAAGATCGACCTGCTGACGGCCGAGGAGCGTGATGCGATCCTTGCCGCGTTCCGCGAGAAGCTTGGAATCGAACTCGTGCCCATCTCCGCGCAGACGGGGGAGGGTGTGGAGGACCTGCGCGCGCAGATCGAGGCGGCGGTGCTTGGAACGAATCCACCCATCGGCGAAGAATCCGGGGAGTCGATCGAATGAAGGGGAGTCCGATCCTTGCGTGCGCGGCCGCAGTGATGCTGTGCGGCTGTTTCAACCTGCCGAAGTTCGGCATGGCGCAGGAGGTGGAGCGCAACCGCCTGAAGCGCGCGGTGATGATCAATCCGAGGAACGCGCACGCCTCGTTTTCTCTGGGGAAGTCGGCGCTGGACGCGGGCGAGTTTGGCGAGGCCGAGACACATTTCCTCGCTGCGACAAAGGCGAATCCGGGTTTCATTGAGGCGTGGCTCGGGCTCGGCCTCTCGCGGTTGGAGGATGGGGATCCCAGGGGTGCCGAGTCGGCGTACCGCGAAGCGCTGAGGCTCTCGCCCGACCTGGTTGAGGCGCACGAGGGGCTCGCGACGGTGGAGCTCGAGCGGCGCAACCTCGATGCAGCCGTGGGGCATGCGAACAGGGCGCTGGCCGTGGATCCGACGGCGGCGCAGGCGATCCGGGTTCTGGGTGAGGTCAGCTACATCCGCGGGGACTACGCGGAGGCGCTGTCCATCTGGGACAGGATATCGACGGAGGGTGGCTCCGCCGCCCGGCGCGATCCTTTCCAGGACGACCTGCGGCAGTACGTGGACAAGTACGGCGGAAAGTGAAGTCCCCGCGGGCGGCTACTTCTGCCCGTGGATGACGACGCGCAGCTTGCCCTTTTCGACGTGGCCGAGCTTCCAGACGCGGCCCCCTGAGTCGAGGAGGGCCTTGGTGGCCTTGCGGACGTGCTTCTCGCGCACGATGGCGACGAGCCCGACGCCCATGTTGAAGACGCGCATCATCTCCGCGTGAGGGACCTGGCCGCGCTCCTCGATGAACTTGAAGACGGGGGGCGGCTCCCATGAGGCGGCGTCGATGACCGCGGACATTCCCTCTGGAATGACGCGCTCCAGGTTGCCGGGAATGCCACCGCCGGTGATGTGAGCCATGGCATGGACCGGGACGGCGTCGAGGAGTGCGCGGATCGACTTCACGTAGATACGCGTCGGGCGCATGAGGATCTCGCCGAGCGGGGCGTCGAACTCGTCGTACTGGCGGTCGAGGGAGAGCTTCGCGGACCGGATGACGGCGCGGACGAGCGAAAACCCGTTGCTGTGGACGCCGGAGGAGGCGACGCCAAGGACGACGTCGCCCTCCCGGACATCCGAGCCGTCGACGACGGCGTCCTTCTCGACAAGGCCGACGCCGAATCCGGCGAGGTCGAACTCGTCGGGTTCATAGAGGCCTGGCAGCTCCGCGGTCTCACCGCCGATCAGTTCCATGCGCGCCTTCTCGCAGCCCTTCTCGATGCCGGACAGGATGACTGCGCCCTCGGAGGCGGAGAGTTTGCCCGTGGCGTAGTAGTCGAGGAAGAAGAGGGGGCGTGCACCGGTGACGGCGATGTCGTTGGCGACCATCGCGACGAGGTCGATGCCGATGGTTCCGAGAGCCTCGCAGGAGCGCGCGAGGAGGAGCTTTGTGCCGACGCCGTCGGTGCTGGCCATCAGGACGGGATTCTTCATACCGGCGACGTCGATGGGGAATGCGCCTGAGAACCCTCCAAGCGCCGGGTGGCGCTTCATGAGGCGCTCGACGAAGCGGTCCGCCTCGTCGAGGTTGACGCCCGCGCCGGCGTAGGTGCCCTTGCGCGTGATGTGCTTGGCCTTCTTCCCCGCGGGCTGCTTTTTCCTGGCCATGTCTTCCGCCCCGCCGCGCACCAGTCTGGGTTTGCGGCTCCGTTTGGTTTGCGTGGAGTGCGCCTGTCCTGCGCGCGAGGCTGGCCCGCCCCAGCCGTCAAGCCGGCGGCAGCGCGACCCTAAACCCAATCTCCATCGTGGGCGCATGGTTCCTCATCGGAATCTTCGGACGCAACAGGGGAGCGCGGAGCCGCGCTCCAATTCAGCGCCTGAGCCTTCGGAGCGCGGACTTGACGGGCGTCGGCAGGATGCTGGACAGGGGATTGGGGCGGAGTTCAGCGGCGACGTCCCATGAGCCGATGGGAACCTGGCGGACGGGGCGCACGGGGGAGGTGATCTCTTGCAGCAGTTTATGCCATTCGACCCCGATGACTGCCTGTGCATGGGCTCCGCGGGCGCGCGCGATGGATGCGGAGGAACACGCCGACCACCGGTGCGGGTCCGAGTTCTCGCGGATAAGCGCCGCAGCCCCACGAGCGTCCCCGCGCTCGAAGAGTCCCCCGCATTGCCCCCCGTCCAGAAGCCAGTCCGTGACTCCCATCAACCTGGTCGCGATGGGGACGCATCCGACGGACATCGCCTCCAGGACGGAAAGGCCGAACCCCTCGAAGTTTGCGGGCGAGATGAGGAACTGGTGGCGCGCGAGGAAGCCGGGGACCTGGTCCGGCGGGATTTCGCCGATCAGGTCCAGCCCACCCACGCGCTGGGCGGCGCTCCTGAGCGCAGGCAGGTCGGGCCCGTCCCCCGCCACGGTGCAGGCGGCCTGCAGGCCGATGCGGCGGCACTCCTCCATGATTGCGGGCAACATCAGGACGCCGCGGTCCTCATCCTTGATTCGGCCCAGGTAGGCGAGGCGCAGGACCTGGCCCGGCTCGGGTGGGCCGGATCGCGGCGCGTCCTCCTCCACGGGGTTTGCGTGTGGGATCAAGTGCAAGGCCGAGAGCGGGACTCGCGCATCGCCGCGAAGCAGTTCCGCAACCGCCGGGCTTGGCGCGACGATGGCCTGTGCGTGCGGGGCGAGCGCGCCTGCCACGGCGATGGTTGCCCGGGAGGTCGAGTGAACGTGGAGGATGCGGGGGAAGTCCGCGGGAAGGAAGCGCGAGGCGTTCATCATGGCGACCTCCGCGAACACGTTCACGACCGCGCCATCATAGCCCCCCTCCAGGCATGCGAGGAGCCGCCTCGTTCCGTCGACGGTATTGGGCGCCGGGCACTCGATGCAGGTTCCTCCTCCCACGCCCGACCGCGCGGAGGGCTCGACGAGCGCCAGCCACTCGAGGTCGATCCCGAGCGGCTGGAACATCCTGCGCAGGGTGAGGAACACGGTCCATGTGCCCCCGGTTCTGGGGCGGCCGAACCACGCCCATCGGGACCTCTCAGGCCTTCGCAGGGGGAGCTTCCTTCTCGTCCTTGCGGCCGTAGCCGTATCCGTAACCGTATCCGTAGAATCCGGCGCCGGCACTGCGCCGGGACCGCGAGTTGTAGATCACTCCGAAGATGTGCGCGCCCACCCGGTCCAGGCTCGCGACGCTCTTGTGCAGCAGGTCCACGATGGTCCGTCCTGGATTCACGACGAGACAGACGCCGTCCGCGCGCCTCGATAGGACGAGGGCATCCGCCATGCCGTGGCACGGTGCCGAATCGATGATGATCGTCGCATAGGTTTTCCGGAGAGCTTCGAGCATGGCCGCCATTTGCGGGCTGTCGAGAAGATCGACGGGGGATGGCGTCGCGGGGCCGGCGGGGAGGATGTCGAGGTTCGCGTGGCCGACGCCCTTGAAGATGGCCGTATCCATGTTGGCCTGCCCCGTGAGGACGTCGGAGAGCCCCGGAAGACGGTTCTGGCCGAAGATGCGATGGATCGTGGGTGCCTTCAAGTCACCATCAATGAGCAGCGTGCGCCCCGTCTTCTCCGCGAAGGAGAGCGCCAGGTTCGCCGCGGTCGTGGACTTTCCCTCCTGCGGCACGCAACTTGTCACGACGAGCACCTGCGGGGGACGCCCTGCCGATGCGTACTGGAGCGAGGTCCTGATGTAGCGGAAGGCCTCCGCCTCAGGGGACTTGCTGGTGTAGCCGCTGATGAGCGCCGGGCCGCCGCCGATGCCGAGGATTCCCTTCCCCTTCGAAAGGAACGGAACGAACCCGAGCGAGGGCAGGCCGAGCTGCGCCTCGACGGCGGCGGGATCCTTGACCGAACGGTCGAGCGAGGAAACGAGGAGGGCACAGGACACGCCCGCAAACAGGCCGAGCAGTCCTGCAACAATCAACGTCCTCCACACGCGGGGCGCGGTCGGCAGCAACGGGATCGAGGAGTACGCGACGACGGTCACGGCGCCGGGTGCGATGTGCTCCGTGACGGAAATCTGCTTCGAGCGGTCGAGGAGTGCGCGGTACAATTCGCGCTCGGACTCCACGTCGCGCGCGAGCACCCCGTAGGTGATCATGAGCTGCTGGATGGCGAGGACGTCCTTCTCCTGCTCGGCCAGGCGGCGCTGGAGGGAGGCGAACTGCGCCTTGGCGAGTTCGAGGCGGCCCCTGGCCTCCATGACGACCATCTGGGCCGCGTTGTCGAGCTGCGACATGATGGTCTCGATCTCGCGCTGCCCGCGCAGGAGGTCGGGGTAGTCCGCCGTGTTCTCCGCCTGGAGGGTGATGGACTCGATCTGGAGTTGGCGCAGTCGGTCGAGTATCTTGCCGAACTGTGGGTCCTTGGCGACGAGGACGCTGCGGATTTCCTCCGTGTTGGCCGCGTTCACCTCTGCCTCGGAGTGGGCGATGTCGGACTTGAGGCGCTCGATCTCCTCGTTGAGTGAGCGCATGGTCGCGATGGCGATGTCTCGGTTCTGCTCGAGGATTCGGTAGTCGGACCGGACGAGCGCCTGGACGGCGCTCGTCTGCGAATCATCCTGCCGTGCTGCGAACTCGTAGAGGCGGCGTTCGGCTTCCTGGAGGCGCGCCTTCGAGTCTGCGGTCTGGTCGTCGAGGAGCCTGCGGGCGTAGCGGTAGGCCTCGGCCTGGTCTGCGGCGAGGCTGAGGATGTACTGGTTGGCGAACTCGTCGGCGAGGCGCGACGCCTCGACCGGATTGTCGCGCGTTACGCCGATTTCGAGGATCGCCGTCTCGAGGCGCCGGGTCACAACGACGTCCTCGAGTAGGAGGTTCACTTCTGCCTGCTCGCGCGCGATGTCGGGATCGACGACGGGAGGGCCGAAGGAGACCAGTCGGGCCTGAATGGCCGCGCCAAGCTGCTTCAGCCGGGAGACGAAGACCGCGAGCGGGGAAGGCGGCCTCGGCGGGCCGGAGTCCTTCTCGTCGTAGATTCCCAGGGCATCGATCACGGCCCTTGCGACGCGGGGGCTGCGTATCAGCTCGATCTGGGTGTCGACCTCGTTGAGTGAGCGCGCCTTGGCCTCGACGTTTTCGAATGAGACGATGCGCGATTCACGCGGCTCGTACTTGATGGTGGTCTTTGCGGTGTACTCCGGGTCGGCGTACTTCAGGACGAGCGCCCCCACGAGCAGCGCGACGAGCACGAAGAAGACGACCAGCCAGACGCGCTGGCGCACGATGGCGACATACTGGCCGATGTCGGCGCCGGCCTCGTCGGCCTCCATGGCCGCGAGCGCGGGGCGTTCCTGCGCGAATGCGAGCCTGCGCGGGGGGGGCGGAGGCTGTGGTGACTGGTCGCTCAAGGGGTGGTTCCTGTCAGCCCGCCACGGGGTTGTAAGTTGCGGAGGCGCCGCCCGACACCGACGTGCGGAAGATGCCGCCGAGCCACTCGAGGATGCCGCGTCCCACGTTGCCGTGGACGAAGATTTGGTCGCCGTCCTGGATCAGGAAGTCCGGGTCCTTGCGCTTGATGATGCGTCGCGCGTTCATCTCGTACACGACGGGGACGCCATCGCCTCCGAGTCGCACGACCTCGACGTCTGAGTCCGCGCCGAGTCGGAGGCCGCCGCGTTCGGTCAGCACCTGCGAGATCGTGCCGACACTTGGCCCGAGGAACACGGCGCCGGGCTCCTTCACCTTGCCGACGACGGAGGCCGTGCCGGCGGGTGGGACGTAGATGATGTCGTTCGGCAGGAGCGGGATGTTGTATGTGAGGCGCCCGTAAAAGACGAACTCCTGGATCGGAATGACGATCTCCTCCCGCGGGACGATCTGGGAGTCGGACTGGACGCGCTCGATGATCTGTTCGAGGGTGAGCTCCGCCTTTTCGCGCCGCGTGAGCTTCTCGCGGTAGAGCTTCAAGTAGCGGGCGGGTGCGAGGCCGCCGCTGCGTCCGCCCATGCTGAGACCACCGGCCTTGAAGAGGCCGTCCAGCAGCGTGTCCCCGAAATCCAGGGGATAACGGCCCGGCTCCTGCACGGATCCCACGACGGATACCTGGTTGTAGTTGAACTTCTTCACGTACACGATGGGCTCGGGGTCGCGGATGAACTTGGTGTAGGCTGCCTTGAGGTCGGCCTGGAGCTGTGCGACGGTGCGGCCGTGGACCTTGATGGCGCCAATGAGCGGCAGGGTCAGGTAGGGACTCTCCGTGACGATGAAGCCGCTTTCCGGGTCGCGCTGGAGGCTCTCGTCGAGGATGTCCGGGCGCCCGAGGAGGGCGATGAACAGGATGTCGCCCGGCCCGAGGTAGTACTCCGACCCTTCGGCGAGTTGCCGTTCAGCGGTGTTGAGCACCTTTTCGTAGTCGCGCATGCCCGAATAGACGGTCAGGTCGATCGGGGCTGTGGCGCTGCGGCCCCCGCAGGCGCAGGCAAGCAGCGCGAGCGCGAGCACAGTGATCAGGCGGAAAACCGGGGATTGCGTCGCGGTCATGCCTTCGGCTCCTCACCGGCCATTGGTGGCGGCGGAATGGTCTGTTTTTCGGCGCGGCGGGGACCAAGCGCAACGGGGGATCCACGCGCTCACTTCATTTCCCTCCCGAATCCGAACAGCCTCGGTGCACCCGGTCCCACCGATGCGAGGAGGAGCATCACCGCCGTCATCATGATGAGCGGAATCCTCAGCGGGAAGTCGGTGGCCGAGTGCAGCGCCACCGATGCGACGCCGACGAGTCCCGCCCGAGAGAGCATGAGCTGGTTCGCCGAGTATGACTCCCTCTGGGCATGGCGGTGCCGCGCCATCACCCACAGGGCCCAACATGTCGCAATGAGCAGCAGCGCTCCCCCGCCCACACCGTGCTCGGCCAGGAACTCAACATAGTCGTTGTGCGTGTGCACGGGCGCGCTTCGGGTCGAGAAGGTGACGTGCCTGTTGATGGTGTACTCGGTCGCCCCCGGGCCGGTCCCAATCCACGCCGTTGAGCGCAGGCCCTCGATCGTCGCACGGGAGTTTGCGAGGCGGTCGATGGAGCGGACCTCCTCGAGTTCGGAGACGCGGGCCACCACGTCGCTGCCGAAGACCACGAGCGCCAGGATGGAGAACAGCGCGACGACTCCCGTGATGATCGCAGTCTGGATGCGCCTTGCGATGTCGTCGTCGCCCACGAGCCCCTCGCGGACTCGGCGGGCGCGGATGCGGCGGTACTCCCAGAAGGCCCAGAGCGAGACGAGAGCCCCTCCCAGGAAGAGCGAACTGCGCGAGAGCGCCGCGATCCATCCGGTCATCGCGATCAGGACCATCGCATAGAGCGGCAGCAGCGGGTTCCTGCCTCCTCCGACGTCCCCGCGAAAGCGCCTCCTGTAGTGGGGCAGGAGGTACAGGAGCGACATCGCGCACGGTATGCCCATGAGCACGAGGGCTGCGTGGTGGTTCGGGTTGAAGATGGCACCGTAGGCGCGGGAGACGCCGCGGAACACGAACACCATGACGCCCATGGCGCCCTCCACGAGCGCGATCACGACGGCGGCGGTGAGGAGGAACTTGGCGCCGGTGCGCCGCATGGCAAGCGGCGCGACGCCGAGCGCGAAGAGGAACATCGCGAGCGAGGTCTCCACGGCGCGGCGGGTTCGCTCAGGTGCGAGCGACAGGGGCACCTCGGCGTCGGCTTCCGGGAGGCCCGAGGGGGCAAATGCATCGAGGACCTCCGCCAGCGCGGGCGAGAGGTTCGCAGCTGTCGCCCGATCGATCGGAACCAGGAACGCCGCCCCCGCCAGGGCATGCGCGGCGAGCACCACGAGCACGGCGCGGATCGCACGGGCATCGGGGCCGTCAAGGCGACCCATTCCCCATGAGATGGCTCCCCACGCGCCGAGGACCCCGCAGAGGAACCACGCCATGGCGCGCGCGAGACCGGCGGATGGCAGGCCCCAGTTCCACATCGCGATCACGAGCACGAGCACGATCGCAAGCATCGCGGCGAGGTCGCCGAGGGATGCGGCCAGTCCGGTGGGACGCCGCGTGGCGGTCTCCGGCGCGGAACTCATGGGGGCGGTGCCTCGGTGGCGTGCACCTCGAAACCCGCGATCGTCACCTCCGGGCGCGTGGAGTCGCTTCCTCCCCGGCGGGTTCGCTCAAGCGAGAGTTCAAAGACCGCATCTTGGGGCAGCGGGGGCAGCGTGACGGCCAGGTCCTGCCACTCCTCCGCCGCCCAATCGGTTGGCGGGGATGACCAACCCCGGCCTGCGTGGCGAACGACGAGACGACAGATCGAGCGCTCCGAAGGGAAAGCGCGCAGCTTCAGCGTGATCGTCGTGCTCGTTCCACTCTCAACCGGCAGGTAGTAGAAGCGCCACGCGGTCGTGGCATCGGTGTTCTCCACGTTGTCGGCGTAGCTCAGGCGCACGGTGCCCCGGTCTCCCGGCGCTGCGGAGTCCGCGGGTGTCCGGTAGCGGGAGGCGACGTTCCGCCCGCGCGGGGGCTGTTGCCAGCCAAGCACGTGTGTTTGGTCGAAGGGCCTCGAACGCAGGCTCGCGTTGACGACGCCAACCCGCGGGAGGGCCTCCTCGGGCATGGCGCGGAATCCCTCGTGCCAGGCGCGCAGGGCCTGCTCATGCACGAGGGGGCGGGTTAGCGAAGGCAGCATCTCCACGCAGAACTCAGGGGACTCCCAGATGTCCCGGGGGAGCTGCGAGAAAAGGTCGCGCGTGGCCGCGACGTCGCGCGTGAGCAGGGGTGTGAGAATCTGGGCAAGTTCGCGCCCCCGGTGGGACGGTCCGTCCAGGCCGGCGAAAATCTCTCTCGGGGTGAACCCTGCGAGGAGCAGCTCGCGCGCGGCGGTGCGGCGCCCCTCGCCGTCGATCCTCGCGATGCCCTGCGCGACCTTCATGGCCGCATCGCGGTCGCCGAGGTAGGTCCATAACTGGATCGCCTCCGCCCGCTGGCCGGGGAAGTTGGGGTCGAGCTCGTCCGAGCGCGCGAGGGCCGCGCGTGCCTGGTCGTACTTCCCCGTGAGGAGGCGATGGCGTGCAATGTTCAGCCAGTCCTGCGATGCGAGCGGATCCAGGGCGAGGGCGCGCGCGAGGGCCGCGGAGGATTCGGCGTAGTTCGGAGGAAACAGGTCGTACTCCATGATGCGCGCAAAGCGCCGCTCGGAGGCGGCGTCCGCGGGCGGGTGCGAGAGGTTCGAGATGCGGTCGATGCGGCTGCGCCGTGCATTGCGCTCCCAGGAGGCGATGCGGTCCGCCTCCCCGAACTGCCCCGCCCCCCAGGCAACCGCACCCCAAGCGGCCACCAGGGACAGGCCGAGCCTTGCGATGGCGAGTATCCTATTCATCGCTCCCCGTGGACGTCGGCCAGGGCGGCTGGTTCGGGAGCCCCGGAGACGAGGGACTCGATGTGGGAGCGGAAGCGCTCGACCACGACATCGCGTTCGTAGCGCGCCGCGAAGTGGGCCGCGCCGCGTGCCCCCATCGCGCAGCAGGCGTCGGGATTGGCGGCAAGCGCGGACAGCGCCGCGGCCAGGGCCGCGGCATCCGATGGGGGGACGACGACGCCGCATCCCGCGTCCTGCACGAGCTGCGCAATCTCATTCCGGCTGCTGCCGACGAAGACGATGGGACGACCCGCGGCCATCGCTCCGTAGACCTTGCTTGGGAAGAGCAGCCCGTCGTAGGCCGGCTCGAGCGTGACGAGGTGGACGTCGGCGGCGGAAAGCGACTCGGCGAGCGTCTCGCGCGGCTGATAGGGGAGAAAGGTGACGCGTCTGCTCCCCGAGAGTTCGGACTGGAGTTGGGGGAAGCGCTTGCCGCCGCCGATGAAGGCGAAGCGGACATCATCCGGGAGCCCTCCCGACCGCACCGCGTCGATCACCGACTGGAAGTGGTGGCACGTCCCGGCGTTGCCGGAGTACATGACAACGAAGTCCGAGTCGCGGAAGTGGGCGCGGCGGAACGGATTGTCGCCGTGAGCGACCGGCCGCACCTGTTCGCCGCCGGACCAACAGGGAATCGTGGCCAACTTTCGGTCCGGGACCCCCTTTCCGAGCATGGCGTCCCGCATGCAGCCGGACAGGACGACGACGGAGTGAGCCCCCGCGGTGCTGATCCGGCCGAGCAGTTCCCAAAGGAGCCGCGTCGGTCCGAATTGGGCGAGGACTCCCGCCTGCAGGGCGATGTCCGGGTAGATGTCCATGACCCAGTAGAGGAACTTCGCGCCGCGGACGAGGCGCGACCAAACCCCGAGCAGGGACACGAATGGCGGCGTGGTCAGCGTCACGACGGCGTCGAATCGCGGCAGCGATTGAAGCCTCGCGAACGACCGCGAAAGGAACGAGACATAGCCCTGCAGGCGCTCGCGATAGCGCGTTCGCCGCTCCTGCGCGATCCCGATGCGGTGAACGTGGACGCCGTCGAGGACTTCCTCCGCAGGGAGTTCCATGCGCCTGCCGTCGTAGATCGACCGGCTGCACAGGACGTGCACCTCGTGGCCCGCGCGGGCGAGGGCGACGCACAGGTCCGAGAGGATCTGGGCGGTGGCGGCGAAGTCCGGCGCGTAGTATTGGTTGATGAAGAGAATGCGCACGCGCTTTGCGTTCCGTGGGCCCGCGTCGGATGTGGTCCTGGCTAGGCTCGCGTTCCCCGCGGCGGGGAACAAGCGCGTATCGCGCGCGGACGCCTATTTTCCATGGGCCAGCCACCACTCCACGGTTTGCCGCAGCCCGTCGCGGAACGGGGTCCGGGCGGTGAAGCCGAATCCGGTCCTGGCGCGCTCCACGTCGAGCATGCGCCGCGGTTGCCCATCCGGCTTCGTCCGGTCCCAGACGACCTCGCCCCTGAAGCCGGTGAGCTCTGCAATGAGCCCGGCCAGTTCCCGGATGCTGATCTCGAAACCGATGCCGAGGTTCACCGGCTCTTCGTCGTCGTAGGCTTCCGCCGCAAGAACAACCCCCTCTGCGGCGTCGCCGACGTACAGGAACTCGCGCGTGGCGTTTCCTGTGCCCCAAACCTCCACGGTCGGACTGCCCGTGCTTGCCGCGGCGGCAAACTTGCGGATCAGGGCGGGGATGACGTGGCTCGACACAGGATCGAAGTTGTCGCGCGGACCGTAAAGGTTCACCGGCAGGAGATAGACCCCGTTGAGGCCATACTGCCGCCGGTACGCCTGGAGCATCACCAGGAGGGCCTTCTTTGCGATGCCGTACGGCGCGTTCGTCTCCTCGGGATAACCGTTCCAGAGGTCCTCCTCGCGGAAGGGGACGGGGGTGTGCTTCGGGTAGGCGCAAATGGTGCCCATGCAGACGAACTTGGGGAGGCGTGCCCGGCGCGCGTGCTCGATCAGGTGAATGCCCATGATCGCGTTTTCGTAGAAGAACCGGCCCGGGTTCTCGCGGTTGGCACCGATGCCACCCACTGTGGCCGCGAGGTGGATCACCATGTCGGGGCGGGATTCCGCATAGAGCCGCGCGACGGCGCGTTCGTCCGTGAGGTCGCATGCCGCCGACCGGGGCACGATGATCTCGGCCGTGCCCCGCCGGGCGAGTTCCTCCACGACGAACGAGCCGAGGAACCCGGCTCCTCCCGTCACGACAACACGCGTCCCTCCCCAGTCCATTATCGTCCTGTTCAAATCGGAAGACCTCGCTTGCGGCGCTCGATTTCGCGAACCTTCAGGCAGATCATGTACTCGTAGATGGACTGGAGGAGGGAGTAGGTCAAACCGGGTCCTCCATCGAGGAAGCCACCCTTCGCGAGATAGTAGTATGCAAACTTGAGGAGCGGGCGTGCAGGCATCCGGAAGGAGAGGGTCTTGAGCGCGCGCCTGCGCAGGATCGGATCTCGGCCGGCGAGCGCACGCCAGTCCACTTCCCCTGAGCTCAGGTGCCGCACGGTTTCCACCGCCTCGAAGTCCGAGTAGCGGTTGTGCTTCTCGAACCAGTCCGCGAATCCCTTGCTGAAGGAGTGGTGCACATAGGCGGAAGCGAGCCGCCTCGTCTCACCGTCCACGAGCGTGAGGGGATGGACCAGACGATCCTCGTAGCGGACGCGGCCGCGACGCATGAGGCGTGGCAGCCACGTGTCGTAGAGGCTGGAGTGGCGGATCCAGCGTCCCATGAGCATGTTCCTGCGGCGCATGGCGAAAGCGCCGACTTCCGGCCCCGCGCGCGCGATGGCGGCGGCGACCTCGGAAAGCAGTGGCCGCGGAATCCTCTCGTCGGCATCGAGCATGAACACCCATTCGTGCCGGAACTCGATGTTGTCCATGGCCCAGTTGAAGTGCCGGGACCAATCGTCGAAGCGTCGCTCCAGGACGCGCGCCCCGCGTCGCTGTGCCCAGGCGCGCGTGCGGTCCGTGCTCAAGGAGTCCAGCACGACGACATCGTCGCACCATGACACGTTGCGCAGGACCCCCGGGATGTTGCGCTCCTCGTTCAGGGTCAGGATGAGGACGGAAACATTCATGCATGCCGCCTGCGTGTGCGGAGGACCCGCGCCGGGTTGCCACCGACCACGGTCCATGCGGCCTGGTCGCGCAGTGCGACACCGCGGGCTGCCAGCACGGCGCCTTCGCCGAGCCGGACCCCGGGGCCAACGAACGCCTCCGCGCACACCCACCCATCGTCGCCTATCACGATGGGAGCGGACACAAGGGGCATCGCCGGATCGTCCACGTCGTGGCTGGCGGTGCAGAGATAGGCACGCTGCGACACGCGTGCGTTCCGGCCGAGCGTCACCCTCGCCACGTTGTAGCAATCGACCCCCGGCGCAAGCGAGGCGCCGTCGCCCATCGCGAGGTTCCACGGCGCCCACACCCGCGCGCCCGGATACACGTGGCACCCACGCCCGATCCGTGCGCCGAAAAGCCGCAGCAACACCGACCGCAGGGGGTGGAATGGAGGTGGAATCCAGCGGAAGCACCCGTGGTATGCCACGCTCCAGAGCAGGCGAGCGAGCTTGTTGCGGACGGTGAGGCCGTCCCTGCCTTCGCGGTGAACTCGGAGCCCCCGGCGCGATTTCATGTGCGGACGTGCCCCGGGCGCGGCCCCGCGCCCGACAGCCATTGGACGACCCCCGCCATGGAGGCTCCAACCGTGGCCACGCCGCACCGCGAAGCCACCAGGGCCCGTCCCCGCGCGCCCATGGCGGACCGTTCTGCGTCGGACATCATGCACACGGAGCTGATCGCCACGGAGAGGGAATCGCGCCTCGGATCGACCTGAATCGCACCACCGCAGGAAGCGAGTTCCGGGAAATGGCACCCCGGTGTCAACACGACGGGGAGTCCCCACGCAGCCGCCTCCAGGACGGCCATGGGCATTCCCTCGCTATGGGACGGCAGGACAAAGGCGGATGCAGTGGCCAGTGCGCGTGCCTTCGCGCTTCCGTGCAGCGGTCCCGGGAAGCGCACGGCGTCGCCCAGGCGCAACTTCGCCGCGAGCGCCTCGACCTCCGCGAGGTGCCCTCCCTCGTCCGGTCCGACGACATCCAGGCGCCATCCCCCGGGCCGGACGGTTGACCATGCGTGCAACAACTCCGGGAGACCCTTCTTCGGATGGATCCGCGACATGAAGAGGAACACGCGCTCCGCGGTCCGGTCGATGGTCCGGTGCGACTGGATTTCCTCGTCCCCGGGAACGTCCACAGGATTGGGGATCACCGCGATCGGCGCCTCGAGTCCCAGCTCTCGGAACCTTGCGGCCTCGCCTTCGGTGAGCGCGCGCAGGCACGCTGCTCCACCGATGTTTGCACCCTCGAACAGCCGCATGGCGACCCACTTCTTCGCGCGTGAGCGGTTCATCGCCCACGCCTCCAGCATCCCATGGGGATGCACGATGAGGGGGGCCCCTGTCCGATCCACTGCCCGACGCACGGCAAGTCCCGTCCCCATCCAGAGCCCGTGCAGCGAGGCAACGGCTCCTCCGCGGCCGAGCGACTCGCATAGGGCTTCTGCCAGAGAGGGGCACCATGCGAAGCGGCGTGGCCCTGCGATCCTGTGCGGGTGGACATCGAGGTCTCCCGCCGATCGTGAGTCCTCCGGGAAGTGTTCCGTAAGGGGGGTATGGAACTCGACCCCGATCCCGCCGGCCGCAGCAGCCCGCCAAAGTGCAGGCACGGAATGCCTCATGCCCCCCGCGGTGCGCGTCATGTCCGGCGTGACAACGATGGCGCGCGGCATCAAGAGCGCACCGCTCGCGCCGCCGCGAGCAACCCGATGCCGCGGGCCCGAAGCGGCCGGGGGCCCCTGTGGGCGCCACAGGCTGCCTCGGCCGCATGAAGCAGTCCGCGGGCGAACCGATCGGTTCCCCATCGGGCAACCCCACGCAGCGAGCTTGCCCCCATGCGCGCGCGTAATGCCGGGTCGAGGAGCACCTCCGCCAATGCGTCCGCCATTTGAGCCGGGGTAGTCGGGTCCACCAGGCGGCCGTTCGACTCGCGCACAAGTTCGCGGGCGCAGCCGGCCCTGCGGGACACGATCACGGGGAGGCCGCACGCCATGGCCTCGTTCACCACGAGACCCCAGGGCTCCACGATGCTGGGAAGCACGAAGGCGTCCGCGAGAGCGTAGTACGCTGGAAGTTCGTCGATTTGGCGGAATCCGGCAAGATGCACGGAGCCGACAAGTCCGAGCCGCCTTACGCCGGCCTCAATCCGGGGACGCTCCGGGCCGTCGCCAACAATGACGAGCGAGACGCCGGACATGCCGCGGCGCTTCAGGATCGCAAAGGCCTCCATCAGAACGGGCAGGTTCTTCTGGGGGACCATGCGCGCGCACGCGAGCACGTAGCGGTCGGGCAGCGAGAGCCTGCTGCGCCACTGGGCGGCGTCGCACCGCGCGCGCGCTGATTCCGCCTGATAGTACGTGTTGTCCACGGCGTCGTAGCCCATGGCGATCCTCCCCGCCGGCATGCCGAGCCTGTGCAGGTAGGCAGCGTGGGACCTTCCCCCAACCAGGGCTGCATCGGCGCTGTGCACAACCCATGACTTGACCCACTCGGCCAGGGGGCGCCGCGAGGAGTCGCGCGCCTGGGACTCGGAGAGGAGTACTGTTGGGATGCCGCGCCCAAGGCAATGCGCGAGGGCGTGAAGCGCCTGCGGCCGCGACCAACCGGGAACCGCGACGACATCGGGCCGGGACTCCTCAATCCGGGCGCACACGGCGTCGGCGGGCGCATCGACGGACAGGGTCACCCGCGAGTATCCGCCGGCCTCCTCGACCCGGGCCCATGCGTAGGTGTCGCTCTCAGCGGCGAGTTCGATCGCATGGACGTCCAGGACGCCCGCCGCGGCGCGGAGGCGCGCATGGTGGTAGGGACCCATGCGGTGGACAATGTAGGCGATCCGCTTCAGCGCACGGACTCCTTGCTCTGGTTGGCGGTGATGATTTGACTCGGGCGCCATGAGCGTCGAGTGCGAAGCGCCCGAGGTCGAGCCCCGTCGCCGGGTGGCCGGTTGGGCGGTTGCGGCCATCGTGCTGTTCGTGATTCACGCCGCCCTTGCACTGGGCCCCTTGCGGCTGAACACGGACGCCGCGCGGTACCTCGAGGCCGCTGCAAACCTCGCCGACGGGCATGGATACACGATTGCCGATTCCGAGTTCCTCGTGTTTCCCCCGGGGTACTCCCTCTTT
>CAZUCD010000026.1:17680-18071 GCA_964618855.1 uncultured Candidatus Sumerlaeota bacterium
GCCGGACTGGACCTGATGGGCCTTGCGAAGGCGCCGATGCTGACTTTCGCGGGGGTGGGCCTCTACGCGATCGGTGCCTGGTTCATGTCTGGTTTGGTCACCGTCGGGGGGGCGGACCGCTGGCGCGCGATGGCTCTCTCGCTGGCGTCCTCCGTGGCCCTGCGGCACACGGCGCTGCCGATATCCGAACACCTTTTCGTCGCCGTGACGGGAGTTTCGCTGGCGCTGGGAGCGAGGGCCAAGGTGTATGTGGCGGGTCGCACCTTGGAAGTCGCGCTTGCTGGGGTGCGCGGATCTGGGACGATCTGGCTGGAGCACTCCGACCTCCCGGTCGGTGAGCAGCTCTGCCAGCAGCAGCGCCACAGCGCCATGGACGAAACGGTTCGGTCGA
>CAZUCD010000026.1:18081-32088 GCA_964618855.1 uncultured Candidatus Sumerlaeota bacterium
CGAACACCTTTTCGTCGCCGTGACGGGAGTTTCGCTGGCGCTGGGAGCGAGGGCGGGAGAGGGCTGCACGCCCGCGGGCCGCGCGGGCTGGCTGGCTGCGGCGATGGTCCTGGCAGTGATCTCCATCCTGATCCGCACCGTGGGCATTTGCGCCGTGCTTGCAATCCTGTGGTGCGCCCTTGAGCAGCGACTCGGCCGGACACGGCTGCTCGAGCTGAAGTACCCCTTCCTCATCGCGGCCGCTGCAGCCGGGATCGGGATGCTCCTGGCGACGCCGTACGGGGCGGGAATTCGGGGCATGGCTCTCGACGGCGCCCGACTTGCGGCGCATGGCCGGGGCGTGGGGCTCGATGTGCTCGAGGCATTCGGCAACGTGCCCGTGCCATGGCGGACGGGCGCGACCGGGGCGTTCGCAGCCGCCGCGGGGGCAGGGCTACTCGTGGCAGCGGCGAAAAGCATCCCATGGCATGCTGCCTCCCCTGCCGTTCCGTTCATGGCGGGGTATGGTGCCGCAATCGTGGTCTGGCCCTATGAGGACCCGCGATTCTGGCTGCCGCTCGTGCCGATGGCGCTGCCGTGCCTCGTCGGGATGCTCGCTGAACGGCACCCGACGCTCGCCCGTGTTCATCTGGCCGTGGTCCTCGCGGGGGCGGTTGCCGTGGCGGGTCACCAGGCGAGGATCGCGCTCACGGGGTCGCAGATGCCCGAACAGTACTACGCAATCCGCGCGCCGCACCTCGCCCGCGACTACGACCTCGCTTGGGGCAGCCTCCCCAACGAGGAGATTTCACGGTATGCGCGCGTCATCCGACGCTTTGAGTCGAGGTGGAGGCGCTATGCGTCGGAAAGGTCGCGCACGGAGACTTTCCCGGAGGGAAGCAGCAGGAACCCCGGCTGAGTGATCCCCGGTGCGACGCTTTGGATCGGTGAGGGCGGTGGTCCCCCCATCACGGCTCCCGAGGGGTCCACCAGCACCATCTCGACCTCCCCCGAGAATCCGCCGAAGTCCCACGCTGGAATCTCGTAGGAGACGCTCTGCGCACCGGCCGGGAGGACTTCCGAAATCGACTCCAGAAGCGACCTCCCATCGCTGTGCGCGATGCGGATCGCGGCGCGGGCGCCCTCCGGGAGCGCATCGCACTCCATGCGGAACGTTGCGCCTGAGCCCCGCTGGATGGTGGCGGACGTGCCCCCGCCGGCGGACACGGAGACCATCCCGCAGCGGATCGTCGGGGTGGCCCTCCTCGCGGCGTGGTGGAACGGACTCGTGGGATTTCGCGACTTGAGCGAAATCGCCCGCATGTATTCCTCGAAGACGCGCTCGGAGGGTCCATCGGCGCGGATGCGCCCGGACTCAATCCAGACTAGCCGGTCGCAGAGGTAGCGCGCCGTCGTCAGCTCATGCGTGACGAGGAGCATCGTCGCACCGCGTTCGTGGAGGTCGAGCAGCCGGAGCATCCCCTTCTGCTGGAACTCGGCGTCGCCGACGGCGAGGATCTCGTCCACGAGGATTATGTCGGGATCGAGGTGGAGTGCGACGCTGCACGCCAGGCGCGAGTACATCCCCGTGCTGTAGGTTCGCACCTTGTCGTAGATCACGTCCCGCATGCCGCTGAACTCGATGATCGCGTCGAGGCGCGCCAGGATCTCCGCGCGGCGCAACCCCATGAGCGCGCCGTTGTAGAAGATGTTCTCCATGCCGGTCAGCTCGGGATGGAATCCGACGCCCAACTCGAGCAGGGACGCGATGCGGCCCCTCACCTCCACGGTCCCGCGCGTGGGCTCGACGATGCGCGCGATGAGCTTCAGGAGAGTGGACTTGCCGGCGCCGTTGTCCCCGACGATGCCGACCAGCTCTCCCCGCGCGAACTCCAGGGACACGCCGGACAGCGCCTCGAACGGCTCGCTCCGCAGGTGCTCGAAGATCTTGTCCACCACCCATGCACCCAGCCGAGGTGTCGCTCGCATCCGCACCTTGTAGGACTTGGAGACGTCCCTGAGCACGATGGCTGGTTCGTTCATGGTGCGCCGAGCTCCCTGAGGAAGCGTTCGCCTTCTGCCGCATCGCGTGCGATGACCTCGATGGCGTCGCGGCGGGCCTCCTGCAGGCCTGCCCCGAGCGCCGCGGGGGACCAGTCACCCACCTCGGGGAACGCGCCTTCCCAGTCAAGCCGCGGCCCGATGCCTCCGATTGCTGCCCACAGCTCCGAGGTCGTTGCCGTCTCGGATGTGGGAGTTGCCCCCGCGTCGGCAAGGGGGGCGAGCCCGCGCTCCTCAGCCATGGCTGCAAGCCGTCTGACGCGGGGATCCTCCGCCGGGTAGCCCATCGCGCGGAGGAAGTCGCACGCGCGCTGGTTGATGCCGGAGGCGACGGCGCGCGCCGGCCCTGAACGCATGAGGCTCATGCTCGTGATCGCGTCGGCCACTCGCAGGGCACCCTCCGCCGCGGACTCGCGCGCCTCAGCGGGGGGCCATTCCCCGGCCAGGTGCCGTGCGGCGCGCAGGGACTCGATGCGCTCCGCCGCGGTCAACTGTTCCGCGTCGCGGGATGCCGAGAGGAACAGGGCGGCCTGCCGCCACGCATCCGGCGGTTGGCGGGGAAACTCGCCCGTCGCGAGTTCAAGGTACAGCCAGCGCGCGACGCGCCGCGCATCGCCCGCGCGGCCGTCAGCGTGCAGGGCGGTGATGAGGTTGCTCAGGGACACCCTGGTGTCGCGGTGTGCCATGCCGATGCTGGCCTCCTGGTCCAATGCCGCCTTCGCCAGGAGCGGAATTGCGGAGTGCTGGTCTCCACCTTCCCCCCGGAACTGGCCCAGGGCCGCCAGGGCGGCGGCAATGTCCGGATGCCGAGGTCGCAGCCGGGCAGCGCGAATCCGGAGCGCCGAGGTCACCTCCTCCTGCGCCCGCGCGTGGTCCCCCAATTGATAATGCGCAAAGGCGATGTTGGATGTCACGGTCGCCACGTCGGGGTGGTCCGCCCCCTGAAGCCGCGAGAGCGAGGCCCTCGCCCCCTCGAACAGCGGCAGGGCCTCCGCCGGGCGCTGCTGCTGGTATCGCAGTTGGCCGAGGTTGGAGTAGACGACGGCCTTCTCGAAGTCGCTTCCCTGCGGGATCGCGTCGAGGATCCTGCGCGCCGCGTCGTACGCGCGCTCCGCGTCGTCGTTCCTGCCAAGTGCCGTGTAGGCCGGACCGATGTTTGCGTAGGCCCGCGCCAGGAGCGGGTTTCCGGGTTCCAGGGAGGCGAGGAGCATGCGAAGGGCTTCCTCGTACAGCCGGAGGGCCTCCTCATGGCGCCCGAGCCGGCGCTCAAGCCCCGCGAGGCTGTTCAGGTAGAGGGCGCGGTGCTGGATCGGGAAGTTGCCGGACGCGTCCGCGATCCTCCGGCACTCATCGTAGTATCTGCGCGCGTCCTCGAAGTTGCCCTCGAACTTGTGCGTGTCGCCGATCGTGTTCAGCAGGTTGACGATGCTCAGGGGACTGGCGTCCTTCCTCGATCGCAGGACCTGCACCGACTGTTCGAGGAGCCGACGGCACTCCCCGAATCGTCCGAGCGTGAAGTAGATGCCGCCCAACTCGGTTGAGACGGCTGACTGCAGGAGCGGATCCGGATCTTCGGCCGCCTCAAGGAGCTCCAGGGCAGCGGAGGTTAGGCGCATCGACTTGTCGACGTCCCCGGACAGGCGGTAACGCCCCGCGAGCGCGACGGTCATGCGGGTCCACTCGTCATCGAGGACGTCGACCGCGCGCTGGGCGAGGTCCGTCCCCCGGAACTGGACGAAGTCGAAGTCGCGCAGAACGCGGGCCTGCAGTTCAAGCGCCTCGCCGTGCCGTTGGCTGTCCGCCCCGAACAGGTCGGCCGTCTTGCGGGTGGCCGATGCAAGGTGGAGCGTGGCTGAGGTCATCTCGCCTGAAAAGTACGCGGAGAGACCGAGACCGGTCTCGGGCTCGGGGCGCTCCGGATGGGCCGCGGCGAGGGCACCGTAGAGTTCGTAGGCATGCGACTTCCGTGCATCGGTCCGGGCCCTTGCGAACTCGTAGTTGGCCTCGGCGAGCCGCAGGTTGAAAGGCTCCTCGCCGAGCGCCCCCGGCGCCTCCCCTTCGAGCAACTCGCGTTCGCGGCGCTGTCGCGCGAGTTCCCCGATCAACGCGCCGGCAACGGCCTCGTCCGGGGCCGTGTTCGCGGCGTCCTGGCCCGCGAGGCTGAACTTTTCCGGGGATGGAATCGCGCGCGCCATGCGCTCGGCAAGGTCCGCCTCGCTGCGGCGCAGGTCGTTCATCCGCTCGAAGAGCCGGGCGCGGGCGGCCTGCTCGGTCTGTCCCTGCTCCGCACGCAGCGCCCGCTCGCGCGTCGATTCCGCCAATGCGCGTGCAAGCTGCTCTCCCGCCCGCATACGGTAGATCAGCCCGGAGAGCAGCAGGATAACCAAGGGGACGATCGCCGCCCCGAGCATGAGGCGGCGGCGCTGCCTCTCGCGCGCGCGCTCCCCCTCGAGCAGCCGCGCGGTCTCGCCCAGCATCTGACCGCGGAGCGAGGCGTCGGCGATTCGTTCGCCAAGGACGCGGGCGAGCATGAGGTCCCCGTGGTCGTTGGCGGCGCTTGCATGCGTGGCGAGTATCCGGTCCCGCAGCGTGCCCCCCCCGGGGAGGTCGGGCCAGAGCGTCAGCGCGCGCTGGAGCTGCGTCTCCGCATCCGAAAGGAGGCGGTAGTCGCCGTGCGCCGAGTCGATCCTCCTGCGGACGCCGGCGGCGATCCCCTCCGCTTCGCGCCTGCGGTTTGCCCCGGAGATGTGGCCCTGGATGCCCTCGATGAATGCGCGGACGGAGGGGATGCGTTCCTTTGGGTCGGGCCTCATGGCGCGCATGGCGAGTTCCTCGAGGTCCGGGGGAACCTCGCGCGCAGGGGCCTTTTCCCGGGGTGGGGTCACCCTACCCTCGGAAGCCTCGTAGAAGGCGGCGGCGCTGTTTTCAGCGGTGTGCGGGGTCTCTCCCGTCAGGAGGTAGTAGAGGGTTCCGCCGAGGAGGTACACGTCGGTCCATGGGCCGATGCGGCTGGCGGTGGGGTCCGTCTGCTCTGGCGCCATGAAGGCAGGCGTGCCCGCGGGACTCGTTGCGGTGGCGAGGGTGGGGATGGCCTCGGGGGGGATCTGCACGCGCGCCGCAAGTGCGGCGGGATCGTACGCCACCGCGAGACCCCAGTCCATCAAGAGCACTTCGCCGAACTCCCCCACCATCACCTGCGAGGGCTTCAGGTCCCTGTGCACAATTCCGCGCGAGTGGGCGAACGCGACCGCCTGCGCCACCGCGGCCAGGATGGGCAGGTGGCGCGCGAGGAACTCCGGTACGGGGATTTCGCCGAAGTCCGCGGCGATGGCATCGGGCCACGGAGTCCCGCGCACGTACTTCATCGCAAGGACCGGCCGACCCTCCTCGTCCGCACCCAGATCATAGATCGGGACAATGTTTGGGTGCTCGAGGGAAGCGCTGGTGAGGGCTTCCCAACGGAACGCGCTGTGGAGGAGCTGCTCCCGGTGCGTGTCGATGTCGGTGGTCGCGCGCAGGTCCCTGCGAAGACGCTTTGCGGCGACCACGCGCCCGAGCGAGACCTGCACCGCTTCCCACACCTCGCCGAACCCGCCGCGGCCAACCACCTTCCGCAGTTCCAGCCGGTCCGCCGAGGGTGGGGCTACCGGCCAGGGGGCGGCGTCGGCAACGGGCGCAGGGGGGATCGCCGTCCTGTCCGGGTTGAACGTCATCCGGGAGTCGAGCGGAAGTGATGGCGGAGCACTCGGCCGCGCGGCCGACTCCGGGGAACCGGTCCCGTCCGTCATGCGTCCAGCCGCCTGCTCATGATGACGCTCCGATAGTTCGTCTCTCGCCACTGCACGTCGCCGACGCACCTATAGCCGCGGCGGGCATAGTACTCGATGAGGTGGGTGGCGGGCTCGGCTGTGTCGAGCGCAAGTTCCCGCGCCCCGAGTTCGCGGGCACGCGCCTCGACCGCGGAGATCATCGCGCTTCCGAGGCCTGCGCCCTGCAGGCCGGGCTCGACGGTAAACTGGCCGAAGCACGCGACTTCAGGACGGTCGTACCACTCGCAGCCGCCACACCGCTCCGGGGGATACAGCGTGATCGTCCCCACGATCCTGCCTGCCTGGAGCACGACGAAGCACTCCCCTTCCGAGGCGCGCCGGCGCGTCGTTTCCACATCCTGGTACGTCGCGACGAACCGCAGGTTCATGTCCGCGAGCCGCCGGTAGCCCCGGTGCAGGAGGTCGGTCAGCTCCTCCAGGGAGTCCGAGTCAGCAAGCCTGCGCATCGAGAAACCATCGGGAAAGCCGTCGGGTGTCCGCATGGGGAGTTCATTCTCCATTGCCGCGCCCCACGGGACCCGGAAACTCGGCGCATGAATGATGCGCCGGACAAGACAGCCCCTCCCGCCCCGTGGGCGCAAGCAGCGGACGCATTGGGATTCGCGGCGCTGGTGGCGATGGGTTCGCTCGTCATCATGGCATTTTTCCCGGGATTGAGGACAGTCTCGCCGGCGATCCTCGTTGGCAAGCACGCGCTGTTGTCCGTGCTGGGTGCGGCGTTTTGCGCGTGCGCCGCTGCTGTAGCGTGGACCCGCCATGCGGGGCGGCTCCGCGCCGCGGGTCCGGCGGCGGTGCTGTGGACGGGATTCGCCGTGGTTTGGCTGGCGAGCGCTCTGGCGAGCGAAGTGCCCGAGCACGCCCTCGGTTCCAGCATGCCCCGGCTGCTCGCGCTCTTCGCGGCCCTCGGCGCACCCATGTTTGTGAGGACACGCGGCCGCCTGCGCCTGCTGCTCGGGGCGCTGGCCCTGGCAGGCACCTTCGTTGCCCTGACGTGCGTCGCATCCTTCGCCGGCTGGCGCGGGTTCAACCGGCTGGCCTATGGAATCGATCCCCGCGACGTGCTGGAGGACGCGGCGCTCGCGGAGGCCGCCGGACGCGGCGCGATCTCCGAGGGCCTGGCACGCAGCCCCATGAGATCCTCTCTTGGGAACTCGGAGTATGTGGGCGGCTTCCTCGCGGTGATGGCGGTGCTGATGATCGTTCCGGGCCTGCACGGGTTCCTTAGGGGTGCGCGTTCCCGGGGCGGGATGGCGCTGGCGGGTGGACTGCTCTGCGCCGTGGCGCTGGTGCTCGCGCAAACCAGGAGCGCCTTCATCGCCCTCGCGGTCGGATGCGCATCGGCGCTGCTGGCGCTGCTGCCCGCACGGGGAATGCTCGTAGCGGCGGCCATCGCCGCGTGCGCCCTCGCGGGGGCGGCAGTGGGCCCGGCGGCCGGCCTGGTGGTGGGACTGGCCATGGCGGGACTGGTGCTGGCCGACATGCTGCGCCAGCCCGAATCGATGAGGATGATACGCGGGCTTGGACCGTGGCCGCGGGTCGGGTTGCTCGCAGCCCCAGCCGCCGCCCTCGTGCTGATGGTCGCGTTCTCGGTTCCCGGCCCGTGGAACCCGGGCGGGGCGCGCATCCTTCCGAAGCTTGCCGAGGCGATGCGCGTGGGGGACGACTCGAGCCGCGAACGCATCGTCTTCTACATGATCGCGGGGGAACTCGCGTCGCGGGCGCCCGTGTTGGGCGTGGGGCCGGGATTCTATGGGCCCGGGTTCCACGCGGCCTTTGCGGACCTCGCCGAATCGGACGAGTCCGGCGTCGTGCTGTACGTGCAGAACCGGATGCGGGGCGGGGTCGCGGAGTTCGCGCACAACGACTACTTCCAGATCGCGGCGGAGCTCGGCCTGGCGGGGCTGGCGTGCTTCCTTGGCGGCGTTGCAGCCCTGCTGGCGGGACTCGGGCGCATCGTTCGCGCGAGGGGTTCGCTGGGGCCGGAGGCGCTCGCGATCCTCTCTGGGGTATCGACCTTCCTTGCGGTATCGGTCTTCAGCGGGCCGCTGCACTTCGCGGACCGCGCCGCGGTCTTCTGGGTGCTCTGCGGGGCAGGCCTCGCCTGCATCGCGATGGGCGAGCACGAGGTGGACACGCCGTGAACGGCACGATGCGTCCCATCGTGACGGCGCTTGGGCTTTCGCTCACATCGGGGTTGCTGCTGGCGTGCTTCTTTGCGCCGGAACTCCACGGAATGAGTGCCGCATACAGGTGGTGGTGGGCGGGGATGGGAGTCTGGGACGTGCACGCGGCTCCCCGGGCCATGCTGGCCCTGTTCCCGCTGGCGTGTGCGCTGGTCCCGTCCGCCTGGGCCGGGAGGATCGTGGGGCTGGGGCACGACTTCGGGCAGCGGTGGCTCCGCCTCCCCGCGTTTGGCCTCTTTTCCGTGATGCTGTTTGCGTTTTGGGTCTTCCGCCAAACGGACATCCGCTACGGCGACTCGATCTTCTACGCCCGGCAGTTAGTCCCTACGGAGGCCGCGTCGGGGCGCGGGCTCTACCTCAGCTACGACGAGATGCTCTCCTCCGTCATCGGCACCCTGGGTTACCGCCACCTGAATGCCACATTTCACCTCGATCCGGTGACGGCGTACAACATCCTCTTCCTGCCACTTACGGTTTCGTTCTTTGCCCTGCTGTTCCACGTTCGTGGGGAGCGGCTCCTCCTCCTGTCCGCCCCGGCATTCCTGATGATGGTCGCGGGAAATTGGAACCAGCCGATGATGGCGCCGGTGGAACACTACGCTGGCGTGACGGTGTGCCTGTTCGCGTTCATGGTGTTCGGAGTGGAGGCGATGCGCGGGACGGGGGAACTGTGGCGCCCGTGCCTGGCATTTTCTCTCGGCGCCGCATTCCACCTCGGCATCGGTTGGTTCTTTCCGGCCCTGGCCTACATGGTCGTCCGTCGATGGGGCGCCTGCTCCGTGCAGGAGCGCCATGCGGCCGTGCTTTGCCTCGCGGGACCCGCCCTGGTCTACGTGTGCCTCGCGCACTTCCTGGGATTCGACCTTGGGTTCTTCTTCAAGTCGCACGCCTCGCAGGTGAAGCTGCTCCCCCTGCTCGACCGAAAGGACCCGTACATCGCGGACAACATCTTCTACGACAGCGTGTTCGAGCCGCTGCGCCTGGCACATCTGGGAAACCTGTTGCTGCTGATGGGCTACCCGGCGGTGCTGGCATTGGCCGCGGTCCCGTCGTCGCTCCGCGGCGGGTTCGTTCGCCGGCCGGAGGTTCGATTCGCCGGGGTCATGGCGGCGGGTGGGCTCGCGTTCATCTTCCTGTGGAACAACGAGCTGCCATACTACATCGACCAGGACCTGTTCGGCATGGGCGTCGCGCCGCTATGCCTGCTTGGGGCGCTGGCGATCGGAGGCGGGGACGGGCGCGGGACGTGGCTCGGCGAGGCGCGCGGCCGCGTGCTGCTCGCGGTCGTCGGAGGCGCGCTGCTTTGGAGATTCGCAAACCTGCTCCACCACAGCGTGCTTTCCCCAAACTATGCATCCCCGTGGGTGATCCACGAGCGCGTCTACTTCTAGGGTTTGGGACCCGGTGTACCCGAACCGGAGAAGGATCACGAACCTTCCGGCGAGGACTCCCCGAGGTACGGCGCAAGCTTGCGGTACACGTCGGGGAGGCGTTTGAGGATCGCGAGAAGCCGATGGTGTTGCGTCACGGGGAGGAGCGGGTAGCCCATCATCTTCGAGCCCGGCGGGACGTCCGCATCGATGCCGGACCGCGCGCCGACCTGCACGCCGTCGCCTATGCTGATGTTGTCACGCACGCCGACCTGGCCCGCGAGGACCACGCCGCGCCCGAGCTTCGTCGAGCCCGCGATGCCCGTCTGGGAGACGATGATGCAGTCGCTGCCTGTGGAGACGTTGTGCGCAATCTGCACGAGGTTGTCGATCTTAGTGCGCGCACCGATGGAGGTCTGCGTGAAGCTGGCGCGGTCGATGGTCGTGTTCGCTCCGATCTCCACGTCGTCGCCGAGGACGACGATGCCGACCTGCGGGATTTTGTGGAACTTGCCGCGTGCAGGCTCGTACTTGAATCCGTCGGAGCCGATCACGGCCCCGGGGTGAAGGATGACCCTGCGCCCGATACGGCACCCATGCATGATCGTCACGCGTGGGTGGAGGAGGCAGCCCTCCCCCACCGACGCATCGTCGCCAATCACGCAGTGCGCGCCGATCCTCGTCCCGGCCCCGATCGAGACGCGCTCGCCCAGAACGGCATAGGGCCCGACCTCGACGTTCGCGGCGATGGCGCAAGACTCGGGCACGACCGCGGTCGGGTGGACGGATGCGCGCGCGGGCGGCTCCGGATGAAAGTGCTCGAGCAGCGTGAGCACGCCACCCCAGATGTCGCGGACCGGGACCACGCCGGGGCGTTCCAGCACGGTGCCGGGGGGGACGAGGACGATGGCGGCCTTCGACGCGCCCGCCTCCCGTGCGAACTTGGCACGTGCGACGAACGACGCATGGCGGGGTCCGGCCTCGTCCAGCGTCGTGATTCCCTCGATGCGCACTCCCTCGGGGAGCGGGGGGACCTCCACGCCGAGCATTGCGGAGAGTTCTGCGGCGCCGAGGGGCGCAGGGTTGGTCTTCATTGCGGAATGGGTTCCTGTGTCAGGAGTGTGAGCCCTTGTTGTCATGGCCGAACGATTCTATTTCGGCGGCGAGGCGTGCGAATTCATCGACCAGTTCCGGCGGGGCCTCGCTGGCACGGAAGGCGCCGACGAGGGCGCGAAGGAGCCACACCTGCTCCTCGCGCGGCGCGTTGAACTTGAGCCATGCCCCCGCCCCGTGGCGCCGCAGGTCGGCGACGAGCGACCGCGCATTGTGCACCTTGTCCGCGAGCGAAACGAGCTGAACTTCGCGAGATTCCCCTGCAAGCCGGCCGAGGTAGGCCTCCTTGCGCTGGCGCCATGGCGCCTTGTTGACCCCCTCGGAGTCGGAGCAGCCCTCGACGATCCGCAGGACGTGCTTTCCAAACCTGCGGGCGATGCGCTCGCGCATTTCCGCCGGGTCACCCCCGTGCGCCTGGGTCTGGTCCTCGATTGCGTCGTGCAGGAGGGCCGCGATGGCCTCGCGCTCCCCCCCGCCGTGCTCGAGCACGAGGGACGCGACGGCCATCAGGTGCGCGATGTATGGGACCGCTCGGGCCCTGTCGTCAGTGGCGATGCCCTTGCGCATCTGGTCGGCGTGTAGCTGCGCCGCGAACGCAAAAGCGTCGATGAACTCGGGGGATAGCTTGAGCCTCGCGGGAAGGGGCATTGCCGCCTCTCTTGGGCATCGGGGCCGCAACCGGGCCGATTGGGGTGGGGGAATGTTCGACCGGAATGACGCCGGGTGGCAACTCAATCGCGGGGAGGCACCTCCGCCGGGGGCGGGTCGTCATCCCGGAAGCCAATGTGGAACCGGATGGTCCCCGCGTATTCGGGATGCACTTGCCGCGCAGCCGGGCAGTCGTCCACGTACCGGCGGGCCGCGTCCCAGGGTTCCTGTTCCGCGTCGAGGGGGAGGCGATGGATGGTGCTGCGATCGGCGTCGATGTAGATCGCGGTGCAGTGGGTCCCCGCGAAACCGCCATCCTCGAAGACCATCCAAGCCTCGACGACCGTCGGTTCGACACCCTGGCCCAGGGCCGCCCGGAGCACGGCAGGCACGTCCTCCGCATGCCAGGCCATCCGGCCGTCTGCGGCACGGTAAGCCCTCATCATGAGTTCCGGGGGCAACTGCATCACGGCCCCTTCTAGAACACGTCTCGGGCGACCTCAAGGGCGGGCACGTCCAGGAGCTGGATTTCCCCCTTGGGCGTCCCCACCCAACCCGACCGGCGGAACCTGCCCATGACGTGGGTCACCATTTCCCGGCTGGTGCCGATGAGCTGCGCGAGGTCCGAGTGCGAGAGGGGCAACCGTATGGCCCGGCAGCCGTCCGCGCCGTCCTCGCCGACATTCCGCCCAAGGTCGAGGAGCACGAGCGCCAGGCGTGCCTCCGCCGGACGGACCATCAGGTCGGCGAGGCGCACCTGGAGTCGATGGATGCGGTTGAAGCTCGACTTGGTGATGGTGAAAGCGACGCCGGGGTGGCGCGCCATGAGGGACTCAAACCGCGCCCTGCCGATCCTGGCGAGGCAGCACGAGGTGATCGTGCGGCAGTGTTCCCCGTAGTCGCGGGCGTCATCGCTCACGAGGGAGCCGAAGATGTCGCCGGGGCTGAGCACGAGCACGGTCGCCTGGTGCCCCGATTCGTCCACGTAGGCCAACTTGACGTGCCCGCGCTTCACGATCCAAAGGGACGGCTCCTCGCCCGACGCCGCGGGCACGATCTCCTCCGGTCCCAGGCCGACGATGCGGCTCGCGTGGAACACCGCGCCGAGCTCCCTCTCGTCCAAGGCCTGGAAGAGGGGGCACTGGCGAAGGTGCCACAGGTTCATTCGCTGGACTTCGGCGGGGGTCATGGGCCCGGCTCCGAAAAGAGGATCGAGATGTGGAGTCGCGCCCGCATTTCCGGCAGGATGCGACCGTCCGCAGCCACGCTCTCCACGAAGCTGGCGCAGGACGACCAGTCGTGCTCATTCCCCGCGGCCTTCCAGCAGTACATGCGCCTTTCTCCCGCCGCATGGAGGATGAACACGCCGTAGGTGCCATCCTCGAACACGACCCAGGCCTCCGCACTCAAGGGCCGGACGCATGCGGCCCGACACTTGGCGAGGACGCCGTGCGCCTCCGCGATGGGCCAAGCCGCCGCGCCGCCCAAGGCGCGGAACGGCGCCTCGGCCGTGGCGAGGGAAGCCGCAGGCATCGTCACCGGCGCGCCGCCTGGGGGGACTTGGACGCGGAACCGGAGCGCGTCTCCGCGAGGATCAGTCGCGCCACCAGCGCCGTCCACCCAGTCTGGTGGCTGGCGCCCAGGCCCCTGCCGTTCTCGCCGTGGAAGTACTCGTAGAAAAGGACGAGGTCGCGGAACTCCTCGCGCTCCGCGTAGATCGGCTCGCGCCTGTGCACCGGACGCACCCCGTCCTGGCCGGGCAGGAAGATTGAAACGAGCCTGCACGCGATCTCGTCCGCCACCTGCTTCAGGGTGAGGAGGTTTCCGGAACCCGTCGGGAACTCGACCTTGAGGTCGTCGCCGTAGAAGTAGTGGTACCGTTCCAGCGCCTCGATGAGCAGGTAGTTGAGGGGGAACCAAATCGGGCCGCGCCAGTTGGAGTTCCCGCCGAACACCGCGGTCGTCGATTCCCCGGGCGTGTAGGCGACCTCGTAGCGCTGCCCCTCGGCATGCAGGACAAATGGGGCGTCCAGATGGCTGCGGGTGAGCGATCGAACGCCGTACTCCGAGAGGAACTCCGCCGGATCGAGGACCCGGCGCAGGACGCGCTCGAGGCGCTCGCGCGAGGGGAGCGCCAGGAGCCAGCGCCGGATGCCCTCGTGCTCCTCGCGCTGCGCCGTCATCCAGGAGATGTGGCGCGAAAGGTCGCGCCGGTGCTCCAGGAACCACATCATGCGCTTCCTGAATCCCGGAAGCCGCTCCAGCGTCTCCTCCTCGATCACCTCGACGGGAAACAGCGCGACGACGCCGACGAGCGACCGCACGCGGAGCGGGATGGCCTCGCCATGCAGCCGGATCTGGTCGTAGTAGAAGCCGTCCTCCTCGTCCCAGAGGCCGGTGCCCCCCAGGGTGTTGATGGCGTCCGAAATGGCGACGAAGTGCTCGAAGAACTTGGAGGCGATGTCCTCGTAGGCCGGGTTGCCCTGCGCGAGTTCGATGGCCATCGCGAGCATGGTCGAGCAGTAGAAGGCCATCCACGCGGTACCGTCCGCCTGCTCCAGCCATCCGCCCGTCGGAAGGGGATGGGAGCGGTCAAAGACTCCTATGTTGTCCAGGCCAAGAAATCCGCCTGCGAATATGTTTCTTCCTCCGGGGTCCTTGCGGTTCACCCACCAGGTGAAGTTCAGCAGCAGCTTCTGGAAGACGCGCTCGAGGAAGAGGCGGTCGCGCTGGCCGCGCGGGGCGGTCATCTTGTAGACGCGCCAGGCCGCCCAGGCATGGACCGGGGGATTCACGTCGCCGAATGCGAACTCGTAGGCGGGG
>CAZUCD010000027.1:0-32074 GCA_964618855.1 uncultured Candidatus Sumerlaeota bacterium
AGTTGCACCGAGACCTGCGTGGCGAAGTGGCCGATGCCCCATGCCGCGGACAATTGCGGCGGCAGGAGCGCCTTCAGTAGAACGAGCAGCCAGAGTGCGTGGCGAAGTTTTGCGGGGAACTCTCGGAGGGCGTGGGCCAGCATCGCCGCGACAGGGACAAACACGACGAGCTGGAGGCTCGCCGACGCGACCCAGTCGAACCACGCGCGCACGAGTTCGGCGTCGCTCACGACTTCCGCCTCCCCTGCGGCCGTTCGCGCTCATCAAGGAGCCGGCGCAGTTCGTCCACTTCGCCGGGGGAGAGGCTCGCTCCGCGCAGGAAGGACACGATCACGGGGCCCGCCTCCCCGTCGGCAACACGCTCGAGGAATGAGTCGGCCTCGATCCGCGTGGCTTCCTCCCGGGTGACCGCGGGTCGGTAAAGGTACGAATTGCCGACCTGGACGTAGTCGAGGGCGCCCTTGGCGACGAGTCGCGCGAGCAGCGTCTTGAGGGTGTTCATGGCCCAGCCGGTTTCGCCGGACAGCTCGGCGAAGATGTCGCGCGCCGCGCCCTCGCCCAGGCGCCAGAGCACCTTCATGACGTCCCATTCGGCGGGGGAGAGCTCGGGGACAGCGCGGCCCGGCATGTGCATGCGGCCCTTTCGGGTGATGATGGTCGGCAAACGACTACAACCGTGGTCGGGTGTCAAAGCAAATCGGCAGGGGGGTCATGTTTCCTTCACGGGATCCGGCAACGGCTTCGCCGCCGCTCCCCCCAACTCGATGGGCCGCGGATGCAGGGGTTCGCGCACCCCGCCGCCCCGGGGGCCATCGTCGGAGTCGAGCGGCGTCAACCGGAGGCATCGTTCGCTCCCAACGTCGAGCACGCGCACCACCCATCGTCCCGTGCCGGGGCCGACGCCGTCCTGCGGAATCTCGCCCTCGCACGTCTCCGAACTGCCCATCTTCGCGAATCCCTCCAACAAGTCCAGCACGCCTTGCGCGATCCGAGTGTCCTTGATCGATGGCAGGCTCAGGACCGCATTCGCCGTTACCACCTTCGCGCGCAGAGCGCCTGCGAGGAGTTCGAGGTGAAGATGCAGGAGCGGTCGCTGCATTGAAGTCGTCAGGAGGCTGCATGCCGCCGCTCGAATTGCCTCCACCTGCGTCGCATCCTCGCATGCATTCTGACTCCGCGCGTGCGTCCTCAGCGAGAGTGAGTTCAAGGCATTCTCGAGCCGGCTGCGCAGCGAAGTTGCCCCCTCTGCGTCCTCCGCGAGCCCCACAGCCACCGCCCACTCGGGATCAAGCACGGCATCCGCGAACTCCTTGAATTCCTCCTCCGTTCCGGACCATGGGATCCGGTTGCCGTGTGCGACGTCGTCGAGCGCCACGACTTGCCAGAATGCATCCCACCCAGAAATGCTGCGAAGCGGATGGGGCGGGGCAGAATGGAACGCCGCGCCGAAGAACGCATGCACCTGCCGCATCCTTTCTCCATCGAGGAGGTCCGATCTGAGCGCCAGAACACCCATTCCCTTCTCGATGCCAGCGATCATGATGGGTGTGCCGTCGCCTTGCGCCTTCGCGAGCCATGCGACCCCCATCGGCGTGAACGTCGCCTCCCACTCGACACCAAGGATTGGTGCAATCACCTCGTCCGCAAGTTCGCATTCCAGGAGCCAGCCGATGACGGTCTCCGGTCCGTGCGCAGCCAGGGGCGTCAGCTCCAGCGGTCGGACTGGGTAGCTGGTCATCCTACTCCTCGACGGAGGGGGGATGCGTGTTCCTTTGCTGCGACTCCCAGAGGTGAGCGTACTTCAGGAACACGGAGTGCGCCGCCATCCAGCAGATGATGAATCCCTCGATGCCGTCGCGGAACCCGCCGAACATGACGTACTGCCGCAGGAACCGCCATGCGGGCCGTGCCGCGAGGTGCGCAAGCGTGACCCGCCCCGTCGTCCGTGCGCGATCCTCGCCCGCCCAAGCCGCGTAGCGCCCGTGTTTGCGCAGGTACTGCTCGAAGCTGTCGAAGGTGAAGTGGAGGAACTCGCCGTGCAGTCGCCCGACGCGGGGCGACTTCACGTCGGGGAAGATGATGTCCGCGTGGACGTGCCGATCCTGGTACCGCCCCGCGTCCCGCCGGAAGAGGCGCAGCACCCAGTCGCGCTGCCATCCACAGCCGTTGATGCGCTTGCCGCGGAAGTGGTTGATGCGGCGGATCCTGTAGCCGTCGGCGGGGGAGTCCGAGGACAGGACGCGGGCGATCTCCGCACGGAGTGCGGGCGTGACCCGCTCATCGCAATCGAGCACGAGGACCCATGGGTGGGCGGCCTGCGGGATCGCCCAGTTCTTCTGTGCCGCGCTGTTCTCATACTCGTGAACGAGGACGCGGTCCGCCAGTTCGGCGGCAATCTCGCGCGTGCGGTCGGTCGAGGCCGCATCGACGACTACGAGCACCTCGTCCGCGAAGCGCACCGATGCGATGGCCTCGCGGATGTGGCGTTCCTCGTTTCCTGCGGGGATGAGTGCGGTGAGTTTCCCTGGCATCGTGCGCGAAGGGTGCCACTTCGCCCCCATGGAGGGGAGTCCAAAATGCGGCCCGGCCTGCGCGGCGTTCCGATTCCCGCTCGCCCACCCCGCGGCCCGATGGGCCACTTTGGGCATGGCCATCCGAGTCCTGCCGCAGACCCTGATCAACCAGATCGCCGCGGGCGAGGTCATCGCCCGCATGGCGAGCGTCGCAAAGGAACTGGTCGACAACTCCATCGACGCCGGGGCATCGCGCGTCGAGGTGGACCTGTCCGCGGACGCGCGCTCGATCGAGGTCCGCGACGATGGCGCCGGAATGGATCGCGACGATGCGGAGATGTCGCTCCAGCGGCACGCGACGAGCAAGATCGCAACCCTCGCGGACCTTGTGGAGTTGGCCACGCGTGGCTTCCGCGGCGAGGCGCTGGCCTCGATCGCCGCGGTGGCGCGCATGGAAGTCCAGACTCGCCGGCGGGAGGACCTCGATGGCACGCGCATCGTGGTCGAGGGAGGCGTCATCCACCGAATCGAGCCCGTCGGCTGCCCACCGGGTACCCGGATCGTGGCGCGCGACCTGTTCTTCAACACGCCGGCGCGCCTGAAGTTCCTCAAGTCGGCCAGCTCCGAGGCGCAGGCGGTGGCGGCGATCCTGACCCGGCTCGCCCTCGCCGCGAGCGATGTCGGCATGGCCTTCAGGCGCGATGGGGAGGAGCAGTTCAGTCATCCGCCCGGGCAGATTCTGGAGGAGAGATTCGCATCCATACTCGGAAGTGCCCTCACCGCGCCGCTGGTGCCCATCCGCCACGAGCGCGGCGAGATGGTCGTTTCCGGGGCCATCGCGCCCCCTTCATGCACTCGGGGGGATCGCCGGTACCAGTTCCTGTTCGTGAACGGGCGTCCGTTCGGCAGCCGTTCCCTCACCGCCTCGCTCGAGCAGGCATTCCGGGGGCACATCATGGTCCAGCGCTACCCGATCGCTGCCGTGATGATCTCGCTCCCCCCCTCGGAAGTGGACTTCAATGTCCATCCCGCCAAGGAAGAAGTGCGGTTTCAGGACGAGCGCGAGGTGGCGGGGGCGATCTATCGTGCAGTGGAGGCAGCCGTGGTGGCAGGCGCCGGGCGTGGAGTATCGGTCGGCGGAGCCATCCACCCTGGCGCGGTCGAAGTCCCTGCGTCACCTGCACTGCCCGGTTTCTTCCGCACCCCGGAGTCCTTTGTGACACGCGGCTTGACTGGATCCCCGAGCGGGCACCAGCGCGACTGGGTCGCGGAGGCAAAGCGCCTCGGCGTTGCTCCTCAGGCAACCGGCGCGGACAGGCCCGCCGCGGCCGGTGCGCCCATGGTCCTGCGCCACGCGGACGACAGCCTCATCTCCGCGGGACCGGGAGAAGTCCCCGATCCGGAGTTTTGGTCGGATCCCCACGAAGTCGAGGTGCTGGGGCAGATCGCCCAGACGTACATTGTTGCGCGCCATGGGCGCGACATGCTCGTCGTCGACCAGCATGCCGCGCACGAGCGGCTGGTCTACCTGCGGCTGGCACGCCGAGACTGGACCATGGAGAGCCAGACTCTCCTCGTTCCCGTCCACGTGGAGTTGCCATCGAACCTGGCCGGCGCGGTCGCAGGTGCCGTGCCGATCCTTGCCGGCATGGGCTTCGACCTGGAGCAGTCGGGTGCGCGTTCCTGGGCCGTGCGCGAGGTGCCCGCGGACCTTGACGGCGCCGACATCGCCTCGCTGCTGATGGACCTCGTGGCGGACATCGAGTCGGGCGCGCGCGACGACTCGCTCGCGCGGCGCCGCGACAGGATCCTGATCCGCGCGGCGTGCCACTCGGCCATTCGCGCGGGGCAGACGCTGGCCCCGACGCAGATGATCGATTTGATCGACCAAATGCGCAGGGAGCGCCTGGCGTTCTGCTGCCCGCACGGCAGGCCGACCATCGTCCGCGTCGCGGAGGGCGAACTCGAGCGGTGGTTCAAGCGCGTGGTGTAGAAGTGCCGCCGAAGTGCGCCGCGAGACGGGCCAGCGCCGGCTCGCGACGCGCGAGCCGCTCCAGGTCCGCACCCGGTCCCAGGCCCAGCAGCAGGCGCTCCCTCACCGCAATCGACCTGGCGTAGTCCGCGAAGGTCCGGCCCGACCCCGGCGCGGCCGCCGCCCATGCCTCGAAGGCCCGCCGGTGCGTGTAGTCGGGTGTCCTCAACAGGCCCGACATGCGCAGGAACGGGAATGTAAGTAGCCAGGAGTAGGCCAGGAACGCGAGGACGGGCACCGCGGGGGACATGTTCCCCACGATGGCAAGCCAACCCCTCAGGAACAGAATCGCCACGGCAAGCCCCCCGGCGACGAGGAGCAGATACGTGGCGAGCGAGCGGACGAGCGATTGCGGCGAGTATGGCGTCGCATACGCATAGCGAAAGGCCACGACGGCGGTCAGCTCGCATGGTTCGAGCGCCTGCACGATTTCAATGGGGATGGAGGGGCGCCGCACATCAAAGAGCCACGTCTTCAGGGCGAAGGCCACGTGGGAGGGAGATGCGCCCCCGGACACCTCTGCGTCGCGCCTCGTCGTCAGGAGAAGGAAGGCCGCCTTGTCCCAGCCAAAGTGCCGCGCAATCGCCTGCAACTCGCCGTGGATGGGCGTTTCGTCCATGGGCACCAGGGAGCCGCGGCTCCCAAACCCCGCGATCCGCCGCTGCATCAAGAGGCAACTGAACGAAGCGAGGAACCCGACGGCACAGGCGATGATGCCGGATTCGCGCGGGGATGGGAGCATCGTCGCTACGAGGACGAAGGAACTGACGGACACGATGATCGCCGTGGCGGCCACGTCCGCGACGCGGAGCCGAAGCCTCGTCGCGAGGGGCTCGGGTCTTTCGCTGGGGGCTCCGTAGGCCCGGACATGGCGCCTCGCAACCAGGTCGAACGCGACAAGTGAGGCCGCAACCATCGAGAACAGCACGGCCACCACGTGCTGGAGCGGTCCCCCCGACGGCGGGCCGCCCAGGAGCAGCGTCGCCCATGGCACGAACGCCCCCCCAACGTAACTGAGCACCAGGACCAGTTCCATCGCGAAATCCAGTGCGCGGCCGCCCCGACCACTCCGGAGGAACCTCGTCTGAAGTTCCGCAAGGAGGCACACCACGGCCCCCCATGCAGCCGCCGTGATGAGGGCCCAAGCCGCGTGCTGCACCCCTCAAGTCCCCCCTTGGGCTACGCCCGGGCCAGCCTTGGTGCGCGCGCGGAGCTTGCCGAGGAACTCCTCCGGTGAAAGCCCCGACGCGAGCGTCGCCGCGTTCTGGATCTCGCGGTTCTTCCGCACGAACGGAATCATGTCGGCATCGGCCCCAAGCATGAGGGTGAGCCTGTCGCTGGCCAGCAGCGCCACGGTGAACTCGACGAAGTCGCGCGGCTCGCACTCGGCCGCCGCCCTCCACGCCTCATGCGCCGCGACGAAGCTCTGGACGCGGTCCCGCGTAAGGCCGAGCCTGCGGGGCAACCAAACGAGCATCACGCCGAATCCCGCCCCCATGGTCATGGCGAGCACGATCGGGGCGGCTCCGCCAAGCCTCGGTGCGGCTGCGGCGTTTGCGACGGAGATCATGATGATGGTGGCCGTGGCGAGGACGGCGAAGGCCACGAGCCTCGGAGCCAGCCTCCCCCGGTGCCGGGGCGTGACCAGGGCGTAGCGGATGGCCACGGCGGCCGTCACCTCGCGGGGTTCCACTCGCTGGATCAGCTCTATCGGAATCCAGGGTGAACGCCGCCGAAACCTCCACGTTCGCATGATCACCGCAACCTGGGCGGGCGAGAGTTCCGCCCCCGCCTCCCCGTCCGGGCGGGTGGTCTGGACCTTCAGCTTCCCGGCGTCCTGCCCGAAGTGTGCCGCGATGGCAGCCAGTTCGTGCGCGAGGGGTGAGTCCTCAAGGGGGAGCAATGCACCCTTCGCCCCGACACCGGAAAGCCTGCGCTGCCCGACGATTAGCGCGAGCCCGAGCGCAAGGAATGCCGCTATGGCGACGACCGCATCGCCCCGTCGCGCATGGACCGCCGTCTCCAGCGAGATCCAGTTGCCGAGCGACACCAGCATAAGGATGCTGCCGACCCCGCCGACAAGCGTGTTCCCTCCCATCCGCACCTTGCCGCGCGATCCCCGCGGCCCAAAGGCAGCCACATAACTTGACTGCATGGAGCGCAGCACGATGCCCCCCACCAGCGCGGCGGCAATCGAGTTCGCGACGACGTGTTGCAGGGCGGACTCCATGCTGCCGCCACCGAACGCGAAGGAGGCAAAGGGGAGGAGGCCAACCCCGACGAAAGTGAACACCGTGGCGAGGGTGTACAGTCTTGCTAGGGCTGGGCTCGCGGACTCGTCGAGGAAGGAGCGCCTCTGGAGTGCCGAGAACAAGGATAGGACAACCCCCCAGGCCGTCGTGGTGCCCAGGACGCAGAGGGGGTAGGTGATCATGGTGCCACAGAAGCAACCGGCGAGCCCCGCGCGGCAATCACGAATGCCGTGGCACCCTCCATCCCGGTTGACCCAGTTGGGGACCGGGTCGGACCGTCTTCGACTGTTCAAGCGAAACCCCCGGAACCCAAACGCCACCCATGCCGATACACGCCACGGCTGAAGTCCACTCCTCCGCCATTGTCCACGAGTCCGCGAGCATCGGCCCGCGCGTCATCGTGGGCGAAGGTTGCGAGATTGGGGAGGGCTGCGAACTTCTCGCCGGAGCCATCATCTGCCCGAACGTCCGCATGGGGCGCGGCAATCGGATACATTACTATGCGATCATCGGCAATGATCCGCAGCATGTCACCTTCGACACGCGCATCAAGACAGGCGTCCGGATGGGGGACAACAATGTCATCCGCGAGCACGCTTCGATCCACCGCTCGATCATGCCGGGGACGGACACGATCCTGGGCAGCAACAACTACCTGATGGCGACGGGACACATCGCGCACGACTGCATCATCCACGACCACGTGATCATTTCGAACATGGGGGGGATCGCCGGGCACGTCGAAATCGGGGACCGTGCCTTCATCAGCGGCCCGGTTGGGGTCCACCAGTGGGTCCGCATCGGTCGTCTGGCCATGGTGGGTGGGATGTCCGGTGTGAACCGGGATGTTCCGCCGTTCATGCTGGTGCAGAACATCAGCGAGTTGGCGGGGCTGAACGTCGTGGGCCTCAGGCGCGCGGGTGTCCCGGCGGCGACCCGCCTCATGCTCAAGCAGGTGTACCGCGAACTCTTCAGGTCCGGGAGGCTTCTCGTGCCGGCCCTCCGCGACATCGAGGCGAGCCTGGCCGGCCGGGAGGTGCCCGCGGAGGTTCGCGAGTTCCTTGATTTCTGCGCCGCGAAGAGCAGGCGCGGGATCAGCCGCGGTCCGCGGGGACGCAATGGAGCCGACCAGCCCGAAGCCGATGGGGACTGACGATCTACAGGAGACGGAACCGTTCCTCTCTGTCGTCACCGTAACGTGGAACTCGGGGGACAAGATATCCCCCTACCTCGAGTCGCTCGGCGGCGCCCTGGCCGCCTGCAACTTCCCGATCGAAGTCATCATCGTGGACAATGCCTCGGGGGACGGCACACCCGACAAGGTCGCCCGTGAGGCGCCGTGGGTCGTGCTCCTGCGCAACTCCTCCAACGCCGGGTTTGCAGAGGGCTGCAATCTGGGAATGTCCCGCGCACGAGGGCGGTACCTGCTCCTGCTCAACCCCGACTGCGAGGCGAACCCGGGGGCCCTCGCCTCGATGGTCGACTGGCTGCGCGATAACCCGCGGACCGGCGCCGTTGGATGCATGCTGCTGCGTTCGGACGGCCGTCCCCAGCGAAGCGCCCACAGCGACCCCTCCGCATGGTCCTTCGTGTTCTCGAACTCGATGCTCTCCCCGCTGCTCGAATGGCCTTCGAAGCTCGCCGCCAAGTTCGCCGGGGCAGCGCGGCGCCCGCGCCGGTGCGATTGGCTCATGGGGTCGTGCATCATGACGCGTCGCGAAGTCTGGGAGCGCATCGGCGGGCTGGATGCAGAGTACTTCATGTACTGCGAGGACGCCGATTGGTGCAGGCGCGTCCGCGAGGCCGGCTTCGAAGTGGTCCACCTGCCTGCCGTCAGTATGATCCACCGCCACCAGGAGAGCGCCAGGCGCGCCCCGGAGTTCACATTCCGCCGCCTCTTCCGAAGCCTCGTGCTCTACTCGAAGAAGCGCATGAAGGCCAGGGAACGGGACTCATTCCTCCGGATGGTCGAGCTCGACCTGCACCTGCGCATCCCTGCGTACACGCTTCAGGCGGCGCTCCAGCCGGAGCGGGCGCAGGCGCTTGCGGAGCGCATTGGCTCCTGCCGACGGCTCATCGACATCTGCCGCGCGAGGGATCCGGACCTTTTCGACGACCCCCCCCCGGGGACGGTGCCCGCCCGGTGAGAATAGCACTCAGCGCGCTCCAGCAGCGCCATTTCCTCACGGGCACGGGACGCTACATTGCCGAGCTTTTCCGCAATGTCCCACGACTCGCTCCGCGGCACGAGGTGGTGCTGTACCGCAAGTCGGACCAGCACGGGCTCTTCGAGTCGACGGCGCCCAATGCGCTGCAGCGCGAGCTCCCTCAGTGTCCTCTCGAACCCATGCGGCGCAGCCTTTGGGAGCTTGCGCGTTTTGCGCGGATCCTCCGCGCAGACGGCGTGGACCTCTACCACGGCCCCGCCAACTTCCTGCCGCCGCGCAAGGTCTGCCCCTACGTGCTGACCCTCCACGACATGTTCTTCTTCCGAAACCCGGGGCGAACGGGCTTCGTCCGGTCCCAGTACTGGCGGCAGACCATCCGCGCCACCTGGCGGCACGCGGACCTGATCCTCACGGACTCGGAGTTTTCACTCTCGGAGATACGCCACTTCCTCCCGGTTCCGGCCGACCGCATCCGCGTGATTCCACTGGGTGTCGACAGCTCGTTCCTGGAGGATGCGTCCCCGGGCACGAGGGAGGAGATGCGCACGCTGCTCAAACTCGAGAGACCGTACGTGCTCTACGTGGGTCGGCTCGATCCGGACAAGAACGTCCGGCGCGTCGTGGAGGCGTTCGCGGCCGCGCAGTCGGGGCCCGCGCGTGGGCACCTCCTGGCGATTGCGGGTGCGAGGGACTTCCAGTCCAGTGGGATCGCCGACCTGATTCGCTCGCTCGGCATTGCGGATGAGGCGAGGCTCCTTGGACACGTGGAGGAGCGGCTCCTCGTGCCGCTTTACCAGGAGGCAGCGGTCCTTTGCTATCCCTCGCTGAACGAGGGATTCGGTCTCCCTCCGCTCGAGGGAATGGCGGCGGGCGTACCCGTGGTTACGAGCAATGTGAGTTCCCTCCCCGAGGTGGTCGGCGACGCGGCGATCAAGGTGGATCCGTACTCCGTGAATGCGATTGCCGAGGGCTTGGCCGCCGCGCTTGACCCTGCGAGGGCGGGGGAGCTGCGGGTCCAAGGTCGTGCTCGCGCCCGGACGTTCACATGGGAGAAAACCGCGCGGCTGACTCTCGAGGCCTACGAGGAAGTGCTGCGGCGGGCCTGAAACCCTCGCAGCGCCCCAGGAACCGCTCCATGCCCTACAAACCCAGGCTGCGACACCTGTTCCTGATCCTTTTCCGGCGGCGCGACCCCGGCGCGGCGGAGGGACTCTTCTACGAGGGCACCTACCTCGCGGAGCGCGGCGAGGAGAAGGACGCGAGGATGGCCTTCAGGCATTCGGCCCTCCTGGACGGGCGGTTCGCCGGTGCGAGGTACAACTACGCGGCGTTGACAGAGAAGCTCCTCGGCGCCCACGCCGAGACCGTTGAAGCCTGGGAGGACTACGCGCGCGTCGCGTTCGATGATCCTCGCCAGCGGCGCGAGACGATCTTCCGCGTGCAGGAACACGTCGGGGTCCTGCGCGCCCGCATCGGCAAGGGGGTGCCCTGACTTGCGGTTCAGCGTGGTCATCGTCTCCCTCAACGGGCGCCCGCGCATCGCGATGCCGCTGGATGCGCTCCGCAAATGCAGCCCCGCACCCTTCGAGACGATCGTCGTGGACAATGGCAGCACGGATGGCCTCTCGGACCTGGTCCGCAGGAAGTACCCGGAGGTCGTGCTCGTCCGTGCCCCCCGCAACCTGGGATTCGCGGGAGGCAACAACCTGGGCATCCTGAATGCCACGGGGGACGCGGTCATCCTGCTCAACGACGACACGGAGCCGGAGGCCGACTGGCTGGCGCCCCTGGCGAGTGAGTTCGCAGCCCATCCGCGCGCGGGAGTGCTGGGGTGCCGCCTGCTCTATCCCGTCACGCGCAAGGTCCAGCACCTGGGGGGCATCGTTCATCCCAATGGCTTGACCGACCACGCAGCCTGGGGAGAGGACGAGGGATCCTCGCGCGCTCTCGAGCCACGCGAGGCCGACTACGCCACCGGGGCCGCGATGGCCATGCGACGCGAGTGCATCGCGGAAGTCGGACTCCTCGACGAGTGCTTCTGGCCGATCTACTTCGAGGAGATCGACTGGTGCGAGCGCGCCCGCAGGGCCGGCTGGCGGGTCCGCATCGTGCCGGCGTCCACGGTGATCCACCACGAGAGCCAGACCACCGACCGACTCAGTCCCAGATTCCTGCAGATGTACCATCGCAACAGGATTCGGTTCCTGCTGAAGAACAGGCGGCCCGGTGCATGGCCCAGGGTCCTCCTGGAGGAGGCCCGCTGGATGGCCCGCAATGCCCCCTGGACCTCCCTATGGCCTTGCGCGCTCGCCTACGCATGGGGTGCCCTTCAGGCCATCGAGATCGCTTCGAGGCGGGCCGAAGGGGAACAGTTCTGATGCCCAGGAAACTCTACGTCGTCGGAACGGGGCCCCTGCTCGACCCGGGGGCGAAGGTGTTCAGCGGGCAGTGCCTGCGGACGTGGCACTTTGCCGCCCCCCTCCTGGCCGCGGGGCACGAGGTGCACCTCGCCACGGTCCCCATACCGGGGGCCACCATCGATGATGGCCGCGTCGCGAGCGAATGGGCCTACCGGGACCACGCCTACACCAGGTTCCACACGAACGATCCGGCGCGCGTGCGCCCGGTCCTCGCCAAGGACATCGAGACGATTCGCCCGGACGCGCTGATAGGCATCAACACCTACCCCGCGTACCTGTTGTCCTCCATCGACTGCCACGAACCGCTGTGGGCCGACCTCAATGGTTGGACTATGGCGGAGGGACAAATTCGTTCCGCCGCCATGGGCAATGACAGGGACTTCGGCCACTTCTGGCGGCAGGAGGTCTCCGTCCTCCTGCGCGCGGACCGCATCTCCGCCGTGAGCGGACGCCAGGCTGATGCCACCTGGGGTGAACTGGCCATGGTGGGGCGCCTGAACCACTTGAACGCGGCGGAACCCATGACCGCGGTGATCCCCAACGCCGTCTATCCCGACTTCGAACGCCTCCAGAGGGACACTTCGCGCCGCCCATCCATCCTTTCCGGGCGGGTGCCGGAGGATGCAGTCATCTGCCTCTGGAGCGGCGGGTTCAACTCATGGACGGACGTGGACGCCCTCGCCTGGGCGCTCGGCGAGGCGATGAAGCGCGTGCCCAACCTGTGCTTCGTGGCGACGGGAGGACCGATCGTCGGCCACGATGAGATGACGTACCGCGCCTTCCTCGACGCGGCCGCCGTATGCATCCCCCCCGACCGCATACACCTGCTCGGGTGGGTCGACTACGAGACCATGCTCGCGCTCCACGCCTGTTCGCACTTTGGCCTGAGCCTGGACGGACCGAACATCGAGACGCGGTTCGGGGCGCGTAACCGGCTTACGAACATGCTGGGGGCGGGCCTCCCCATTGTGACGAGCCGAGGCCCCGAGATCGCGGAGTGGATCGTCGCTAACGGCGCGGGGGAGGTCGTGCCCCTTGGGGACCGGCACGCCCTCGCAGAGGCCCTGGCCCGGGGCGCCCTCGATCGTGGGCCGTGGGAGGATCGCGCCATCCGCGCCCGCGCGGCAGCCTGCCGGGACTTCGCGCCCGCTCACACCATCGCGCCACTGCTCGATTGGCTCAAGGTCCCCGCACCCTCGGCTGACCGGATCGCCTACACCGATGCGGACGAGCACTTCAGCTCGACCGCAAGGCTCCGGTCATACCTCGAACGCAGGCTTGAGGAACCGATTCCCTTTGAGGCCCCGCGCCCTCCGGTGTCCGGTGGAGCCGTCGAAGTTCCAGACGCCGCGCATCCCCCCAGGGCGACGAGCGGTTCCAGCATGTGGAAGCTCATCCAGTCGTTGAGAGGCAGGAAATGATCCCCCACGGCATCCGGGCGCTCGCCATGGCCCTCGCGCTCCTCGCAGGAGCCGCCATCGCCGCCAAGCCGGAACTCATCGAGGTCCCGGACCCCACCTACCGCGGATCCGACGACGTGCTGGCAACGATGGGAGGCCGGCCCATCACGGAGAGGGACCTGTACCTCTACCAACTCCTTTCCGCGCGCGATCCCCTCGTCGCCAAGGACTGGCGCGCGTGGGTCGAGGCGAACGACACGATCAAGCTCGCCCGCCTGAAGTTCGAACTGACGAACCTCATGATGGCGCAGGCCATCGCTGCGGAGAGCACGACACCCAAGGAACTTCGGACTCTCGAGACAAACAAGGGCGCGCGCCTGCTCGCGGGGGAGATCGCAAAGGTGGCGTGGATGGACGATGCCCTCCTTCCCGCCGTCGTCGTGCACGACGAGGACGTCGCCTTCGAGTATCGCCGCAACTGGCGCGAGTACGCGCTGCCCGACACGCTCCGTGTGAAGCGTCTCCGGATTCCGCTCCCGACCCCCGCGACCGCGCTCGCCCTCTCGGATGCCCGCGCGCGCGCGAAGTCCCTCCGTGAACGCGCCGTGCTTCAAGGGGGTATCGACGCAATCCTCCAGGAGGACCCGTCGCTCGTCGCGGATGCCGGGGGACGCGAGGTTACCATCGAGCACGGGGACGAGCGCATCGATGCCCAGCTTCAGGAGGCGCTCTTTGCCCTCCGCGCCTCACAGGTCAGCGACCCGATCGAGACCGGCAACGCGATCTACCTCTACGAGGTCGTCTCCCGCGAGGAGGCCCGCGTGCCCTCCCTCGAGGAAGTCCGCGGGGACATCGTCGCGGACCTCACCCGCCGCCACGCGCCGCTTCTGCTCAAGTACCGGCTCGCACGGTCCATCCCGCGCTCACGGGCCATGGACCGCTCCCGCATGTTCCGGACGCTTCCCGAGGACGTGGAGCTTCTCCGCGTCCGGGAGTTCGAGTTCACCAAGCAGGAGTTCATGGACACCTTCCCCCGCCTCGTGGGCCCGCCCGACAACCCGAGGATGCTCGCCATCGCAACCGCCGTGCGGCGATTCCTTGTAGGGGAGTTGGTGACGCAGGAGGCCGAGAAGACGGGCGGCCTGAACTCCGCGCTATACTCGCGCGGCCTTGAGCTTGCCGACGTCTACATCGCCGCGGAAAGGGAGAGGGCGCGCCAGTCGGCGGAGTGCGATCCGACCGACGCCGAGACGAGCGCCGCGCTCCAGGAGTACCGCGAACGCATTCTCCCCAAGGGTCCGCGGCTCGTGTGGAAGTTTGCGTTGGAACCGAGAAGGACACGGGGAATGTCCGACGCCGAGCAGCAGACGCTTTCGACCGTGGCTGTCGCGCAACTCGAGGACTACGTGCGCCTGGCGAAGCAGCAGTTCGAGGAGCGGCGCGCCATTGCGGGACCCGTCATCCTTGAGTCCCCCGAGCCCGTCATCGACAACCTCCCGCCCCCCGACGATCCCGGACTCAAGATCGACTTCGACAAGGAAGGCCCCCTCGAACCCCAGCGGGCGCTGGAGGAGATTGGCATCGATCTGCTGGCGTTCGAGCCCGGCGAGTTCACGCCCGTGCGGCCACGCAATGACGGCGGCGCGGTCTGCTACTACATCGGCGGAATCCTCCCCCCCAAGGTCCTGGACGACGAGGAGCTCTTCGCCGCGGCGCGCCAATGGCTCATCGACAGCGCGGCCGACCGCCCGGTCGAGGAGCGCCTGCGCGAAATGGAAGCCTCGGGCGCCATTAGATTCTCATTTCCCGTGAATACTGCACCCGCACCCCGTTAATCGAGAGCCAGAAGTCACCGCACTCCCCCCCAAACGACAGGACAACGCAATGCCCGCACACGAAATCGAGTACGAAATCCACGGCGACGATCTCCAGTTCGTCGAGGTGATCCTCGACCCGGGCGAGGCCGTCACCTCAGAGCCCGGCAACATGATGTACATGCGCGATGGAATCGACATGGAGGTGCGCTTCGGCTCCACGGAGGACAAGGGGCTGATGGGCAAGCTGCTCAGCGCCGGCAAGCGCATGATCACGGGCGAGTCGCTCTTCCTCTCCCTGTTCACGCACAAGGGCTCCGGCAAGGGTCGCGTCGCGTTTGCCGCCCCCTACCCGGGCAAGATCATCCCGCTCGACCTCCGCACCCACGGCACCATGATGTGCCAGAAGGACAGCTACCTCTGCTCGGCGGTGGGCATCAACGTGTCGGTCGGCTTCACCAAGCGCCTCGGCGCAGGCTTCTTTGGCGGCGAGGGCTTCATCCTGCAGAAACTCGAGGGAGACGGACTCGCGTTCGTCCACGCCGGCGGCACCATCCACCACATGGATTTGGCACCCGGCGAGGTGGTCCGCGTCGACACCGGCTGCATCGTGGCGTTCCAGCAGCAGGTCGAGTACGACATCCAGTTCGTCGGCGGGCTCAAGTCGGCGCTGTTCGGCGGCGAGGGTCTCTTCTTCGCCACGCTGCGCGGCCCGGGGCGCGTCTACCTGCAATCGCTGCCGCTCAGCCGCCTGGCCGGGCGCATCTACGCTGCGGCACCGCAGGCGGGCGGGCAGCGCGTCGGCGAGGGTTCCGTCCTCGGCGGCCTCGGCGACCTGATCGACGGTTCCTGACGCGGCCGGCAGCGGCATCCACCCCGAAATGAAACACTGCCCGGAAGGCGAACCTTCCGGGCAGAGTCGTTCTTGGGCCGTGCTGGCACTGAAGCCTTCGCTTCAGGATGTGTTGTGGGAGTGGTGCGCGATCAGGGACTCGAACCCCGAACCAAAAGATTAAGAGTCTTCTGCTCTACCAATTGAGCTAATCGCGCACCGGTTGCTGCTGGCGTGCCCGACAGGATTCGAACCTGTGACCTCTTGCTCCGGAGGCAAGCGCTCTATCCAGGCTGAGCTACGGGCACTCATTCGCGCCGGCAAACTGCTGCCGCTGCGAAGGGCGGGAAGGTGCTGCGTGCAGCCCGCGCGCGTCAAGTCAAAACGCCTTGATTCGCAGGCGGCCGCAACTGCGCGCGCCGCCCACGAAAGTGGGCCCAAACCTTGCACCCCCGCAATCGTTCAAGTTTGCAGTTGCTCATCCCGTGGCAGCCTCGCGTTCTCTTGATGGCCTACTGCCCAACGACACAGGTCGAATCCATGTTCCGCTTCCGAAACCTCTGCGCCACCATCGTTGCATCCGTGTTTGCCACGCTTGCGTGCGCGGAGAATCCCCCCGCAGCGGGCGCGGCGCCGGGCGGTGGAGGGGAGGGCTCCGCAGGGGCCGGGAAACCCGCCGCGGCCGCTCCCCGCGCGGTCGTCTGCCTTGCCATCGACCAGTTGAGGTGGGACTACTTCCCCCGATACAAGCAGTACCTCGGCGACGCTGGGCTGAGGCGCATCGAGCGCGAGGGCCAGATGAGCCTCGACTGCCGCTACGAGTACGCAAACACCGTCACCGCCGCGGGCCACGCGACGATGATGACGGGCTTCAACCCGAAGGACCACGGAATCCTCGGCAATGGATGGTGGGACAGGACGACGCGCAAGTCCGTGCACAACACCGCCGATCCGAACACCAAGACGGTGGGAGCCAGCGGAAAGACCGACAAGACGGGCTACTCTCCTTTCCGTCGCCGCAAACCGGCCGTCGGCGATGACCTCATCGCGGCGACCGGCGGCGCCGGAAAGACGTTGAGCATCGCATTCAAGGACCGCAGCGCGATCCTCATGGGGCCCTCCGCGGGCAAGGACGTCTACTGGTTCGATTCGCAACTCGACCAGTTTGTCACCTCTACGCACTATCGGGAGACGCTTCCCGAGTGGCTCATCAAGTTCCAGGAGGTCCGCCCCGCGGACCGCTGGCTCGGCAAGACGTGGATTCCGAAGCTCCCCGCCGAGGAGTACGAGAAGCACTGCACCGTGGACGATTTCATCGGCGAGTCGCAGGGCAAGCTTCCGAAGACCTTCCCGAAGGTCTACGAGACCGAGCCCGGCGTGAACTACTACGACCAGGTGGAGACTTCGCCGGCGGGGGACGAGCTCGCATTGGACGCAGCGATCACGGGCATGAAGGCGCTGGAAATCGGCCAGGACGATGTCCCCGACCTGGTGACGATCTCCTTCTCGGCGTTCGACAAGGCGGGCCACCAATATGGCCCCGACTCCTGGGAGATGCTCGACTTCTTCATCCGGGAGGATGAGCAGGTCGCGCGGCTGCTCGGATTCCTCGACGAGTACGTGGGCGAGGGAAGGTACGTCCTTCTCATCACGGCGGACCACGGGGTTGCGCCGCTGCCGGAGCACCTTGTCGCCAACGGTGTCGTGGCCGGGCGCATCAACGAGAAGAAGCTGCAGGAGGGCGCGGACGCCGCCGCCTTCGACAAGTTTGGGAGCGCGTACGACTCCTACATCGCCGGATTCCACAACCCCTACCTCGTGGTGAATCCGGCGATCTCCGGGTCTCCGACGGTGAGCGAGGTCGCGGACTTCCTCGACGAGTGGGCGAAGAACCTCGTTGGGATCAGGGACTCATGGACGCGGGCGGAGCTCGAGGCAGCGACCCCGGCGGAGCCTCTCAAGTACGCGGCGAGCCTTTCGATGTCCCCGGACGGCGGCGGCGACCTCTACCTGCTCTCGGAGCAGAACTACTTCTTCTCATTCTATCCGGCAGGGACGACGCACGGGACACCGTGGGAGTACGACGTGAGGGTCCCGATGTTCGCCTATGGTGCGGGATTCGGCAAATTCGCCGCGGAAAAGCGCGCGGACAACACCCTGCCGGAGGCAAGAAGCCCCCGTTGGATGGCGGAGGCGGCCCGGCGTGCGCTCGGCCTTCCTCAACCATCCGCCGAATGAGAATTGACCCAGCGTGCCCGGGGGTCCTTGCTAGGCGCTGGCCTCTGTCACGAGACCCCAACGACGAGGATGCTTTTCCGTGCCAACGGCGAACAAGCGTCGCACAATGACAGAGGTGGGAGCACTCGCGACGCCCCCCCATTCGCCGTTCTCGAAACTCGGAAGCGCATCCGACTGACCGAATGAACATCAAACTCGACTACGGCACCGAAGTCGTTCCGGTGGATGTACCGGACAACTGGATCAATGGGCGCCTCTACCGCGCCCCGGGACTCAAGGCCTGCGCGGACATCCGCGCAGAGCTGATGGTCGCGCTCGAATCGCTCTCGACGGGGTCGGCCCTCGAAAACCTCGCAAAGGGGAAGAAGAACTGCGTCATCGCGGTTGATCCCACCCACGCGGCGGTCTTCCCGGAACTCCTTCCCTCCTTCATCGAGATTCTCGAGGACCACAGCTCCCTGCGGGCGGCCGACATCAAGATTCTTGTCGCCAACAGGCTGCTCAATCCCTTCCGGCAGGAGGACCTCGCGGGGCTGCTCGACGAGGGCACCCTCGAATCCTGTCCTGTGGAACTCCACGACCCGACTCGCATGAGCGCCGTCACGGAAGCGGGGACCAGTTCCAAGGGCATCCCAATCACGGTGAACAAGTCCTACGCCGAGGCGGACATGAAGATCCTCCTTGGCGGCGTGACAGCGGACCTGCTGATGGGCTTCACTGGGGGGCGCGGCATCCTCGCCCCGGGGCTGAGCGGCCCGTCCACCCTTCAGCTCTTCTACAGCCCGACGGTCGTGGGAATGCCCGGCGTCAGGTATGGGAACTTCCGCGACAATCCCCTCCACGTCCACGCCATGGAAACGGCGCAGACTTTCGGCGCGGACCTCGCCATCTCGGCCACGTTTGCACAGGATGGGCGCGTTGCGAGGATCTTCTCGGGCCACTTCGGCCAGAGCCACTTCCAGGCGATGACCGCAGTGCGCGACTCCATGCAGGTGACCGCCAAGGAGCCGATGGACATCGTAGTGACCTCCGGGGGGGGATCGCCGCGCGACGGGACGCTGATGCAACTCACCGCCGCCCTCTGCGCCGTCGAGCCGATCCTCAAGGAGGACGGCACGATCGTCGTTGTGGCGGAGCTCGGTAAGGGCATTGGGCCCTCCCAGTTCGAGAAGCTCGTCAAGGCTGCGCCCAACTACGACGACCTGCTCGAGCTGCTCAGCCACGGGACCGGACTCATCCCGGGCCAGTGGATCGCCCAGCATCTCTACAGGACCCTGCGGGCTCATGAGGTCATCCTGTACACGAAGAGGCTGACTGAGGACGAGGTGTGGTCCATGGGCCTCACCCCGGCGAAGGACATCAACGATGCCATCCTTGGCGCGATGGAGTCGCACGGCCAGCGCTGCAAGATCGTGGCGTTGCCGGACGGCCCCGCCTGCCTTGGGGGGCTGCCCATCGTGCCGGAGAGCATTCGCTCCTCGCGCGTGCACTCCTGATTCGCGGCGGCCCCGGCCCGGCCGCAGGCAACAGCCCACACCCTAGGCAGGGGCGCGCATGAACAGCCGCAGGCACCTGGAAATCCTCAAGTCGGTCGTGCGCAAAAGCGAACGCAAGATCGCGCTCGTGGTGCTGGATGGCGTCGCAGGCTACCGGACAACCAACAATCCCGTCACGGAGCTCGAGGCCGCGCGGACGCCCTCGCTGGACCGGCTCGCCAGGCGCGGCTCCCTGGGCCGGGTGATCCCCGCCATACAGGGCCTCGCGGTGGGCTCCGGTCCGGGGCACCTCGGACTCTTCGGCTACGATCCCACCGATCCGATGAACGAGATCGGCCGTGGAGTGCTCGAGGCCGTCGGAATCGACTATCCGCTGAAGAAGCACGAGATTTCCGGACGCGGCAGCTTCGTGACGCTGGACCGCACCGGTGCCATCGTGGACCTCAAGGGAGGGGGCATCACCGACGGCGAATGCAAGCGCGTCTGTGCACGCATGCAGGCCGCCGTCGCCGAACCCATCGACGGCGTCCAGATCAAGGTGCTCCCCGTTCGGGACCACCGGTTCTGCATCATCCTGGACGGCGAGGGGCTCTCCAGCGCGCTGCTCGACACCGACCCGGAGCGCACCGGAGTTCCGCCATTCCAGCCGCGCGGGACGGACGATTCGATTTCTACTCGCCGAACCATGACGATCTTCGCCATCGCGGTCACCCGGATGCTCGACGCGATCTGCGTGGAGCCCAAGGCCAACGGATTCGTCCTCCGGGGGTTCTCGCGCGACCCCGGGCTGGAGAACCTGCAGACGCGCTGGGGAATCCGCGCTGCTGCCATCGCAAGCCAGCCGCTCTACCGCGGCGTTGCGAAGATGGTCGGCATGACGCCGATCCCGACGGGCCACTCCATCGCGGATGCGTTCCGCGCCCTGTTCGGCGCATGGAACGACTTCGACTTCTTCTACGTCCACATCAAGAAGACCGACCTGGCGGGGGAGGAGGGCGACCGCGCGGGAAAGATCGCCGCGATCGAGGAGACCGACCGGTTCATCGAGTCGCTCGACTCGCGCCTCGACGACGTCATCGTTGTGACGGGCGACCATGCGACTCCCCCGCAGATGCGGGCGCACAGCTTCCACCCGGTGCCCCTCCTGATCGCTTCCCCATTCTGCGACGTGGACGATGCGAACCGGTACACGGAGCGCGAGTCGATCCGCGGTTCGATCGGTACAGTGCGCGCGTGCGAAGTGATGCAGCTTGCATTGGCGCACTCGGGGAGGCTGCGGCGCTACGGCGCCTGAGGCAGGCACCCGCGCTGCGGCGCGCTGCAATCGACTCTCAGTTTACCGCCTCGACGCGGGCAGCCTTCCTCGGGCGCGGCTCGCGCGCCGTCGGCGGGGGAGGCGTCTCCTCGCCGGGCGGCCCGTTCGCGTCCTTGGTCATGCGCGCGAAGACCAGTCGGCCCGCGTTCGTTTGCACGATGCTGATGACGATCGCGTTCACCTGCTGGCCGATGTAGGGGCGTCCGCGCTCGACCACCACCATGGTGCCGTCCTCCAGGTGGCCGACGCCCTGGCCCTCCTCCTTGCCTTCGCGTTGAACGTTCAGGGTCAGGTGGTCGCCAATGGTCAGGTTCGGGCGAAGGGCCGCCGCGAGCTGCACCACATTCATCGTCTTCACCTGGTGCAGCGTGGCAACCTTGCAGAGGTTGTAGTCGTTGCTGACGATCGGCGCGCCGATCTCCTTCGCGAGGGCGATCAGCTTGTGATCCACGCCCCCCCGGATCTCCGGGTAGTCCTTCTCGAAGATCTGCAGGTTCTTGTCGACCTGGCGGAGCTCCTCGAGATGCTCGAGTCCGCGCCTGCCGAAGGCCCGCTTCTCCGGGTCGCGCGAGTCGGCGAGCAACTGCAGCTCATCCAGCACAAAGGTCGGCACGATCGCCGATCGCGTCATGAAGCCGAGCTCGAACACCTTCACGATCCGCCCGTCTATGATCGCGCTCGTGTCGAGCAGTAGGTTGTTGTCCGAGGTGCCGCCGATGAAGAAGCGCAGCCGGGAGAGCGAGACGCGGTCGGCCTGTCGCATCGACATGACGATCCCGAAGTACATGGCGAGCAGGCTGATGGCGAACTGCGGCGCCTCCGGGTCGGGGAAGATGGAAGCCGGGATCGTTGGGGTCAGGAGCCGCGAAAACGCGAGGCCGAAGAATGCGCCCGCGACACTGAAGACGATCTTCTTCGCCGAGAGGATGCGGCTGCCGTGCTCGATCGCGACGATGAACAGGCTGACGAGGAACGAGATGCCGGTGAACTCCAGCACCACGCCGTTGCGGCGCCCAAGGAGATAGCCGCACCACGTCATGATGAGGACGAAGAATGTGCGAGCAAGCCAGATTGGCTGCATTGCGCCGGTCCTGTCGTGGTGCGCCCAAGTCGCTGGAAGTGAATCGTGGGGCGAGTGAACCCTCAAGCCGAAACTGGGCCAGAAGGCAAGCGGGGGAAACTTCAGCGTTCCTGGGAAGGAGACCCCCCGGCACGCGCGCCGTCCAGGCGGGAAGCAAGTCGACTGGCGCACCTTCGGGCAAGGTCCCTTAGCCAGCCCGGCCTTCCCGGGTCCTCCGAGAGGCGGCGCAACTCCCGGAGTTCCGCCTCGCCCCCGTGCCCCACGGAGACAATTGCGGCATTGCGTGCGAGCCCATCCGCGCCAGCACGGCGCAGCGGTGTCGCAACCGGGAGGCCCGACAGGAACTCATCCGTTATCCCCAGCAGGTCGGCGAGCGGCATGGTCCCCGGAAACATCGGCGGGCCGAAGGGACTCGCGTGGTCGCGCGGCCTCGCCCGTGTACGATTGTATGGACAGACCTCCTGGCAGATGTCGCACCCAAACACCCACTGACCGAGGACCGGCCACAAGTCCTCCGGGGGCGGTTCGGCCGACTCGATCGTGAGGTAGGAGATGCACCTGCGTGCATCCAGCTTCCACGGCTCGGTCAGTGCGCCGGTCGGGCACGCTTCGATGCACCGCGTGCAGTCGCCGCAGTCGGTCATGGGAAGCGCCGGCGGCGTCGGCGCTAGCCGGGCCGTGGTCAGCAGGACTCCCAGCATGTGGAAGCTGCCCTCGCGCGGGTGTATGAGCATCGTGTTCTTGCCAACGAACCCGATGCCCGCGCGCCGGGCCCACGCGCGCTCCAGCGCCGGCCCCGTGTCCACCATCATCCGCCACCTCATGCCGGGGGAGAGCGGGCGCAGGACCCCGGCCAAGCAGCGCAACTCGCGTTCTACCACCCGGTGGTAGTCCCGCAGGCGCGCGTACCGCGCGATCAGTCCGAACGGCTTCCCTGGGGGTGGCGCCTCATCCTCCTGCATGCAGTTGAGTCCGATTACGACCACGCTTCGGCACTCATCGACGACAAGCCTGGGGTCCGTGCGGCGGTCCACGTCCCGGGTCAGCCACGCCATCTCCCCATGGCGGCCCTCGGCCAGCCACCGCTCGAAGTGTGCGCGCTCCTCCGGCAGGTCGCCTGCCTCCGCGACGCCGAACCAGGAAACCCCCCTCGCGGCAGCCGCTTCGCGCAGCGCCTCGGTCAACTCGAGCGGGCGTCCCGGTTCACGTTGCGGGGCGCCACCACGCGTCAAGACAACTCGGGGCCACCCTGAGGGTGGCCCCGATCCAACAGAAGGCGCGGAAGGAGTGAATCAGCCCTGAAAGTGGCCACAGACATAGACTTCCTGCCCCGGCAGGAGGTTGACCGGCCCCGCATGGTAGCGGCGGACGAAGTCGGCGACGGCCTGGTCGTTCTCCCACGCCATCATCACGAAGAAGGTCCGCTCCGGGTCCTCGATCTGAAACCCTTCCTGGGCCTCGGGGGAAACATCCTCAGGGGAGAAGTAGCTTGCCCACAGGTGGCCCGGGGACTTGCGCGCCGCGGCGATCCACTTGTCGAGCGTGCGCCGGGCGGCCTCGGCCTGCCCGTGCTTGACGATGGTCTTGATCACTTCGACGTACATGCCGTCTCCTAGGATCGGATCGTTCGGGCTCAAACCGCCCCGCCCCAGTCAGGCGAGCACGACCCGTTCCGAAAGGGGGCCGCTCGCAGCGTGAGGCCGGGGACGATGCACAACTTCCCCCGGGATTCAATAGAAGATTGCAGGCACGGCCCTTAGACCATTCAAAATACAACAATTTCAGATTTCTGCACCGACGGTTGGGCTCGTGATCGGCCTCGCTGCTGCGACATTTTGGCGCATCCGCCCCGGACTCACCGACCAACCCTGCATCCCCTCATCAGGAAAAGGCCGAAACGAGTTGCGTTCCGGGATGTATTCCCCGATTCGTTAGACTGACAGAATCGAAGGGCACTCCGGATACTGGACACCCAGCGGGCCGTCATGTCCGAAAAGACCGCGGAAGTTTCGTTCGAGGACCTCAAGAAGGCTGGAATGATCCAGTCTCCGCAGGGCGGCTCGGAAAAGCCGCCACCCAACTTCGTGTACAAGCGCGAGTTGGGGAACGGAGGCATGGGGATCGTCTATGAGGGAATCGGCAAGATCCAGCGGCGCGTCGCCATCAAGGTGATGACCCCGAAGGGCCAGGACGCCACCCGCAAGGCGGAGGAGAGGTTCCGCCGCGAGGGGGAGATCCTCAAGCGCCTCAAGCACAGAAACATCGTCGAACTCTATGATACCTTCATCCATGAGGGTAACCGCTACATCATCATGGAGTACCTCGACGGCAAGAACCTCCACGACTTCGTGCGCGAGGACCTGGTCAACCGTTCCTATGACGAGCGGATCAAGTTCACGGTGCGCGTCGCGATCGAGATCTCGCGTGGCCTGCTGTGCGCCCATGCGAACCAGATCGTCCACCGCGACATCAAGCCGGCAAACATTTTCGTATGCGGCGCCGATGGTCCGGTCAAGGTGCTCGACTTCGGCATCGCCAAGGAAATGGGGGCCGATTCGCTCACCAGCACGGCCGACGCCCCCTTTGCCACGCCCGAGTTCGCGCCGCCCGAGCAGGTCCTCCGCAGGGAGACAACCGAGAGGTCCGACATCTACGCCATGGGGGGCGTGCTCTACTTCTGCCTCACCGGCCAGGCACCCTTCCCCACCACGCGCGACGTGTCGATCTTCGAGCGCGAACGCAAGCAGTTCAGCGCCTTCGATCGCCTTCCTCGCAACACGCCTCCCGACCTGGTCAACATCATCCACCGGTGCCTCCTGTACGACCCGATGCACCGGTACCCGACCATTCTCGACCTCCTTGAGGACCTCGACCGGCTGAAGCCCGAGCGCAAGGAGGAGGAGGCGGACACCGTCCCGGTGCACCTGCGGAACATGAACCTCGGACAGGAGGCCGCGCACTCGGGGCCGCCGAGGACGCGGTTGATGATCGACCTGATTGTGATGCTGATGCTGGTGGCGATCGCCGCGGTGCTGGGTGGATTGCTGCACGAGAACTGGAGCAAGGTGAAGGAGGCGGCGGCGAGCTTGCAGGGACCCCCGCCCGCCCCACCGCCGGAGTCGGCGTACGTCTCGAACCCCGCGCTGGAGGCCGAACTCGAGACAATGCGCATGCGCCAGGCGGAGCTCGAGGCAGAGAACTCCCTCCTGCGCGAGCGCTCAGCCGCCCAGGCGCGGCCACAGATTCCACCGCCGACCCCAGTGCCGGGGGATGGGACGCTCATCTCGCGGCTTCCAACCTTGGCACCCGCCGCCACGCCGGAGGCGCAGGCCACGCCCGCGTCGACGCCACGTCCCTCGCCGGGCCTGACCGCATCCCCCACGGGATTGCAGTACATCGTCTGGGCGGACCAGTCGGACTCCAGGCGGCTTTTCGTGGAGGTCGTGGACCCAAACGCGGGCGAGTCGGACAAGGTGCCACCGTCCGGCCCGCACATGAAGATGGAGTCCTTCAACACACCCGAGGAGGCGATGGCCGTTGCCATCGAGCGGGCCTATCGCGAGGGGGACGGGAGCGTGAAGTGGGGCATCCCGGGATCGCTGGAGAAGCGCGGGGAACTGCCCCTGCGCATCCGCGGGGGCTACAACGTCGCCACCAAGCGGTATGACCGCAATCTCGTGACCGTGTTCCGCCGGCAGGGCGTCAGGCACATCGCCGACGTCGAGCCGCTCCGATGACCTTGAGTATCGACGAAACCCCACGCACCGAGGAGACCCCCATCGTGCGCTCAGCCAGCAGCCGTGCCTTCACCATCGCCGTCGCAGCAGCCGCAGTACTCCTCACAGGGTGCGTCAGCACCGGTGAGTACAGGACCGGAATGGACGGCGTGAACGCGCAGATCGAGGCGATGCGCCTGAGCCGAGAGGAGTTCGACCGCCGCCAGGCCATCCTCGATACGAAGATCAAGGCCATCGAGGAGTCGCCCGCACCGGCCGCAAACCTCGACCAGCAGGTGCGCAACCTGACAGGCCAGCTCGACCGGGCCAACGGACGCATCGCCGAGCTCGAGCGCATGCTGCGCGAGAAGACCGACGCGCTCACAAAGGAAAACCAAACGCTCCGCGAGCTTATCCGCCAGGAGAGCGACGACCTGAACGAGGCCATCCGCCGCATCCAGAAGTAGCGTGCGTCAGCTCCGCTCGCTGTCCATGACGATGTCCCAGTTCCGCTGCACGTAGCGCAGGCCGGAGATGACCGTCAGCGCGACGGCCACGAGAAGGACGAGGTGCAGCGTCCCCGCGTAGATCGCCTCGGCGTGCCAGCGGCTCGCCAGTGGCCTGTCCCACAGGCCCGCCGCGCGGAGGAAGTCCTTTGCGGCGAGGAAGGCGATGGTCGTGATGATCGTCGCCAACTGCCAGCCTGTCTTGTGCTTTCCCCAACGGTCCGCCTCCATCACCTTGCCCACGCTGGCGGCAAGGCTGCGCAGGCCGGACACGAGGAACTCGCGGCACAGGATGATGATGATCAGCCAACTCGGGAAGACGTCGAGCTCGACGAACGCGACAAATGCCGAGGTGACAAAGAGCTTGTCGGCAAGGGGGTCCATCAGCTTGCCGAAGTTGGAGGTAAGGCCGCGCTCGCGGGCGATCTTCCCGTCCAGCCAGTCGGTGATGGTGACGAATATCGTGATCAAGAGCGCCAGGGTCCGCAGGATCGCGCTGGTGAGCGGGTGATTGTCCTCCGCCGCGAACCCGAACAACTCCGCGAAGCGTCCCCCCTTCTGGAAGAGAACCGGTATGAGGAGGCAAAGCAGGAAGAACGGAATCGCAAAGATGCGCGCAACCGTCAGTCTGTTCGGCAGGCTCATGGATTGCCTTGGCCGGTCATGCGCCCGAGTACACGAACGGACTCACGATCACCTCGACCTCCATCGACTCCTTTTCCGTCCGGACCTGGAGCCGCGTGCCGATCTTCGACTTGATGGCGTCGATGAAGCCTATGCCCACGCCGCAGCGCATCGCCGGGCTTGAGGCGGAACTCGTCACCGAGCCTATCGGGAGCCCCGCGGCGCAAATCGAGCCCTTCGTTGGGGGGACCTGCGGGCTGAAAGTCTTGAACATCACCATGCGGCGCTCGAACTCGGCCGCGGTGCTGTGCAGCAGCGCGCGGCGCCCGTTGAAGAACAGCTTCTTGAAGTCCACCGACGTAATGCAGCCCACCTCAATTGGCGTGACGTCCTCGCTGAGCTCCGCGCCCACGCCCGGCAGGCCCGCCTCGATCCTGATGATGTCAAGCGCCTGCTCCCCGGCAGGACGCAGGCCGGTGCTGCGGCCGGCCGCCACGACCGACTCCCAGATCCCCACCATGTAGACGGAGCCTGCCGTGACGAGGTAGCCATCGAGGCCGCAGTACTTCCGCCGCGTAATGAGGCAGCGCGCGTTGCTGACCTGAATGATCGTCGATTCCTCCTCCGCGAGGTTGAGCGGCTGCGCGATGGCCGCCTCGAGCGTCACGCGGGCGTTCGGCCCGCGCACGTCGAACTGGCCTTGCGAGGTTCCGATGTCCACGATCTCCACGTCGAACTCGGGATGTTCCTCGGCCTGCTTGCGCATCCACTCGAGCACGCGCGTCCTGTGCGCTGGGTGTCCCGTCAGCAGGACGTACTGTTCGTCGCGGTACACCTGAACATGGTCGATGATCCCCGCTCGGTCGTTGCACATGAATGTCGTCCGGATCGACCTCAGCGGCATCGAGTCCATGGTGGACGTCAGAATCGTGTCGAGGAACCCCATCCTGCCCGCGCCGTTGATCCGGTACCGCGCGAGGTGGCAGAGGTCTGAAATGGCGCAGTTCTGCCGCAGGGCGATGTACTCGTTCTCCACGCCGGAGAATTGGTCGGGCACGTCCCAGCCGCCGATCTCCTTGAAATGTGCCTTGTTGGCCTCGTGCCACTGGTAAAGGGGTGAGCGTTTGCCCGGCATGGATTCGCGCCTCGGTGGTGGCGGGAAATGGCGTTCCGTGGGAAGGAGCCTGACTTTTGCGCGACGCGGGAGCAAGCACGAGGCGCACCCTCCCATGCCGCGCAGATCAATCGCCCGGCAGCCCCCTCAGGAACCGCACCCCCTCGCGTATCGACTCCGCATTGTTCCACGGCACAAAGTGGTTGCCACCGCGCAGAGTCTCGACATGGACGAGCCTTCCCTCGGGGATGGTTTCTCGCAGGTAGGCCACGTTCGCGTAGGGAACCAGCCCGTCCTTGTCTCCGTGGATGACATAGACGGGGCAGCGCAATTCACGGAGAAGCGGCTGCAACGCGCGCAGTTCGCCCTCCAGGGGGAGGAGCTCCTCGTTCGTGTTCTCGAGCACCTCCGGCACAATGCCACGCAGCAGGGGAGCCCGAGCGGCGTGCTGTATCCACAGGACTTTCTCCAGGGAGGGGTCCATGGATCCCGAGACGATGACGAGGCCGCCAACGCGGTCGGGAAAGTCCGCAGCCGCCCGGGCTATGATCGGGGCGCCCAGCGAGTGCCCGACCAAGATGGGCTTCTCGCCGTGCTTCACCGACAGGAGCGGCTCGAGGGCGGCTGCCTGCTCCCGAAGCGAAGGCACCGCGCCCGTGCGCATGGATCGACCGAACCCCGGGCGATCCACCGCGAAGGATTCCATGCGCTCGACGGGGCTCGTGAGAAAGTCCATCCAGGACGCGGCATCACCGGGAGTCCCATGCACATAGATCACCCGTGGGGCACCGGGCACCCCGGCCCGCAGGAAGCTTAGCCGGCGTCCTGCCGGGTCCACCATGCTGCGGCGTTCCACGGTCCGGCGCGCCTCGGCGCTGGAAGTACTCCCCCCGGGCACGCCTATCGAAATGCAGGAGGCGAGCGCCGTGCAGCAGAAAAACCCGAGTGCGGCCACGCGGGCCCGGCGGCCCGATCTATTCGCACTCATCGCAGCACGTCCCACCAAGCAGTTCCGACTCCGCCACCAACAGGTCGGCGACGACCTCCCCGTCCACTAGGTGTTCGCTCAGGACGCGCTCGATGTTGGCCTTGGTGAGGTCGCGGTACCAGACGCCCTCGGGATAGACGACGGCCACGGGCCCGGCTGCACAAAGGCGCAGGCAATGGACCTTGGTCCGGGCGACCACTCCGTCCAGGCCGAGTTCCGGCATGCGCTTCTTGAGGTGGGCCCAGGCGTCCTCGCCGACGGCCGAATCGCAGCACTTGGCTCCTGCACACAGAAAGACGTGACGCCGCAGCCCGCCGATGCCGATCTTCCTCACGGCTTGGGCTACCTTCTCGGCGTCGGACGGGGAACTGGCATCCATGAGCGGCGATCCTGTCGAGAACATGATCCGGACCATCGAGCGCTTCGGCTCTGTCACGATCCTTGGCACGGACACGGGCGTCGGCAAGACCCGCGTGGCCGCCCTCGTCGCACGGGGGCTCGCGGAACGGGGAAACGAGGTGGCGGCCGTCAAGCTACTGGCGACAGGCTGCACGCGCACACCCGGCGGGGGAGCGCTCAACGAGGATGCCGGTGCCCTGTGGGAAGCCTCCACCGAGGTCGGGCGCGGGTGGCTCCTCGCCCAGGGGATCGAACCCGGCTGCGCGGCACTCGGCTTCGAGTACCCCATGGCGCCCGTGTCATCGGCGAAGCGCCAACGGTTCAGGCTGACCGGCAGCCTCGTCGGAGGGACGCACCGTGACATGCGCGCCGCCGCGAGAGCCTCGGGCATCCTCCTAGTCACGGAGGGGATTGGCGGAGTCATGGTGCCCGTTTCCGACAAGCATACATGGCTGGACGCCGTCCCGCCGGAGAAGTGGGGCACGGTCATCGTTGGGAGGAGCTCCCTCGGGGCGATCAACCACATGCTGCTGACGCTAAGGGCGCTCCAGTATCCGCGGGTGCCGGTGGCCGCCGTCGTGCTCTCGCAGACCGATCCGGGCGTGGATCCGATCGTTGAGCAGTCCTCCTTCGCCGAGATCGCCTCCTTCCTGAAGCCTTCGACGCCGTTTCTGCTTCTGGGGCACAGGGCAGAGGATTTCTCGAATCTCCGGCGCCAGCGCGGGGCGGCAAAACTGGAGCATCATGCGGAGATCATCGAGTTGCCCGCGCGCGACAACGACTGAACAGGCGAGGACGGCCCCATGTCTCAGACACATCTTTCGAACATCTACAAGAAGGCTCGCGCCCTGAACCGCGCCATTGTGCTTCCGGAAGCATCGACGGACGAGCGGACGATGCGCGCGGCGGCTATACTGCTGCGCGAGGGTTGGGCTCGGCCGGTCCTGCTCGGCCGGCGCCAGGACCACGAGTCGGCGGCGGAGGTCCTCGGGGTCTCCATTGCCGGGGCCCGCCACATCAACACGCCGGACGATCCCGTACTCGAGCGCGTCGTGGCGCATTACCAGAAGCGCCGCGCGAAGGAGGGACTGTCCGACGGCCAGGTTCGGGCCATGCTACTCAGGGACCCCGTGATGCTGGGAGCCGGGCTCGTCGGAATCGGCGAAGTGGACGGCATGACCGCGGGCGCGATCACCTCGACGGCAGATGTCCTGCGCGCCTCGATCAAGATGGTTGGCACCGCCCCGGGAATCGGGTCGGTTTCCTCGTTCTTCCTGATGTTGCTGCCGGAGGGGAGCCCCTATGGCCATGGTGGCGCCCTGATCTTCGCCGATTGCGGCGTGATCCCGGATCCAACGCCGGAACAGCTCGCGGACATCGCCATCGCTGCGGCCAGGGGCGGACGGGCGCTCATCGAGGGGTTCGAGCCGCGGGTCGCCATGCTCAGCTTCTCCACGAAGGGAAGCGCGGAGCACCCGCGTGTTGATCGGGTGCGCGCGGCGCTCGACGTGCTGCACGAGCGCGCCCCCAATCTGCCCGTGGACGGCGAACTGCAGGCGGACGCGGCCCTCGTTCCGTCGGTGGGCGAGCGCAAGGCACCGGGCTCGCCCGTCGCAGGACGCGCCAACGTGCTCGTGTTCCCGGACCTCGACTCCGGCAACATCGCCTACAAGCTGACTCAGCGCCTCGCGAATGCCATCGCACTTGGGCCGATCCTCAGCGGGCTCGCCCGTCCGATCAACGATCTCTCCCGCGGTGCCTCCGTCGATGACGTGGCCCAGGTGGCCGCGATCACGGCCGTCATGACCGCAGGCTGAACAACGCCCTTTCCCGCGGCGGCAGCGCGCGATCAAGATCGCCCGCAATGCTGCCCCAGACCGACGCGCACGAGCCGACAACCCTTCGGGCCGAGGGGGTGTCATTCCGGTATCCAGGAGGCAATCGCCACGCGGTTGACGGCGTAACGCTTGGATTTGGGGCCGGCGAGTTGCTGGCAGTCGCGGGGCCGAACGGCTCGGGAAAGTCCACGCTGCTCGGGCTGCTGCTCGGGTTTCTCCGGGCAGACTCCGGGGTGGTGCTGCTGGGTGGCAGGGACCTTCGCACGGTGCCGCCGCGAGACGTTGCGCGCTCCCTCTGCGCCATTCCCCAGAGCGAATCCGTGCTCCCGGGGATGACCGTGCGGGAGTTGGCGCTCCTGGGCCGCCATCCGCATGCAAGGGGCCTGCTGCAGTTGCCCGGAAGCGCCGACATGCGCGCCACGGAGGAGGCGCTTCAGGCCGTCGGGATCGCCGAATTGGCTGATCGCCGGGTCGAGTCGCTGAGCGGCGGGGAACGCCAACTCGCCAGGATCGCCCGTGCGGTGGCCCAGGACGCGCGCCTGATGCTCATGGACGAGCCAACGGCCGCGCTCGACCTCGCCCACCAGCAGGAGATCATGCGCCTCGTGCGCCGCTTCTGTGACGAGCGCGGCATGGGGGTTGCCGTCGTCACGCACGACTTGAATCTCGCCGCCGCATGGGCCGACCGCATCGTGCTGATGCGGTGCGGGGCATGCGTGGCGGAGGGCACGCCCCGGGAGATCATTGACTGCGACCGGCTTCGCGAGGTCTTCGGCGCGGAGGTCTGGACGGCGCTCACCCCCGACGGCGTGCCGAGCGTGGGGCTTCGCCGGTGACGCCCGGGCGCAGAGTCGCGCTGCTGCTCGGCCTGCTGGTGGCGGCGCTTGCCGTGCTTGCATTGGCGCCACTCGTCGGGACTGTCGAGGTATCGCTGGCGCGCGCGTTCGATGGAAGCATCCCCGCAGACGGGAATCGCGATGCGGCCATCCTGTTCAACCTTCGGTTGCCGAGGGTCGCCTGCGCGGCGACGGCGGGCGCGCTCCTTGCCCTGGCGGGGTTGCTGACGCAGGGCATCCTGCGCAACGACCTTGCGACGCCCTACACGATGGGCATCAGCAGCGGCGCGGCGGTCGGGTCGCTGATTGCGATCCAGCTTGGCGGCCCGGGCGGCCCCGTGGGCACGGGAGCCGCCGCGTTTGCAGGCGCAGCCGCGACCATGCTTGGCGTCCTTGCCATCGCGAGGCGCATGGCCTCCTTCGAGGCGTCACCCACGCTCGTCCTGATCGGCGTGACGGTGAACATCCTCATCGGGTCGGTCATTCTCGTGA
>CAZUCD010000028.1:0-23984 GCA_964618855.1 uncultured Candidatus Sumerlaeota bacterium
TTCGGGCTTCGGAACAAGTCGTCGGTGAGCTCTTGGTTCGGGAGGGGCGAGTTCATGATTACGATGGACTCCGGCGGAAACTTCTTCGTGCGCGAGTTCCGCTTCGACCCGACTGATACGGTGCGGAATGCCGCGAGGCTGGGGCGGCAGGCCGCCGTGCTCACGATGAAGGCGCAGGTGGCGGGCGATCTGCTTGCGGCCGGGCAGACCTCTGAGACGCTGGGTCTGCAGGATGCCGAGCTCCGGGAGTTCACCGCGGTGCTCGAGGCCGCCCGCAAGCGAGAGCAGGCGGCCCGCGATGCCTCCAACGCCGCCAAGGTGGGGGTGGCGGAGGCGCAGGGGGCCGTGACGGGGATTCGCGGCACGGGCGCCACGATTGCCAAGGGAGTGGCCGGCAGGAAGGCCGCCGTCCTTGGCGTCATCGACACCACGCTCAAGACGGGGCTGGCGCCCACTCAGGCCCCGAAGACGACCACCGAGGCCGCCGTCATTTCGGGACTCGCCAAGACCGACGACTACGTCAAGCTGCCCGAACTGCCCAAGCCGAAGTAGGCGCAGGGCTCATCGACGCTGCGGTGTGGAGGGCGAGCCAGAGAATTGCAGCTCGCCCTCCTTCGCCGCGACGGCGCGGGATCGGGCAAGGGCGTCCGCCGAGCGGGGTGTGCCGGTGCCGTCGCGCGCGTCCAGTGCGGCCGAAAGCGTCCTCCAGGCAAGCGAGGACTCCGGCGCGAGTTCGACGGCGCGCTCGGCGCGAAGGACGGCCTCCGCGGCATCGCCGGACTTGAGCGAGGCCAGGGCCGCCACGCGCCACGATTCGCCCGATTCCGCATCCCTCGCAACGAGCAACACGGCCAGCCGCGCGGACTCCTCCGTGTCGCCGGGATGGCCGCGCATGAGCCCCAGCACGATCACGCTTCGCATGGCGAACGGGGAGGGCTCCTCGGGAAGCGGCTGGAAGTTCGCGAGATTGAGGGAAAGCTCGTCGCGCCAGTCGTAGTGTCGCCGCCAGGCAAGGCCCCCCATAAGAAGGAGCACCATCATCGCGGGCACTGCGAACCGTGCCGTGGCGTTGGTCCCGAATCGGGCGCGAATGGCCGATGCCAGTGCCGCGGCGGCAAGCGCGACACCCGCGTGAGCGAAGTAGAGGAACCGCTCCGCGACGGGGTCGGGCATCGGCACAAGCTGGGAGTATGGCGCCAGGCCCGCGGCGATCCAAAGCGCGGCGGCGGCACCTGTGCGGGAGCGTAGCGCAACCCACAGGAGCGGGGCGGCGGACGCCGCGCATGCCGCAATGCCCAGGACGATCCTCCCATCCGCGATGGTGGCGGAGGGCGCAAACTCATGGAAGGTCCGCAGGCGCACGGGCGCGAGCCACGCGGGGAGGTAAACCTCCCCCATGATCCGCATGAAGTTCGCAACGCCGAGCACGAGGGAACCACCCAGGCGATCATAGGGACGGGCGGGAGCATGGAAAAGCACCCACAGCAACGCGCAGGGAACCGCGGCAGCCGCGAGTGCGAGGAATGCGCGGGAGGCGGCCGCACGCCCGCCTCCCGGCTTTGTCGAAGCAGCCCACGCGAGCGCTGGGAGGATGACGAGGGCCGGTGCGGCGGATTCCTTCGACAGCAGCGCGAACGCGAACCACGCTGCAGCGCGGGGAAGACTCGCCGCGCCTCCGGCGCGCGGAACGAGGGCCAGCGCGGCGGCCAGCACCCCGGCGAGCGCGAGGATGTCCCCGCGGAAACCGGCGCAGTTCACGACTTCGCTCACGATGGGATGCACGCCGAAGAGGGCCCCGGCAGCGGCGGCCGTGCGCGCCCCGGCGCCGAGGCGGAACGCAAGCCGGGCCACGAGGGATGCGCAGAGCGCGTGGAGTGCGAGCTGGACCACGTGCGACACCCACGGGCGCAGGCCGAAAAGATTGATGTCGACAAGGTGCGTGAGGGTCGTGATCGGCCGGTAGGAGTACTGCCCCGTTACCGTGTTGTAGACGCCGGGGTCCGCGAGGGCCGCCACGGCGGACCATGAGTGCATCGCGAGCCGCTTCACCATGAGCGCGTTGCTGTCCACGGCGTAGGGAATGAGGAGGATGGGGGCGAATGCGACGATGGCCGCGGCGGCGGCGATGGCGGCCGGTCGGGCCTCTCCCGCCGGAGGTTTCATGCCCCGCGGAGGCGTTCCGCGAGGATGGTCGAGAGCGGCCGCCGGAAGTTGCACGACTTGATGCGACAGGCGGCCTCGCAGGCGTGGATCTCCTCGCGGCGCCCGCGAGCGGCATTTCCGGTCCAGATGTCGCGCGGATGGGAGGAGCGCACGCTGCCGATCGCGGCCATTGTGTCGCAGAGCCGGACGTCGCCGTTGGCGTCGATGTCGAAGTGCGCGACGCCAACCTTGCACGGAATGTCGATCGGCGCCTCGGGGTCCTTCAGGTAGCGGCGCATCCACTCCATCTGCTCGATGGAGTTCGTGATGGGGGCGCGCGCGCGCTTGAGGGCAATCAGTGCATCGATGCCGCGGTCGATCTTGCCGCCATCGGAGTCCCAGTAGGGACTCTTCGTAAACCAGCCCGGCTCGTAGTCTGAGTTGCCGCTCTCGAAGTAGAGAATCTGGAACGTGATGCCGTCGAGCCCGTGCTCCGCGACCCACCGGACCATCTCCGGGGCATGGTCGATGTTGTAGCCCATCAGGATGGCGTTGATGCCCATGCGGTAGGGGCGGCCGGGGAGGTTGAGCTGCTCGATGGCGGCGAAGATCTTCTGCGCGGAGTTGTCGCTCCCCCGAGTCTCGTTGTGCTTCGCGGGGTCGAGGTGGTTGAGCGAGAAGCTGATGAGGTCGAGCGGTCGCGTTGGCAGCGCAGCGACCTCAAGGACCTGCTCGATTCGGCGCGGGGGGAGGAGCGAGCCATTCGTCACCGTCATGGCCTTGATGCCGAGGCGGTCGCACTCGCGGATGAGGTCGAAGATCTCGTTGCGCAGGAAGGGCTCGCCGCCGGTGAGGCCGAGTTGGAAGGGGCCGAGCCACTCGCGGAGTTGCGCGAGGAGGCGTTTCATCTCGTCGAGCGAGAGCTCGTTGGCCTTTTCGCTGTCCGGGGTCTTCCAGTAGGCGCAGGTGGGGCAGCGCAGGTTGCAACGGTTGGTGAGGGAGAGGGTGATGCTGGTCGGCTTCACAAAGTCGCCATCGGTGGCATAGGCGAGCGGCTCCGCGAGGCGGCGGGCGAACTTGCGTGCGTCGATGGCGAGCGATCCCATGCGCGGCACCCTGCCAGCACGGGCTGGCCAAGACGAGACCAATTGCGGGCGGGGGGGGCGGAGCATGACGGTCCCGGCATGTCCACCAATGATGAAGCCGTTCCCTCCCCCCGCGCGCAGGCGCGCAAGCTCCGCGCGATGGGGTTTGTGGCATTGGAAGAGGCGCCCCCCGCCGTCGAGGCGGTCCCTGCGCCGATTCCCCCCCGGGCTCCGGCGCAGCAGGCGGCGCGGCGTGCGGCCGCATCCGCAACCGCACAACATGCGACGACGCTCGCCATCGACCTCGCGGGACCGGCGCTCGGGGAGTCCGCGCGCCGCGAAAAGCTGGATGCCATCGCGGGGGAGATCGCGGCTTGCCGGGCATGCCACCTGTGCGAGGCGCGCACGAGGACCGTGCCGGGCACCGGCACACCGACGGCCGAGTTGATGTTCATCGGCGAGGGTCCCGGCGCGGAGGAGGACAAGTCGGGGGAACCGTTTGTCGGCGCGGCGGGCCAGCTCCTGACGAAAATCATCGCGGCGATGACCCTCTCGCGCGAGCAGGTGTTCATCGCGAACATCGTGAAGTGCCGCCCTCCCGGCAACCGCACGCCGACGCCGGACGAGATGGCCGCCTGCGTGCCCTACCTCGGGCGGCAGATCGCCGTCGTGCGCCCGCGGGTGATCGTCACCCTGGGCATGACCGCGCTCCGGGGCCTGTTCCCTACGGCGGAACTGCCCGGCATCACGCGCGCACGCGGCCAGTGGATGAAACTCGGGGAGATCGACGTAATGCCCACCCTCCACCCGGCGTACCTGCTGCGCAACCCGGCCGCCAAGCGCGACGTCTGGGCGGACGTGCAGGCCGTGATGAAGCGGCTGGGGATCGGGGGGTAGCGACGTGGCACGGGCCGGAGGTTGGCGCCACCCTTAGGGATGCGCAACGCGCTCGTAGAAGGCCAGCGTCTTCTCCACCAGCACATCCTCGGTGAAGTTGGCGCGGATGTGTTCGCGGGCGCCGGCGGGGAGGGTTTCGCGCAGGGCGGGCTCGTCCATGATGCGGCGCATGGCGGCGGCGAGCGCCTCGGGATTGTCCGGGGGGACGAGGAGGCCGGTGCGTTCGTGGATGACGGACTCGGGGATGCCGCCGACGCGGGTGGCGACGACGGGGAGGCCGACGGCAAGGGCCTCGAGGATCGCCGTGCCGAGCCCCTCGTCGCGCGAGGGTAGAACATAGGCGTCGAGCGCGGAGAGGAACTGGGGCACATCCTGTCGGAAGCCGAGGAAGGCGACGGCGTCGGGGCCGAGCGCGAGCTGCCGCGCCAGGGCCTCGAGGGCAGCCCGCTCGCTGCCGTCGCCGGCAAGTGCGAGGAAGGCGCGCGGATGCGTGCCGCGAACGAGTGCGAACGCGCGCAGCAGGGTGTCGAGCGCCTTCTCAGGCCGGAGGCGCGCGGAGACGCCCCACAGGAATGCGCCCTCCGGCATGGTGGAAAGCTCGGCGCGGACACTCGTCGCGCAGCGGCCCGAGTAGCGCGAGAGGTCTGGCACGGAGTGGATCGCGATCCGCGGCCGGTCGGCGATGCCGGGGAAGGCGGCGATTTCCCGCTCGATGAAGTCGCTGATGCCGATGAAGGCGTCGATGCGTCCGTAGAGCCAGCGGTTCGGGACGCTGGGCCTCCATGGGAAGATGTTGTGCTTGGTGCGGATGACCGGCGGGAACTTCGCACGGCGGGACTTGAGCGCGACGACGAGCCATGTGTCCTGGCTGCCGTGGGTGTGGATCAGGTCGGGCTCGAAGCGGTCGATGTCTGAGGCGAGCCTCGCGAGGTCCGCGAGGAAGATGGGCAGGAGGACCGGGGGGCGCATGCGGTAGCCCGGCCAGACCTGGACGCCGTCATCGCTGCAGCGGCGGGCGAGTTCTGCACCCTGCGGCGCGGCGAGGGCGACCTCGTGCCCCGCGCGCCGCGCACCGCGCATCTCCACGAGGATGCGGTTGGACTGGCCGCCCCATCCGCGGAGCATGTTGGTGTGGAGGATGCGCAGGGGACGGGGTTCGGGAATGGGGGATCGGGGATCGGGATTCGGGAATCGGGCGTCCCATGGGGACTCCCGGTTGCCGAATCCCGAATCCCGGGCGTCTCAGGTGCGGGTTCTTGCGAACTCGTCCACGGCGGCGGCGAGGCGGTCGGCGCCCTCGTTGACCTGGTCCTCCGTGAGGATCAGGGGTGGGACGAGTCGGACGACGTCGTTGCCGGCCGTGGTGAGGAGGAGTCCGTGCTTCGCAGCGATGCGCGGCATGTCGAGGACGGGGCGCTTCATGACGAGGCCCTGCATGAGGCCCATGCCGCGGATGTGGTCGCACAGGTCTGCGTGGCGTTCGAGGATGCCCTGGAGGCGGCCCCAGAGCTTGCAGCCCAGGCGGCCGACCTCGGCCTGAAGCGCCTTGTCGAACAGGAGGCCGCATGCGGCGAGCCCCGCGGCGCATGCGAGCGGGTTGCCGCCGAAGGTGGTGCCGTGGCTGCCCTTGGTGAAGGCGTCGGCGAACTCGCCGCGCGCGAGGACCGCGCCGATCGGGAAGCCGCCGCCGAGCGCCTTCGCGACCGTGACGCAGTCAGGTTCGATCCCGGCGTGCTGGAAGGCGAAGGACTTGCCGGTGCGGCCCATGCCGCACTGCACCTCGTCGGCGACGAGCATGGCGTTGCGCCTGGTGCAGCGCTCGCGGAGGCCCTGCTGGAACTCTTTCGTCGCGGTGGCGACGCCGCTGTTGCCCTGAATGGGCTCGTACATGACGCAGCAGACGGTGTCGTCCCAGACCTTGTCCACGGACTCGAGGCTGTTGTACTCGGCGAAGACGACGCCGGGGAGGAGGGGCTCGAAGCCCTCGCGGAACTTGGGGTTGTGGGTCGCGGTGAGGGCGCCGTAGGTGCGGCCGTGAAACCCTCCGGTGAAGACCAGGATGGTGGTGCGCGGCTTGCCGCCCTGCCTGAAGGTCCAGTAGCGGGCGAGCTTCATTGCGGTCTCTGCGGTCTCGGCGCCCGTGTTGCACATGAAGGCCTTGTCCATCCCGGCCTCGGCGCAGAGCGCCTCCGCGAGCTCGATCGACGGCTCGTTGAGATGGATGTTGGAGGTGTGCATCAGCGTCTCGGCCTGCCGGCCGATGGCACGGACGATGGCCGGGTGGCAGTGGCCGAGGTTGTTCGTGGCGATGCCCGCGAGGAAATCGAGGTAGCGGTTGCCGTCGGCGTCCCACGCGTAGGCGCCTTCGCCGCGGACGATCGTGATCTCGCGATCGCCGTAGGTGTTCATCATGACGCGGTTGGCGCGCTCGCGGAGCCTTGCGCCGACGCTCGGCGCCTCAGTGGTTGCATGCATGGGGAGGGGGTGTTCCGTGCTTGGACTTGATTCGGTAAGGGACGGGCCGGGAGGGTGATGCCGTCAAGTCGGATGACTGTCGTTGGGCCGCGCCCGGAGCGAGCAAGACGCTGTTTTCCCCAAGTGAAGCGCTTTCCTTCCCGGCGGGCTGCGCGGCAATCGCCGGGTCCGCGTGGGCGTCCTGGCGCCTGGCGGGGCGTTTGGCGCCGTCGCCACTCCACGCGAGGAGCGCCGCGGCCGCACTCCTGCTCCATGCCATCCTGTATGCGCAGTTCCTGATCCTGGTCGCGATTGGGCAGTTCCATCCCGCCGGGGCGCTCATCCTTTCGGGCATCGTGTGCGCCGGCGTGAAGGGGGTTCCTCTTCCGTCCGCCGCAGCCGGAAACGTCGTTGCGGCTTGGCGCGCGTGGCGCGCAGCTCATGCGCGCTCGCTGCCGGGAGTCGCGGCAATGGCGCTGTTCGCAGTCGCGGGGTACCGCCTGTGCGCGGGCCTCGCGCTGCCGCCGCTCGGGCACGACGCGCTGCTTTACCACTACCTGAAGGCGGGGCGCTGGGTGGCGACGGGGGGTTGGGTTCAGGATGCGGCGCCTGGGCCTTGGGGGAGCTACGAGTACTTTCCCTTCGCGGGCCAGGCGGTGTGGGCGTGGGCGATGTTGCCGACGCACGGAGACGTGTTGGTTGCCTTTGCGGGTGTGGCGGCGTGGGGGGGGCTGCTGCTCTCGGCATACGCGGCTGCGCGCTCGCTCGGGGCGGGGGCGCGCCCTGCCACCGCATTCTCGGTCGCAGTGGGTGCGGTTCCCGCGATCTCCACGAGCATGACCAGCGGCAACGTGGAGAACCTCGTGTGCGCCTTCGCGCTGCTCGCAGTGGCGTTCGTGGCCCGGAGGATGCCGGGGCTGGCGGTCCTGGCGGTTTGCATGGCGGCCGCGACGAAGTCGCATGGACTGCCGATGGTGGCGGTGGGATTGCCGGTGGTTGCGGCGCAGGCGTGGTGCAGGCGGCTGGATCGTAACGCTCCTGCGACCTGCGAGCACGGGCGCGACGCTCGTGCCACTGTCGCAGTCGTGGGTGTCGGGCTCCTTTTGGGGTGCGTTTCGTATGCGCGCGCGTGGTGGCTGAAGGGGTCGCCCCTGTATCCATTCTCACTCGAGGTTGGAGGAAGCACGTTCCTGCGGGGGAACGAGGAGATGACGCTGCTGTTCTCAGGTGGGCTGCTGCCGGAGGAGACGCTTGCCCTTTACTCTCCGTGGCAGAGCCTGAAGCTCGTTTTCTGGGGGACGGTGCATGAGACTTGGCAGCACATCAATCTCGGTCCTGGAGGCGCGTTGCTCCTGCTTGCCGGAGTTGCGGGCCTGCCGTCGCTCTGGGGGCGTTCGCGTGCGGCGGTGGTGCTCGTGGCGGGGTGCGCTGCAATCCTGTTCGCGAGCATCCTCTCCCCCTCGATGCTGGGGCACCGAACGCTCTTTATCCACATGATCGGACGGTTCGCGGCACTGCCGCTGGTGCTGGTTGCGCTCGGGGCCCTGTCGCTTCCCGGGCGTGCCTGCACGGCCGTGTGTATGGTGGCAGCACTGGTGGGGGTGGCGATGTCGCTCCCATTGGGGTTGATGCAGGGCATCGCAGCACAGCCTGCGCTTTTGGTGGGGCTGGGGCTCGCGGCGACCTGCGCGGTGGTGTGGACGGTGGCCGATCGCCTCCCGGCGATGAGGCTTCGATGGCTGGCGGCTTCGGCCATCGGTTTGCCTGCGTTGCTGGGCGCCGTCGTGGGACTGGAGCACCTGCGCGCGTCCGTCCGTTCGCAGGCGTGGCTCGCGGCCGCGGATGACTACAGGCCTCTGTACGACATGCATCCCATCGACTGGCGCGTGGCGCGGTGCTGGCCGATATGGGCGGCGCTGGACGAGGAGGGGAGGAAGCGCATCGCGTTCACATCCGGGTTCGCGGATTCGGGGCACAACGCGGGGCGGTATCCGCTCATGGGCTCGAGGCTACAGAACACGGTCGAGTACGTTGCGCCCACTCTGGACGGCGCGCCCCTCGAACCGCGCCTCGCGGTGGATCAGCGCGGGCGCACGGACCTCGGCGCGTGGCTGGCCGCCCTGGATCGCGCGCGCATCACGCATGTCGTCAGCGTCGATCCGGCCACAGTCGAGCTCGGCTGGATGCGCGCCCGGCCCGACCTGTTCCACCCCGTGATTTCCTCGACCGACGGGCAGAGCTGGGCGTTCGAGCATTGGCCCCCGGCGACGCCGAGGACACCCGACCACGATGACTGAGCAGGCGCGCGGAAGCATCGCGATGGCCCTGATCGCCGCGGCGTATGCGGCGTTGATTGCGTCGCTGTGGGGCGCGACCTACTGGGACTTCGGCGACGGGAACTACCTGTACATTGCCCGGCGAGTGAACGAGGGCGCGGTGCTCTACCGGGACATCCTGGCCCCGCAGCCTCCGCTGCACACGCTGACGGGGTGCGTGGCGCTTCGCGTGGGGGAACTATTCGGGGATCCGCGGCTTGGCGCGCGGGTCATGTCGCTCCTGCTGCGGCTGGTCTCGGCGTGGCTGGTGTCGCGGATTGCGCTGCGTGCGTTTGGGAGCACGGCGACATCGGTGGTCGCGTTTGCGGCGGCCCTGCTCATGCCGATCGGGTTTTGGTGGGGCATTGGCTACCAGAGCGAGAACCTGGAGGTGGCTCTGCTGCTGTTCGCGGTGCTGCGGCTGCTCGACTGGTCGCCGCGTGGTGCGGCGCTGGCGGGCGCGGCGGGCGCACTGGCCATGCACACGAACATGACCGCGGCGCCCTACTTCCTAGTGAACTGCATCTTCCTCGCGTGCCGGAGGCCGCGGCTCCTGGTGCCATACGCGGGCGTGGCGCTCGGGGTGTGGGGCTTGGGAGCGGGGCTCGCGCACTTCGCGACCGGCGGGTACTACCTCGACAATGTCATCCTGAACCAGGTCGGGACGTTTCCACGCAGCGATGTCCTCGCGGAAATGCGGGGCGATCCCGACTACGGTCTTCTGGACTACGCGCTCGAGAAGATCATGCGCGAAGGCGGGAAGGTGATCGCGATCGAGGGATTCCTGATCGCGTTGGCTTGCGCCGCACTGGCGCGGCGTTGCGCCGGCCGGGCGTGGGATGGTCCAGCCGATGAAGGCGGGAGGATGCGTGAGTTCCTCGCCTGGACGGCCATCGGGCACTGGCTCTCGATCGGTTTCGTATCGAAGGGCGGGACGGTGAACTACATCTTCACGATCGGGGAGCCATTCGTGGCGCTCTTCGCGGCGGATGGGCTGGCGTGGCTCTGGGGGCGGGCCTGGCCCCCCGTGGCTCAGTGGCGGCGGCTCTCCTTTGCGAACACGCAGGCGTTCCTGCGCGTGTTCTTCGCGGCGGCGGGGACGGCGCTGGTGTTCGCGGGCCCGTTTGCAAACGTGCGCGCGACCGTCACCGAAGACCAGTCCGAACTGCCGGAGGAGGCAGTCCTCGAGGTCCGGCGCCTCATCGCGCAGCACGCGGCGCCCGGGGACCTGATCCTCGCACCGCCGTTCTACGCGTTCGACACCAAGACTCGGGTCGCAGGCGAGCTGGCGGAGAACTATATCTGGCAGATCAAGTACATGAACGAGCGGCGTGACGGCGTCGAGGGACTCGCAGTGCGGAAGATGGAGGAGGTGGCGCACATCATCGCGGAGCGCCGCGCAAGGATACTCCTGCTCGACATGGCGCAGACGGGCCTGATCCCGGAGATCGCAGCCGCCGCGAACGAGCACTACATGGAGCTGCCACCGGGGACCATCCGGACGCGCAATACAACGCTGCGCGTGATGGTGCCTCGGCGGTGAATGGCTGGACGGGGGGACAGTACTCGCTCGCCCGGGCGATGACGGGCCTCGTGATGGTGTTCTGGTCGCTCGACTTCCTCGCTGGGGTGAGGGCGTTCACGGATTCGCAGTTCGGGGTGCTGCCCCCCCTGACGAATGCGCATGTCATCGCGTCCTCCGTGGTGGGGGGATTGTCGATCCCCGTCGCGCTTATGTTCGCGGCGGGATTCAGGGACCGATGGTGCGCGGTGCTCCTGCTGGCGAACGTGGCGCTCCAGGCGACGTGGAGCCAGCGCTGGGGCCTCGCGCCCGGTGCCGTGCTCGTGGCGCACCTGATGTGTCCCCCTGCGCCCTTCCTCTCGTGGGACGCGCGCAGGGATGCGTCTCCGGGGCTCGGCTGGAGGATGCCCTCGGCCGCGCGGGAGTTGCTTTGGCGCGTGGCCGTCCTCGATGGGCTGCGGTGCGTCGCGGGGGTTTGGCTCTCGCCGGACCGCACGCACGCTGGCCTGTTCCTCGCCGCGGCGTATGCGCTCGCGGCGCTGGCGGGTCAGAATCGCGCGTGGAGAACGCTCGCATGGTTCGCGCTCGTGGTCCTTGCGGCGGCCTCTCCTCCGGGGCGCTTCGCGGACTCCTTCCCGGCCGCATACCTGCCGTTCCTGTTCCTTCTGTTCGACCCGGGTTGGATCCCGGAGCGCCCGCTGCAGGGATCCGTCCTGTTCTACGACGGTTGGTGCGGCCTGTGCCATGGGGCCGTGCGGTTCCTGCTGGCGGAGGAGGCGCGCGGGGTCCTGCGGTTCTCCCCGAGGCAGGGCAACACGATGGCACGCAAGATCGACGCATCAACCAGGTCGCGATTGCCGGACAGCGTCGTCCTGCTAACGGAGAACGGGCAGATTTTCGTGCGTTCGGCCGCGGTCCTCGTTGCCGCCGAGGGACTCGGGGGTTGGTGGCGGCTGGGGGCGGTGCTGGCGGGCTACGTGCCTGCGGTGCTGCTGGACGCGGTGTACGACTCGATAGCGCGCGTGCGCGGCAGGTTCTTCGTTTCGCCGAAGGAGACATGCCCAGTGCTGCCGCCGGAGTGGCGCCGGCGGATACTGAACTAGCCGCACCCGATCAAAGTTCGAGGTCGGGATCCAGGTCAGGAGGCGGTGCCGGTGAAGTGGCCGGCTCCGGCGGGAGATCGTTGAAGTTGATCTTCCGGATGTTGGTGCTCGATGAGGAGTTCCGCATCGGCAGCATGTCCCGGATGTAGTCGAGCGTGGAGATGAACATGTCCATCTGCTCCTCGGTGCCGACGGAGACCCGGACGCCGTCGCGCATCTCGAACTCCTCGTAGCGGCGGATGACGATGTTGCGGTCGCGGAGGGTCTTTTCGAGGCGGAAGGGATCGGTCCCGCGCAGGTAGAAGAAGTTGGCCTCGCTCGGGGAGACCTCGAACCCGCGCATCATGAGCTCCATGCGGACGTGCTCGCGCGTGGCGCGGATGCGGTTGACGGTTTCCCCGAGCCAATCGGTGGACTTGAGGGCCGCGAGCGCCGCAGCCTGCGCGACGGCCGACACCGAGTAGGGCGCGGCGACCTTGCGCAGGGAGGTGACGACGCCCTGGTGCCCGATCATGTAGCCGACCCGGAGCCCCGCCAGCGCGTGCGACTTCGAAAACGTGCGCGAGATAAGAATGTTGGGATAGAACTTGTGCGCCAGGTCCAGCACGCTGTCCCCGCGGAACGCCTCGTAGGCCTCGTCCACGACGACCAGCGTGCGCGGATTGGCGCGCGCGAAGTTCGAGATGACCTCCGTGTCGATCCCGATCCCGGATGGAGTGTTGGGGGAGCAGAGAAAGAGGACCTTGAGCCCCTCGGGGGCGTTGAAGATCGCCTCCTCCTGCGAGCAGTCATGGTGCTCGAGGGGAACGGCAACACCGCCGAAGAGCTTCGTTAGGTAGCGGAAGAAGGCCGAGGATGGCCAAAGGTAGCCGACTTGGTCGCCCGGCGAGACGAATGCGGACATCACGCAGCGCTGGAGCTCCGTGCTGCCCGCGCCAATGATGAGCTGATTGGCGTGGAGCCTGAGTTGCGCGACGAGTTCCGCCGCGAGCTCCGAGCAGTCGGGGTCGGGGAAGGTGCGGACCGCGCGGGAGGAGACCTGCTCGATCGCCTCCACCACGGCAGGCGGGGGTGGATAGGGGTTTTCGTTGAGGTGCAGGGGGATGAAGGACGCGTTCGCCACCCGGTCGGCGGTTTCCCAAACGTGCAGGTCGGCGACGTCGCTGCGCGGGGGGGGGATCACGCGGATTGGATCTGAAAGAGTGGCTTGGGGAACATGGTGTGGTGGCGCTCCCTATTGGCAAGCCGTACCGGAGGGGGCCTGGACCCCCTCGGTGACCTGGAAGTATTCAAGAGTGCGGCGCAGTCCCTCCGCAAACCCGGTCGTGGCATCGTACCCGAGGACGGACCTGGCCTCGGAGATGTCGGCGCGCGAGTGCCTGACGTCCCCGGCACGATGTGGCTCGAAGCGTGGCCGAACATCCTTTCCAGTCAGCCTGCCGAGTTCCGCCGCGAGGTCGAGCAGGGTGTAGGACTCGCCGCAGGCGATGTTGATCACGCGGCCCGCCGCCCCGGGGGCAACGCACGCGAGCAGGTTCGCCTCAACATTGTTCGAGACGTAGGTGAAGTCGCGGGACTGCGTGCCGTCCCCGTAGATGACGGGCTGCTCCCCTCGGAGAATACGGACAATGAACTTCGGGATCACCGCCGCGTATTCGCTCTCGGGGTCCTGACGCGGGCCGAAGACGTTGAAGTAGCGCAGGGCGACGGCCTCGAGCCCGTACACCTCGTGCCAGGCGCGCAGGTAGTGCTCCCCCGCCAGCTTCGCAGCCGCGTAGGGGGAGAGTGGCATGGGCAACAGGTCCTCGGACTTGAGCGGCGCTTCCTGGTTTCCATAGGCGGAGGAGGAGGCCGCATAGACAACGCGCGAGACCCCGGCCTGGCGCGCGGCCTCCAGCAGGTTCGCCGTTGCCGTGACGCAGGCATGGTGCGTGGCAAGGGGATCGCGCACGGACCGCGGGACGCTCGGGATGGCGGCCTGGTGGAGGACGTACCTGACCCCCTCGCAGGCCCGCGTCGTGGCCGCAAGGTCGGTGAGCGATGCCTCGATCAGCTCCACGCGCTCCCGGAATAGGGCCAGATTGGAGCGCTTTCCGGTCGAGAGGTCGTCGATGACCCGCACGCGCATGCCGAGTTCGAGGAGCCGCTCGACCAGGTGGCTGCCGATGAAGCCGGCGCCCCCCGTGACGAGGAAGCTCGTGCCCGGGGGGATGGAAGCGGGGGTTGGTGAAATGCTCAGGGGAGGTACTCCTCGGGATTCACGGCGGTGCCGCGCTTGCGGATTTCAAAGTGGAGTGCCGGGGAGCCGCCCCGGACGGTGTCGCCCACTTCCGCGACGACCTGACCCTGACGCAAGCGCTCACCCTCGCGCACGAGGAGGCGTCGGGTGTGGGCGTAGCAGGTTGCGAGGTTGTCATCGTGCTCGATGATGACCATCCGACCGTAGGCGGCAATCGAATCGCTTGCGAAGACGACGCGGCCATCGCGGGCGGCACGGACCTCCGTCCCGAGCGGCGCTGCGATCCTGATTCCGAAGCACTTCTCGCTCGAGTTGTTCACGAAGCGCTTAACGACGCGGCCCTCGACGGGCCAGACGAAGCCTCGGCGGCTCGGGCGCACGGCGTCACGGTCGATCCCTCCACCGGGGACGTCGCGCATTCCGGAGTTGGGGGCCGGCGGGGCCGGGTCTTCGCCCCGTTTGGCGGGAGCTGGATTGGTGGACTCCGCGCGGTCCGGAATGCGGAGCCTCTGCCCGACCTTGATCGGGGAGGAACTCGAGATTCCGTTCGCGGAGGCAATTGCGGATGAGGTGACACCGTGGCGTTTGCCGATGCCGGAAAGAGTGTCGCCGGGCTGGACGACGTAGGTGCCCGGGTCGGGCTTGGACTTGGCCGCCGGGGCCGCCGGCTTTGCTGCACCCGCCCGTCGATCCCGGGGCACGTACAGCATCGCCCCGGCCGGGGGACGCGCCGCCGCCGAGAGCCGGTTGGCTCCGCGCAGTTCCGTCGCTGCAACTCCGTGCCGCTTGGCGAAGGACTCCAACGACTCGCCCTGCCGCACCTTGTCATAGTACCCCGCGCCCAACATCCCGGGAAGCAGGATGCAGAGCGTGGCGAGCACGCAGGCCATGGTGGCGCGTCGAAGTCCGACGGGCAGGGTGCACCTCCACCGGGATTTTCCTGCATGGAAAACCCGGCATTTTCCGCTGGATTCCACCCGGGTCGGCACCATGTCAAGGCATTGCGCCAATGTGGGAACGGCAATACACGTTGTGGTGCATTGACGGGGCCCCGGCTACCCATGGGTTTGCCTTCGGGCGGCCTCCTCGGGTCGGGTTTCCGGCGAATCAACGGATTTACGGCCTAAATCCCCTCGCGCATCGGGCGGGCATCTGATTCGCTTCGACTCCGGAACGGAGAAACTGAGCCCCTTGACCCCCCATCGCTCCCGGGAACCCTTCGTGGTCATCGGCGGCGGCCTGTCCGGTCTGGCCGCTGCGTGGACGCTCGAGCGCGCCGGCCAGCGCGCGATCGTGGTCGAGCGCGCGTCGCGCGTCGGCGGGCGGGCCGCCACTTGGTACGGTCCCAATTGGACGGCCGACACGGGCCTGCAGTACATCAAGCGGAGCGACCAAACGCTGATGAACCTCGTTCGAGCCCTCGGGTTGGACGAGCATCTGGTCAGCGTGCAGGGGGCGCTTGGCTCCTTCGACTCCCTCGGCAGGGTCGCGCCTCCCTCCCCCGCGGACTATGCCACGGACCGGCTCGCCTTCGAACAGGGATTCCAGTTTCTCGCGCAGGCGCTCGCGCGCGACCTGACGGTGATGACACAGGCCTTCGCGACCGCGATCCGCTGGGATGGCGAGGACCGCTCGTTCTGGTTCGAGACCGAGCGAGGCAAGCCCCTGATGAACGACGTGACGGGCAAGCTGCTCGCGACCCCGGGTGTCGTGCTCGCGACGAACAGCCTTCAGGCCGCGGCGATCGCGCGCCGGAGCCTCTGCCTGTCGCCCTCTGCACCGGCCCTCTCCGCGGTGCAGACCGACCCCGCCGTCCTGGGCATCTTCCTTGTTCCGCGGCAAAAGACGCGGTTCTATGCGCTCCGTGGCTCGCGGGATGCGCGGCTGTCCTGGATCGCATTCGAGGAGCGGAAGGCTCCGGAAAGGGCCGCGCCGGACAAGAGCGTGCTCGTCGTGGCTGCGTCGCCCTTCATGAGCGAGCATCTGCTGAACCGCACCGAGACGGACATGCTCTCGGAGATCTACGCCGAGGCGAAAGCGATCCTGCCCTCGCTGCCGACGGAGCCTTTTGAGCGCTACCAGGTGGTCTGGCCGGCGGCAACGCTTGCCGGGGCGCCTTTTCATCCGCCGCTTGGCGAGTCTCTGACCCAGCCCGAGGGAATCCCGATCGCCATCGCGGGGGACTTTGCCCTCGGTGCCTCTGCGGAGGACGCCGTCCGTTCGGGCGTCATCGCGGCGCAGCGCACCATGGACCTCTATGGGGCCCAGCACGCCGGACGCGTGATGTAGCATCACGCGCGTTCCCACCACCCCGGACCTCCCGCCTCCCGGTCCTGCCCCATCTCCTCCTGCGCCCGCCCTCCAAACCCCGACTGCCCCGCGCGTATCTGCTCTTTGGGCACTGGAGCCGTGTTGACACCCTTCGTGCGGTCGAAAACGCTCCCCTGAACCCGTCGCAACTCGGCCTATGGCCGACTTTCCCCAGCGGAGGCCATGTTCCCCCCCATGATAGGCACCCAGGCGCGCCCAGCGCGCATCGCGCAGTTCGCCGTGTTTGCGGCCATCCTTGGCGCCACGCTTGCCGGAGCGCAGGACATCGCATGGCGCGCGGGTTCGACGATTTCCGCGGGCATGACTGAGACAACCAACACGCTGACGCTCGTCGCGGGCGAGACCCCCGCCACCTACGTCATGCCGAGCGTCAATGCCTCGCTCAAGTTCAGCCTGACCCCATCGACCGCCGAGGCGGCAGTGCCCTTGGCGCTCTCCGCCGAGGAAGGGGGCGCGCAGACCTTCACCGCCGCGCGCATCAAGGGCGTGACGATGACGACCCGGTTCATCGACGCGGAGACGATGGTGGCCGAAGTGAAGGCAACCGGGCGCGACGGCGCCCTGATCTCCGCGGAGGTGCGCCACCTCGACGACCAGACCTCCGCGCCAATGACGAGCGTGTCCTCCCGTCCCGTGCTGATCATCGAGGGGAAGCGGGACGCGAAGATCCTCCAGGTGTTTTCGCACAACGCGTTCCGCATGAAGAACGGGACGGCCAGCCTGATCGTGGCACCGATCGAGCCGGGTGAGTCGCTGTTCGTCTCGCTCGGGACGCGCGAGCGCACGTGGAAGGAAATCACGGGCACCGAGGAGCCCGAGCGCGCGAGAAGCCCCTTCAAGTCGATGCCGGGGCGAGAGAAGTAGCGCTCGGCCGTCAGGCGCCGAATTGCCTCATGTGATGGTCGAGGTGGCGGCCGTTGGCTTTTCCCCAATAGGCGAGGGTCATCGGGCCGAACGCCTCGCTGTGCACCTTGCGCCCGGGCGTGGCCTCCGCCGCGGCCACGAAGCGCCTGAGCGCCTCAACGTACCTCGCGCGTTCGCGGTCGAGTTCCTCCTTCGGCGCGGGGAAGAACACGGCGGGTGCCTTGATGCCCCGCATCCACGGTATCGGCGAATCGAACACGAACCAGCGCAGCAGGGTCCGCGTCAGGAAGTTGCTGCGGTCGGGGACCTCGACCTCGCCGAGTGACAGCTCGATGGAGCGGGTGAGGTGGGCGAACATCGCCGCCGCTGTCATCGTCCCCCACAGGCGCTGCGAGTCCGAGGTGATGCGCGAAGCGCGCGCCTCGAAGTCGGGGAGGGTGCCTCGGTCCAGAATTGGGTATGCCATGGCTTGCTCCATATTGCGGCCGGAAATGCGAACCGCCCGGGAGCATTCCCCCGGGCGGCCTTGATGCGTAACGAAAAACCGGTGGGAACTCGGTCAGTCGGCGAGCGCCGTGACATTGTTCGCCTGCATGCCCTTCGGTCCCTTGACAGCCTCAAACTGGACTCGCTGGCCTTCCTTGAGCGTACGGAAGCCCTGCGCGTGGATTGCGGTGTGGTGGACGAAAAGGTCCGCCCCCTGGTCGTCGGGGGAGATGAACCCGTAGCCCTTCGTGTCGTTGAACCACTTCACGGTGCCTGTTGCCATGACTGCTGATCCCCTCTGCTGAGGAAAATTGGTGCATTGATCAACGATCGTGCCTCCCCCGGGGCATGCGTTGCCGAAGCGGTTCCGTGATGCAAACCGGGTGGGGACTGCGCCTGATCTGGAATGCGGCGGGGAGTGGGCCAAAGCGGCACGCGCGCGTCAATTCCCAAGTGTCGCCGATTCCCCATTGGCCACCGATGGTGCCTGCGCGAGCCTGACGCATCATGCCCGAAACTTCCCGGATCACACCCGAGATTGTCGCTGAACACGGTCTGACCGTGCGCGAGTACGACGAGATCCTCCGGACGCTCGGGCGCGAGCCGACCCCGGCGGAACTGGGCGTGTTTTCCGTCATGTGGTCGGAGCACTGCTCGTACAAGCACACACGGCCGCTGCTCGCGACGCTGCCGACGAAGGGGCCGGGGGTGCTCCATGGCCCCGGGGAGAATGCCGGGGTCATCGACCTTGGGGACGGAATCGCGTGCGCGTTCAAGATCGAGTCCCACAACCATCCCAGCGCTGTGGAGCCCTTCCAGGGCGCGGCGACCGGTGTCGGCGGGATCCTGCGCGACATCTTCACGATGGGGGCCTACCCCATCGCCGTCCTCGATTCGCTGAGGTTCGGCCCGATGGAGGACCCGAAGTCACGGCGCATCGCCGAGGGAGTGATCGCGGGCATTTCCGAGTATGGCAACTGCGTCGGCGTGCCGACCGTGGGGGGCGAGTTTGCGACCGATCCGTGCTACTCGGAGAACTGCCTCGTGAACGTAATGTGCGTGGGCCTCGCGCGGCACGGTGAGTTGATGACATCGCGCGCGACCGGCGCCGGAAACCTGCTCGTGTACTATGGCAATGCCACTGGCCGCGACGGCGTGCACGGCGCCACGTTTGCCTCGACCGACCTCACGGGCGAGACGGCGGAGAGCCGTTCCTGCATCCAGGTTGGCGATCCCTTCATGGAGAAAAAGATTCTCGAGGCGACGCGCGACTTGATCGCATCGGGGGCCCTGATCGCTCTTCAGGACATGGGCGCGGCGGGGCTCGTGTGCTCCTCAACCGAGATGGCGCACAAGGGTGGGCTCGGTCTCGAGATGGACCTCGATGCCGTGCCGCAACGGGCCGCCAAGCTGTCCGCCTACGAAATCCTGCTGAGCGAATCGCAGGAGCGGATGCTCGCGGTGGTCGCGCCGGAGTCACTGGACCGTGTGCGCGCCGTGCTGGCGCGCTGGGACTTGGACGCCTGCGTCGTTGGAAGGACGACGCAGGGGGGACGATTCGTGGTGCGGCACCATGGGGAGACCGAGGTGGATGTGCCGCTCGCGCCGATCTGTTCGGGGGCCCCGCGACCCGACCCCGTGGCACCGGTGCCTTCGCCGGCGGCCTCAGTGCCCTGGGACTCCATCGACTTCGCGGCGTGGTCGTGGAACGAAGTCCTTCTCGAGGCGCTGCGCTCCCCCAACTTCGCCTCCAAGCGGTGGATCCACGAGCAGTACGACCACCAGGTGCAGTCGCGCACGGTCGTGCGGCCCGGAGCGGGCGCGGCCGTGGTGCGCGTTTCGGGTGCTGGCCTCCACATCCCCGCCGAGTCCGGTGGCGGGCGGGCGCTTGCACTGACATCCGACGGCAATGGCCTTTGGTGCGCGCTCGATCCGTTCGAGGGCACGAAGCGCGTGGTGGCGGAGGCCGCCGCGAACCTCGTCGCGGCGGGGGCTCGGCCACTCGCGGTCACCAACAACCTCAACTTCGGCAACCCCCGCACGGGCCGCGTCGCGTGGCAGCTCGCCGAGTCGATTCGTGGCCTTGGCGAGGCGTGCCGCGTACTTGGCACTCCGGTGACCGGCGGCAATGTTTCGCTCTACAACGAATCACCCTCGGGACCCATCTTTCCCACCCCGGTGATCGGCATGGTGGGGATCATGGACGACGCAGCGAAGGCGGTGCGCGCCGCCTTCGTGCGCGAGGGCTCGGCCATCGTCCACGTGGGGCCGCGACCGACGCACGCGGGTGGGAGCAGGATCCTGCGGGACAGGACGGGCAGCATCCCGGGGCCGCACGTGGCGTGCGACCTCGACGAAGTGGCGCGCGTGCACGCACTCATGGCGGACCTGATCCATGCAGGATGCATCGCGTCGGCCACGGATGTCGGCGAAGGCGGATTGCTGATTGCACTGTCCGAGCTGGCGCTTGCGAGCAGCGCGGATTTGGGATTTCGCGTGAAGCTGCCCGACGGCGCGCGCCCCGAGGTGGAACTGCTCTCCGAGGAGGCATCGCGATTCGTAGTCGAATGCCCCGAGGATCGCCTGCCCGACTTCCTTGCGTCATGCTCCGCGGCCGGGGTGCCTGCACGCGTCCTCGGGCGCGTCGCGGCGGGGATTGCCGAAATCGCGCACCATGTCTCGCTCCCCTTGGCCTCGCTTCGCGTTGCCTGGGACCACCACGCCGCAGCGGCTCCGAAGGCTGCGGCCACAAGGGCCGGTTTCACGGCGGCGGACTATGCCGCCCGCGAACCCGAGGGCTGCGGCGTGGTCGCGGTCGCCAACCACCCTGACGCCGCGAAGCTCGTCATGCTGGGCCTCTACGCCCTTCAGCACCGCGGGCAGGAGAGCGCGGGCATCTGCGCATGGGATGGGCGCGAGGCACGGCTGGTGAAGGACGTTGGGCGAGTTTCCGAGATCTTCGGGGAGCGCGTGCTGGCGGGCCTGCCGGGTTCGAGCGCCGTGGGGCACGTCCGGTACTCGACGACCGGTTCGAACTCCGCATGCAACGCGCAGCCGCTGCTGGCGAACGTGCGCAGGCGCCAGCTTGCCGTGGCACACAACGGGAACCTGACGAACGCGGACGCCCTGTCCGCGCGCCTGGAGGAGAATGGCGCCATTTACCAGTCCACAACCGACAGCGAGCTCCTGCTGCACCTGATCGCGCAGGATCCCGCTGTCGAGTTCCACGACGCCGTCCGCAACTCGCTCGGCCGAATGGAGGGGGCGTTCTCGATCGCGATGCTGGCCAACGACGAAGTCTGGGCGGCGAAGGACCCGCGCGGCATCCGGCCCCTGTGCCTTGGCAAGCTAGGCAATGCCTGGATCGTAGCCTCGGAGACGTGCGCGCTCGACATCGTGGGGGCGACCTTCCTGCGGGAACTCGCCCCGGGCGAAGTCCTGAGGTTTGCAGGCGGCGAAGTTCACAGGCAGCAACCGCTTGCCGAAGCGCCGCAGGCATTTTGCGTGTTCGAGCTGATCTACTACTCGCGTCCCGACAGCCTGGCGGGAAACAGGAGCATCTACCACTACCGCCTGCGGCTTGGTGCGGAGCTGGCGCGGGAGCATCCCGCGGATTGCGATGTCGTGATACCGATTCCGGACAGCTCGACGCCGGCGGGGGTGGGCTACGCGCGGGAGCTGGGTGTCCCGCTGGAAATGGGACTGATCCGATCCCACTACATCGGCCGCACGTTCATCCAGCCCGCGCAGGAGATTCGGGACTTTGCAGCCCGCATCAAGTACAACCCCGTCCACTCCGCCATTGCAGGGCGGCGTGTCGTGCTGGTGGACGACTCGATCGTGCGCGGCACGACCTCCACGCGCATCGTCCGCATGGTGCGCGATGCCGGAGCCCGAGAGGTCCACTTCCGCGTCAGCGCACCGCCGTGGAAGCACTCGTGCTACTACGGAATCGACACGCCGAACGAGGAGGAGCTGCTCGCCAACCGCATGACGCCGGATGGAATCAGGGAGTACCTCGGCGTGGACTCCATCGGGTTCATCAGCCTGGAGGGGGTGCTGCGCGCGGTCCCCCCAACGACCCGATACTGCCATGCGTGCTTCAGCGGCCAGTACGAGGCCGGCAGGATCGAGCGCAAGACAAAGCACATGGCGCGCGGGTGAGCGGAGGCGCCCGGGGGCACGGCAGAATCTAAAGCCGTTTACCCGCGGGCGGCCCCGGGAGCGCGCCCAGTCCGATTTCCGTTGAGACGGATCGTGACCGGTGGCAGCCCATCATTGCAAGGTGACGAAGACTCCCGGGGACCGGTGCCTGATGGCTGCGGCCATCAACGGTGGAACGGGCCGATGAAGAGCGCGCTGGATGGTTTTTTAGGTGCAGTCACGCCAAAAAAAGGAAAAACACAACAAATGCCGATAATCTCCTCAAAATCCTTCGTGAGGACCATCATCGCGGCCGCTGTGCCGTGCGTGCTCGCGATCATGGCGCCCACGGGACTGCCCGCCCAGCCATCGGCCCTCAAGGGCAGCGTCGTCGCCGACGGCTCCAGCACGGTCTTCCCCGTGACCGAAGCCGCCGCCGCCGCATTCCGAAAGGACTTTCCCAACGTGAATGTCACCGTCGCAGTCTCGGGCACAGGCGGTGGATTCAAGCGCTTCGTCAAGGGCGAGACGGACATCTCCAATGCATCCCGGCCCATCCGCGCGGACGAGTTCGAGGAGGCGCGCAAGCACGGCGTCCAGTTCGTCGAGTTGCCGGTCGCGCTCGACGGCCTGTCCGTCGTGGTCAACCCGAAGAACGACTGGGCAAAGTCGATGACGGTGGAGCAACTGCGGGATGTCTACCTCGAGGACGGCAAGGCACGGAAGTGGAAGGACCTCGATCCCTCATGGCCGGACCAGCCGATCAAGGTCTACTCCCCCGGCACCGACTCCGGCACGTTCGACTACTTCAAGGAGATCGTCGTGCCGAAGGGGAAGAGCTTCCGCGCGGACATGTCGACGAGCGAGGATGACAACGTGCTCGTGACCGGCGTCTCGGGGGACGTGTACTCGATCGGCTACTTCGGCGCTTCGTACCTTTATGAGAACCGGGGGAAGATCAAGGCTGTCGCCATCGTGAACCCTGCGACGGGCGAGGCCGTGATGCCGGACGAGGAGCACGTGATCAACGGCAGCTACTCGCCCCTGGGCCGCCCGCTCTTCATTTACGTGAACGTGCAGTCCATGCGGCGCCCGGAGGTGCGGAAGTTCGTCGAGTTCTTCCTTTCCCGGGACGCCGAATTCGCCACGCAGGTCAAGTATGTGGGTGTTCCCGAAGAGATCGGGACGCGGGCGGAGGAGTTCCTTAAGAAGCGCATGTCGGGAACGACCTACCTCGCTGGTGGGAAGGAAAAGCGCGAGGGTGGCCTCGCCACGGTTTATGTGGCGGGGAATCTCGTGGACACGAAGTAATGGAAGCCCTCCACGCAGCGGGGCGCGCATGAACGATCCGGAGCCGAGGTCGGCCACCGCCGTCCTGCGGGAGCCGGGGCGCTACCGTTCCCGCACGCTGCAGCGCGTTCGCGAGTCGGGTGTTCTGGCGAGCCTTGTCGGATCGACGACGATCTCTATCCTGGTGACAGCGTCGATCCTGGTGATCCTCGGCACGGAGACGGCGCACTTTTTCCAGCAGGACGACGTCAGCCCTGGCGAGTTCTTCGGTGGGACGACGTGGAGCCCTCTCCTCGGTTCGGAGAAGCACTTCGGCATCTGGCCCTTGGTGTGCGGGACGTTCCTCGTGGCGGCGATCGCGCTGGCCTTCGCCGTGCCGATGGGCCTCGTGACGGCGGTGTACCTGAGCGAGTACGCGAGGCCCCGCGTCCGTGCTGTCATCAAGCCCGCGCTGGAGATTCTGGCTGGGATTCCGACCGTCGTGTACGGTTTCTTCGCGCTCGTGATCCTCACTCCCGGGTTGAAGTTCCTGAACGAGGGCTTTGGATCTTACAACGCACTCTCCGCGGGCATCGCCGTCGGCATCCTGACGATGCCGATCATCTGCTCACTTTCGGAGGATGCTCTGCGCGCGGTTCCCCAGAGCCTTCGCGACGGCGTGTATGGACTTGGCGGGACGAAGTTCGAGGCGACGACGAAGGTGGTGTTCCCGGCTGCGCTCTCCGGGATCATTTCGTCCATCCTGCTGGCTGCCGCGCGCGCCGTGGGCGAGACCATGGTCGTGGCCCTCGCGGCGGGAAGCACGCCAAAGCTGACCGCCGACGTGCGCGAGGAGATACAGACCATGACGGGCTTCATGGTGCAGATGGCGCTCGGCGATGTTTCCAACTTCGGGGTCGAGTACTTCTCGATGTACGCTGTCGGGGCGATGCTGTTCTGCACGACGTTCGTGCTGACGCTGCTTGGGGCGATGATCCGCAGGCGGTTCCGCGAGGTGTACGAGTGAGCTCGGCGCCCATCACGCCCCCGCCCTTGCTGGCGGATCCGGCGCGGAGGCAGGCCGCGCACCGCCCAGCCTCGCAGCGGCACCGGAACGAGCGCGCGTTCCGGTGG
>CAZUCD010000028.1:23994-30746 GCA_964618855.1 uncultured Candidatus Sumerlaeota bacterium
TCTGCAACGTCGTCGCATGGTCCTCGGTCGGGCTCCTGGTGGCGTTCCTGCTCGCGATCACGGGCCAGGGTTTCGCGACGCTCGGGTGGAAGTTCCTGACCAACCCGCCGAGCCCGGATACGCGCGAGGCGGGCTTCCATCCAGCGATCATGGGCACGGTCTGGCTGTTGGTGCTGGTGGCGCTGATTGCGCTGCCCCTTGGAATCGCGACCGCGGTGTACCTGGAGGAGTTCCGCCCCCGAAGCAGGTCCCTGCGGCGCGCGCTCGATTTCGTGCAGGTCAACATCACGAACCTGGCCGGCGTGCCCTCGGTCGTGTACGGCGTTGTCGGGCTGACGGCATTCGTCTCCATGTTCCAGTTGTTCGGGCACGAGTCGAGGCCGGCGTTCGAGACGGGCGTGAAGTACTTCGACCAGTTCTACAACGAGGCCGACCAGGTGTTGCTGATCAGCGTGCCCGGCCCCGATGCGCCCGAGACGTCGGTGAGCGAGGGGATGCGCGCGCGAACGCCGGAAGGCGCCGAGCTCGCCGTCCATGTGATCGGCGACGGCGACGATTGGCCCGACGATCCGGCGCTGGCCGCGCGAACACTGCGGCACGGGGACCTCCCCGGGAGGATCAGCGAGCGGACCTGGCTCTACTTCCGGATTCCCTTTGGACGGGGCGTGCTCGCCGGGGCGCTGACGCTGGCGCTCGTGATCCTGCCGGTGATGATCATCTCGGCGCAGGAGGCGCTGCGCGCGGTGCCGAACTCGCTGAGGGAGGCGGCGCTGGGCCTCGGCGCCACGCGGTGGCAGCTTGTCGCGCACGTGACGCTGCCGGCGGCGATGCCGGGCATGATGACGGGGGCGATCCTCGCCATGAGCCGCGCCATCGGCGAGGCGGCCCCCCTGCTCATGATTGCGGGAATCGTGTTCATCTCGAATCCGCCCGGGAACATCATGGACGACTTCACGGCGATGCCGCTGCAGATCTACAACTGGGCGCAGCGGCCGCAGCAGGAATTCCACCAGCTCGCCGCCAGCGGAATCATCGTGCTCCTCCTCGTGCTCCTCGTCTTCAATGGCGTCGCCGTGCTGATACGGCAGAAGTACAGCAGGCCCCTCTCATGACGAATGCTTCAGGCAACGACTCCAGCGACGGTGGGAAGGTCGCCATCCGCATCGAGGGCTTCAACGGATGGTACGGGGACTTCCATGCGCTGAAGAACATCAACCTGAGCCTCCCCGAGCACCATGTGACGGCGTTCATCGGACCGAGCGGATGCGGGAAGAGCACGCTCCTGCGCTGGATCAACCGCATGAACGACACGATCCCGTCCGCGCGCGCCGAGGGCGTCCTGCGCATGCACCAGCTCGACGTGCTCGCCCCCACGACGGACGTGGTCGAGCTGCGCCGCCGGGTGGGCATGGTGTTCCAGAAGCCGAACCCCTTCCCGAAGTCCATCCACGACAACGTCGCTTTCGGGGTGCGGATGCACATGCGCGTCTCGAAGTCCGAGCTGGACGGAATCGTCGAGTGGGCACTGCGGCGTGCCGCCCTCTGGGACGAGGTGAAGGACCGGCTCAAGGCCTCCGCGCTGAGCCTTTCCGGGGGGCAGCAGCAGCGTCTTTGCATCGCGCGCACCATCGCAGTCGGGCCGGAGGTCGTGCTCATGGACGAGCCGTGCTCGGCGCTCGATCCGCGCTCGACGGCCGCCATCGAGGACCTGATCACGGAGCTGTGCGAGAACTACACCATCGTCATCGTCACCCACAACATGCAGCAGGCCGCGCGCATCAGCGACTACACGGCGTTCCTCTTCACGGGGGACGTGGTCGAGTTCGGCGAGACCGGGAAGGTCTTCCACAACCCGGACAACAAGCGCACCGAGGACTACATCACGGGTCGGTTCGGCTGAGCCTCAGCGGAGGAAGTCCGCAATGCGCTCCCCCCACACGCCGACGTGCATGCAGGTGGCGGAGTCCGCGGTGCCGATCAGCACCTCCTCGCAATACCCCACGAAGAGCCCCGTCTCCACGACCCCGAGCACGCCCTTGAGCTCGCGTGCCATCGTGGAGGGGTCCCCAATGCCCTCGGGGAAGCGGCAGTCGAGGATCAGGTTTCCCTCGTCGGTGAGGAATGGCTGTGCGCCGCGCAGCCGCAGCTCCGGCACGCAACCGTGTGCAATAAGGCGCGAGCGCGTGGTCTCCCAGCCGAAGCGGACGACCTCGACGGGCACGGGCGTCTTCTCGCCGAGGCGCCGGACGGGCTTGGAGGAGTCGACCATGATGACGTGCCGGACCGCCGCCGCCGCGACGAGCTTCTCGCGCAGGAGGGCTCCGCCGAGGCCCTTGATGAGGTGCCCGTGGGCGTCGATCTCGTCGGCGCCATCCATGTAGAGGTCGAGGGGCCGCGCGGGATCGAGGGCCCCTACCGGAATGCTGTGGTGGAGGGCGAGTTCCTCGGTGGCGGCGCTCGTGCCGACGGCCTCGAAGCGGAGACCCTCCTCCCGCCAGCGCCTTCCAAGGGCATTCACCATTTCATTCGCCGTGGATCCCGTGCCAAGGCCCACGCGCATGCCGGGCTCGACCAGGGTCGCGGCGAGTTCGCCGATTCGGCGCTTTGCTTCGCCGACGGGGGAGGTGCGCAGGTTGCTCATCGCTTGAGTGCCGCCAGGACTGGGAGTCGTGCCGCTGAAAATGCGGGAAGCAGCCCGCCGAAAACGCCTATGCAAATCGCAAAGACAAAACCACCGGCAAGGAATGCGGGCTCAATCCGGAACTGGAAAATGATTTCCGAAAATGACGCGAAATTCATTGTTCCGAAATTGGCCATGTCGAAGGAAGTGGCCAACTTCATGAGCCCGAAGCTGATTCCGCAGCCAAGGACACCCCCGATGGCGCCGAGGAAGATGCACTCGATCGCGAAGGAAACCAGCACCGCGAACCTCCCGAAACCCAGGACCCGCAGGGTGCCGATCTCGCGCGTGCGGCTCGCAATCGCCGCGAACATCGCATTCATCGCCGCGAGGGCGGCGCCGGGTCCCATCAGCAGCGCGAGCAGGGTCCCGAGGACCTGGAGCGGCTTGGCGGAGAAGGTCTGCGACCCGTAGTAGTCGGACTCGGACCGCACGGAGTGCGCGAGGCGGTTGTCCGACTTGATGGCGGTGCGGAACGCCTCGCCGGCGCGCTCGTGGGGAGGGTCCACGATCGGTTCCTCCTGGTCTTCCTTTGGAGTTGCCGGGTCGAGTTTCGCGCCGGTCAGCACAAGGCGTTCGACCTGCCTGGCGATTCGCCCCTCGGCCTCGGCGGGGAGCGGGCCGGCGTAGTCCTCCTCCATCCGCCCCATCATGACCGAGTAGTACTCGAAGTTGTAGTCGTGCTTCACGTCCTCGACGTCGGCCCAGATTTCCGAGTCGTAGGCGGTGCCGCCCGCCTCGAAGAGGCCGACGATCCTGTACCGGGACCGGCCAAGCTGAATCTCGCCGCCGAGCGGGAGGCCGAATCGCTTCGAGAGACGGGTCGGCAGCGCCGCCTCCTGGACGCCCGGGGTGAACCAGCGCCCCTCCACAACGCGCACCTGCGGGCGCAGCAGGATCGAATTGGCCTGTATGCCGCGCACGGAGACGTTCACGCCCTCCCCGCCGCCCGCGCGCGGGATGTTCTGGGTTGTGACGTACTCCAGGGCCGTGAAGGGCCGCCCCTGCGGCGTGGAGGCAAGGCCGGGGAGGACCTCCAGCATGCGCGCCTGCTCTGGGGTTACGACGCTGTTGAGCTCCGCGGTGGCCCCGGCGCGCATGATGAGGACATTGCCCGGCGTGCCCGTCCCGACGAGCGACTTCTCGATGCCACCCTGCATGGCGAAGATGCACACGATCACGGCCACGGCGAGCGCGATCGCCAGGATCGTCGAACCCGTGTTGCGCCACCGCTGGGTGATGCTCCGAACGTTGTAGGAAAGGGGGACGAACATGTCCGGGCGAAGATGGCTCCAGCCCCCCGGGGGGTGCAATCCGCATGCCCGTTGATTCGTTGGCTTCCCCCGGGCCGGAGCCGATGAAATCGGAGACCCGCATGCCCGCGGGGTGGGTGGTTGTCGGGGTCCTCTATGCGGCACTTCTGCTCCGACTCGTCGGGCTCGGCTATGGTGCGCCAGCGGCTTGGCTGCACTCGGCGGACGAGCATGACTCGGCCGTCCGGGCCATCCAGATGGGGAGGGGCGACCTGCTCCCCATCCACGCCAGCAAACCCACCCTCTATCCCGCCGTGGTGGCCGCGGCCTACGGAGGCTGGTACGGCTACCTCGTGGCGCGCCGCGGGGAGACGGCGGCCGACTTCGAGAGGCGCTTCTTTCGCAGTCCGTTTGGGTTTTGCTTCTTGGCTCGCTCGGTCAGCGTCCTGGCTTCCATGGCCACGCTCGGAGTCCTCGCATGTGCCTTCAGGAGGCGTTCCGCGGGGGAAATGGCGTGGGTGCTGCTGCTGCCCGCCTTCGGGGGATGCTCGGTCTATTATGCGCATGTGGCGAAGGAGGACGCCCTGGGCGCCCTTTTCGTGCTCGGCAGCCTAGCATGCACGGCGAGGGCGCTGAAGGAGGGCACCGTGAGGACGAAGTGGTTCGCGCTCGCGTTCCTCTCCTCGGGCCTCGCCGTGGCAACGAAGTACAACTGCTTCTTTGCGGTGCTCTTCCCGGCGATGGCGTTGGCCACTGGTGGCCAGCGCCCGGACGTCCGGATGCTCCTGGTTTTTCTCGCGTCGTGCCTTTGCGGTTTCCTCCTGGGTGTTCCCTACGCGCTCCTCCATCCCATTGATTTTCTTGGGAGGACGTTCGGCTCGGCGATTTTCACGCAGGTCGTTGGAGGATGGAACATCCTGCTCTACGACGACCACCGGGGATTGGGATTTCTCTGGAAGGTTTTTTTTCGTGAATTCTCAGTCGTCATTTTCCCTCTTGTAGCGACGTTGGGCGTGCTGGTTGCGACTTCCTGGAGGAAATGGCTTTGGGCATTGGTCCCGACGGGAATCTACATTCTGGTGCTCTGCGCGAGCCGCCAGTTGGATTACCAGTATGCCGTCCCTCTGACACCCGTCGTGGCTTGGCTGGGGGCGGAGGGTCTCGCCGCTGTCAGGGCCCGACTCACGCGCACCGGGGCACGACTTGCCGCAACGGGCATGGTCCTATGTGGCGCGGCACTTCTGGCGCCTGCAATACGGGGCGCGAGCGAGTACGGATCCGACACCAGAACCGAGGCCGCTGTGTGGCTGGTCCGAGAGGGAAAGGCCCACCAAATCACTCCAGCCAAGCCGCTCCTGGTCGTTTCGGGATACATGGGGTTCTACTACCCACCGTTGGGGTTTGGAGCGCCTACGTTCCGGCGGCTTGCCGAGGAGGCGAGGGCGGCCGGTGGGGCGGGTGGCTACTTTGATCGCGCGGCACTGAACGCCCCGCACGATGCCCGTTGGAACGCGCATTTTCTGGAGTTAAAGACCGGCTTCAGGTCGATGCCCGACGGTTCCCGGGAGTTCGATGTGCAACCATTTTCCCTCAAAATCGAGGATTATCGTGGCAAATACTCCGCCGTGATCATTCCCGGGTGGACGGACAGGATCGTGGCCAGGCGAGCACCTGAGCTAGCGGGGTTCAACAAACTCGTGGACGAGTTCCGATCCGGGGAGGAGCTCGCGGTGTTTGACCAGGTGCCCGGGGATCGTGCAGGGCCCAAAATCACGATTTATGCCCCACCGTAGGGGGCCTAGCGGAGCGACGCCTGTTCCATCGCGCGCGCCTCCGGCACGGCCTCCACCACCTCGTACTCGCGCCGCTCCCAAATCCGCGCACCCTCGTACACGGTCCGGGTGAAGTTCCATGGCATCTGGGCCCCATCCACGATCCTGACCTCCTCCACGTCGACCACCTCGCGCGCGACCGGGCCGTCGTGGCGCATGCGCACCGAGACCTTCTCGATCCGCAGGAGCCTGCCATCATCATCCGCCTCGATGGACAGGACGGCCGTCCCGCCGTTGACGGGTGCGGAGATTTGCCATCCCCGCTCCGTGCGCTCGGCGTCGGCAGCATCGAGCGATGACAAGAACGCCTCCAGCGTGCCGGGCTCGGACTCCTCCGCGCTCCTTACGGGCATGGCAAAGAGGAACGGAATCGCGCACTGGGAGAGGCTCGCGACGAACTCCGGGGGCGGGCCGCATGAGGAGTCGCTGTCCGGCGCCCCATGCAGCGAGACGATCTCGACGCCCTCGCCGCGCCACCGGGCGCAGTATCGCCACTCCCGGGAGGCACGGTCCTCCTCGGTCCTGGGCTGCGCGAACTCGCTGGACCAGTTTCCGAACTGGTCGCGCTCGTACGTCCAGAGGCCAAAGTCTGCCGCGGAGCGTGCGCCTGACGGGGTCCAGGACATAGGCCTCACCGTGGGGGCGTTGTAGGCGCGGGGAGCAGGGTGGACGGTCTCGCTCCTCTGAACCCGGTAGGTCACCGTGATTGGAATCTCGGTCGCGAGCGGGATGAAGGGAATGGCCGGAGGGCGCCCGCTCTGGGCGGGTGCGTGCGGCATGGCGAAGCTGATGATGGCGACGAGTGTTGGCAGTGCGGGTTTCGGGCTCTTGCGGCGGCGCATGGGTGCGTCTCCTCGGGGTCCGGATTCGCCCGTGGTGGAAAACTCCACCCGCCGTGGGACGCAGGTGGACTTCCGCCCGGCGTGCCGCGTGATTTACCCGATTCCAGCAACTTGTCAACGGGGTGAAAAAAGAAACAAATCGCCC
>CAZUCD010000029.1:0-30187 GCA_964618855.1 uncultured Candidatus Sumerlaeota bacterium
CCGATCGTGCGTGCAGCATGGTTCAGCACCTCTGACGGTCATGGAACCGCGGGGGAAATGTCCCCCGCGGGGTCCCGAGTCCCCGGCGGGGATCATGGAACCTTGGGTACAAAAAATGACCGCTTCGAAGCAGTATCACGACGGTGCCCCAACCCCAACTTGAAGGGGAAGCCGAATCTCGATGGGGTGTTTAGGATATTAAACACTTAACCACGGGCTGGGGTGGGCTCGTCCCGCCGGGCTGTCCTATCCCCCGGCTGCCTGCGTCCTGCGTGCCCACTCCCGGAAGTGGGGCTCCGCATCGGCCTCCCTGCCGAGTGCCTCGTACGCCAGCGCCAGTCGCGCGTGGACTTCGGTCGCGTTCAGGGAGCGCACCACGACGAGGGATTGCGCGATGGACTCCTGCCAGCGCCCCGTGCGGACGAGGTAGTCGCTGTAGGCGCTTCGGCAATCGACGTGGCCGGGCCAGATCGCGAGCGTGGCGAGGGCCGCCTCCTCGAAGGCGGGGTTCGGGGCCTCCGATTGGCCAGGTGGCTGCGGGGGACGCGCGACTCGGGCAACGCGGTACTGCGTGTCGGCGAGCACGGGCCGCGCGGCGCGCGCGGCCAGCCACCCCGCCAGCACGAGCACCGGCAGCATCGCGGCCGCCCTGGCCCCCGCGCCGAGCGGCAGCGACAGGCCGAGCTCGCGCGGGACCTGCATGTTCTCCAGTCCCACCCGCACGCGCAGCGGCCCGACGTGGCGCTGCACCAGAACGAGGAACGACTCGTCGCGCCCGGGGCCGCGTGTCGGGATGTGCTCCGGCATCACCACGAGCAGCAGGAACGCGAGGTGCGAGACGGGGAGCTCCAGCGGGAAGCTCATCTGCATCTGCACCAACTGCGCGATGAGCATCGCCGAGGCGAGCGCGAGCATGGTGCGCGTCCCCGGAGACGCCGAGCGGGAGCGGTCGCGCGCTCGCTTGAGCGCTGCGCCCACCATCGCGGCGAGCAGGAACACGCCGACGATCCCGGTCTCCGCCCACGCTTGGAGCACGTCGTTGTGCGCCGCGTTCGTCCAGGTGGAGGAGTAGCGCGCGAGCTTCGGGTCGTTCATGACGATGGGGCTCATCGTCGCGGGATAGATGTAGGCGTGGTTGCCCGCGCCGACGCCGAGCCACGGCTGCTCGCGGATCATCTCGAGCGTGGTCAACCAGATCGCGATGCGCGTCTCGCCCCCCTCGTGCCAGCGCTGCGAGGAGAAGGCCTGGGCGAAGATGCCGCCGGTCCGCCCGTCCCCGCCGGCCCAGGCGCGGCTGCCGTGCGGGTTGGCGGGATGGTCGAGGACGAGGAAGGCGACGACTGCGGCAAAACCTGCGGCGAGGGTTCCCCACGAGCGCGCGCGCCGCCTCCACCCCATGAGGCGCGCATCGCCGCGCATCCTCCACGCGAACGCGGCGGAGGCCACGATGAGGGACAGGTTGCTGTGGACCGACCACGCGACGATCAGCGCGGCGGCGTGCAACCAGAGCGCCGCCATCGCCAGCCGTCGCCCACCCCGCCCGACGGCGAGCACGAACGACCCCAACCACGCGAGGAAACCCAGCACCAGGAAGTCCGCGACGTGCCCGGAGTTGCCGAGCGAAGCGGCCGACACGAGGTCGCGCCAGTCCCCGAGCGTCCGGCGCACGCCGCCCCCCCACCAGCCGAAGGCGCCACCCGCATCCAGCGCGAGCGCCCACACGGCGACCACGCACGACGCGGCGCCCAGCGCGCGCGCCACCAGCAGGATCCGGTCGCGGCGACCGGCCAGGAGCGACTGCGCCATCAGCACCAGCCCAAACAGCAGCCACTCACGCCGCACATCCTCCCACGCGAGCGGCCCCGAGGACGCCCACAGGACGGACAGGGTCCTCCAGAGAACCCATGCGAGGATGAAGCCGTTGGCCGGATGGAACTGGAGGCGGAGCGGCAGCTTGCCGAGCGCGCCCGCCAACAGCGCGGAGCCCAGGACGAGCGCCGAGAGCGCCAGGAACGCCCACTTCGGCAGCACGAAGGAATCGACCCCCGGGGGCCACACGGCAAGCGGGGCGAGGAACAGGATCGTGGCGAGGATGCGGGTTTCGATGCGGCCCGGCGGGATCGGGGTGCTCAATCCGCGCCTCCGCGGCCTTCGCCCACGGGGCAGCCAAAGTGCGCGAGGAGGTCGGCGAGGGTGCGCCCGAACGGGACCTCGGGAACCCATCCGGTCGCGGCCGTGAGGGCATCGTGGCTGCCGCGCAGCTCGGGCAGGTCCACCGGGCGCAGGCGGGCCGGGTCCAGCCGCGCCACGGCGGGGGGAAGCCCTGCAAGGGCGAGGAGCCGCTGGAGCACCTCGCCCACGGGGATCGAGCGCCCGCTCGCGATGTTGAGCGTGCGGTCCGGCAGGTCGGCCTCCGCGATCAGGCGGTAGGCGCGCACGACGTCGCGCACGTCGAGGAAGTCGCGCCTGGGGGAGAGGTCGCCGTGCAGGATCGCGTCCAGCTCCCCCCGCGCAGCCCTGGCAACCTGTTCCGCGAAGGCGGGGCACACGAACTTTGTCGTCTGTCCCGGGCCCGTGTGGCTGAAGGGGCGCGCGATGGTGAGCGACAGGCCCCGCGGGCGCGCGAGGACCCGCAGCATCTCCTCCGCAGCGAGCTTCGACGCGGCGTACGGGTTGGCGGGCCGGAGTGGCGAGCCCTCGTGAAGGGGAAGCTCCGAGGGACCGACGATGCCGTAGACCTCGCTGGTGCCGACGAAGACGAGGCGGCGCGTGCCCGCGCGCGCGAGCGCAAGCGCCGTGCGGACCCCCGCGAGGGCGTTCGCCTCCAGCGCCGCCGCGGGGTCCAGCCAACTGTCCCCCACGTGCGACCAGCCCGCGAGGTGGATGCAGGCGTCCGCGCGCGCGTGCCCCGCGACGGCCGAGGCGTCCCCCTCGTCCAGGAGGTTCGCCGCGATCAGGCGCCCGCCCTCGACCCCCTCGGCGGGCGCCTCGTGCAGCGCCGTTCCCACGACCACGTGTCCCGCGCGGACGAGTTCCGCCACGAGCCACGGCCCCACGAAGCCGGCACAGCCGGTGACAAGGATGCGCATGTCTAGTTCGCCGGGGCCCCGATCGGTGGATGCGTGTCCAGGGTGACGCCAAGGAGGGTGAATCGCCTCGGCGTCGCGGTGGGGGCAACGACGAGCGTGCCGAAGGGTTCGCGCGTGGCGATGTGGGCGGTCATCTCCCATTCGTCGCCGTGGGCGTGGGAGAGCATGGCCACGGCCGAACCCGCGAGGTGGTCGTCCAGGCCGCGGCACTCGACGCGCGGCGCGATCGGCTGCTCGCCCCTTCCCAGCATGGTGACGCGCTGGAGTCCGGCGGGGGCCAGCGGCGCGAGGGGAACGCGGGCGATGGTCTCGCGCAGCGCATGCCCCGACGGGAGGAGTGCCGCGGCCTCCCGCGTGAGGTCGCGCGAGGCGAGCGCCGCATAACGGGACTCCCGGAGCGTCCCGTCCGGGGCGGCCTCCAGCAGCACGAGCGTGGCTGTTGTGGCGTCGCGCGGCGGGCCGGGGAGGAGCTCGACGCCGTCCAATTGCGCCGGGGCACCCAAGCGCGCGGATTCCGCCTGCATCGCCATGAGGAGCGACATGCCCGGCGCAAGGTAGCGCGACTGGCCGGCCGGGTCGGGGGGATCGGGAAGGAGGAAGCGTTCGCCCGGCTTGGCGGATGCGATCCGCGCGGCGGCCTCCCGCATGACCCGCTCGTTCGGCCCGCGCGCGGAGACGAAGTCCTCCGCCCGCGCCAGCGACAGCATCGAATGCACGAACACGACCGCCACAAGCACCGGCGCACCCACGAACCGCGCCACGCGCCACGCGGCGAACTGCGCGAACACCGAGCCCGCGAACAGCGCCTGGAAGCAGAGTCCCACGAGGAGCACGCGCGTGCCGTCCGCCGGGGAGACGGGCAGGCCCGCCATCGGCGCCAGCGAGGCCAGCACCCCGAGGGCGCACAGCAGGTATGTGCGGCGCAGACGGCTCGCCATCATCAGGAACCACGTCGTGGCGAGCCACAAGGCGCCACCCCCGGGCACCCAGTGCCCCGTGGCGAATGCCGTCCCGGGCAGCGCGAGCGCCGAGAGCATGCGGCCCATGTTCGACAGCATCTCGGGCAAGGCGAGCGGCTCCGCGCGCACGGCGTAGTAGCCCCCGACGCCCCCGAGCACGCTGGCGCGGAAGCACAGCCACGCCGCGCCGATCGCCGGCGGCAGCAGCACCAGCGCGACGTCGCCGCGCGTCCATGGGACGGGCTGGCGAAGGAGCAGGACCGCGGCGGGAATGACCACGACGAAGGCGACGGCGACCTCCTTCGACAGCAGGGCCGCCAGAAGGAGCGCGAGCGATGCGGCGACGTTGCGGACCCCACCGTGCTCGACCCCCCGCAGCGCAAGGTGGAGCGCCCACAGCCCGAAGGCTGCGGCGAGAAGGTCCCCCCGTGCGCTGATCCAGTAGAGCGCCTCGGACTTGAGCGGACTGGCCGCAACGAGGGCCGCCGCCGCGAGCGCGCACCTGCGCCGTCCCCCCGTCAACTGCAGGGCGACCGCATGGACGGCCAGGATCACCGCGAGGAAGGCGAGGGCGCTCGTCGCGTGCGGGCCCGCGGCAAGGCGCCCCCACAACGCGGAGTCTAGCGAGAGGCTGACGCGCGCCAGCGGCCTGTGGAATCCACCCGCGCCCCGCACGCCGGAGTTCCAGTCCCCCGCGAACGTCGCGAGCACCTCCGCCGGCGCGCGTGGCCGCAGGTGGAACCAGTCGTCCGCATGGAATCCCATCGCGAGCACCGGGAGCGACACGACGGCCCACAGGACGAGGAGTGCCGTGATGTGGCCACGGGGCGCCCCGGCCGTGGGAGCCTTCGTCGCCGCGGCCTCGACGACGATCTCCGGCCCGGCGCTCACGGGCGCGCGAGGGGATCGACGGGCGAGTCGCGGCGCAGCAGCACGGCCTGCTCCAGGTCCACGGCCCGGGCGCGGTTGTAGGCGTCGCGCGCGGCGTCGTACCTCCCCGTTCGCCAGAGCGAGACCGCATGGTCGAAGATGACGCCGACGTTGTTGGGGGCGAGCGCGGCGGCCTCGCGAAGCTCCGCCTCCGCCTCCGCGTGGAGCCCGGCCTGCGTGAAGTAGATGCCCGCCAGGTGGTGCATGCCGGCGCGGTGGCTCCCCGGCAGGCGTGCAATCTCACCGTAGATCTTCGCCGCCCGTGGCGCGTCGCCAAGGCCCTGCGCCAGCGTGCGGAGCTGGTCCATCAGGGCTGCGTTCGAGGGCTCGAGGTGCAGCCCATCGACGACGAGGCGGAGCGCCTCCTCGTCGCGGCGGTCGATGGAGGCGAGCCGGGCGAGCACGGCGATGCCCTCGGCGGACTTCGCCATCGCGTCGCGGATGTCCTCGGTGCGCGCGGCGGCGGCGGAGGTTTCGCCATCGTCGATCAGCACGGCGGCGAGGGCGATGCGAGGCGCCGGATCGCCGGGGAGCCCCTCGACGGCGAGCGTGAACTCGTCGCGTGCCTCGGCGCGCTCCCCGCGCGCGAGGTGGTACCGGCCGAGGAGCAGGTGCGCCATGCCCCGGTCCCCGTCCCAGAGCGCCATCTCGGAAAGGTCGAGGTAGTGCGCCTCGTATCCCGGGCACAGCCTTGCGGCCGCTTCGAGGTGCCCGCGCGCCACGGGCAGGCGCGGATCCCCCTTCATGAGCCCGAGCGCGTCCTCCCTGAGCGATGCCGGGTCCCGGGAGGATGCTGCCCGGCGCTTCGCCTCCGCATCCAGCTTCAGCTTGGCAAACAGCATGCTGCCCGCACTCGCGCGGATGCCCGCCACGGTGCACGCGTCCCCCCCCTCGTAGAGGCCGCGCTCGATGTACTTGCGGCCCGTCTGGCGCAGGATGAAGAGCGTTCCCGCGACCCCCACGAGCACGATTGCCCACACGGGGGCCATGCGCCGCAGGTCGGCCATGAGTGCGCGCGGGGCCTGGCCGCTCACTTCGGCGGCTCCACGCCATAGTCCGGGGTGATCCCGCGCAGGATCGGGGTCCCCGTCGGACCCGGCGCGATCACCACGCGCCAACGCATGAACGTCGCGCCTTCGGGCACCGCGGGGAAGCGTCCCCCGAATCCGCAGGGCACCCAGTCCCCCCACAGCGGCGTCTCCCGCGTCCCCGAGCCGAACTGCGCGGCCATCGACATGCGGGCGCCCTCCACGAGGTCCGCGCTCACGGCGAGCCGGCCGAGCGTCGTCCCCTCGACGGAGACCGGGTGGCTGACGATGGTTCCCTTCACGGGGACCAGCCGGATGCCGTAGAACTCATTGCGGGATGGCTCCCCCGTTCCTGCAAGCTCCACCAGGATGCGGCCATCGCTGGGCTGGACGCGCCCGATGTGCACCACGCCCGGGGGCGTCTTCGCGGAGGTCTTCCACTCCCCGTCGCCGCCGATTCGGTAGTTGAAGTCGCCGGAGGGCGTCGGGTCGGCCGCAAAGCTCCCGCGCTGGTCCAGGTACACGTCCACGCTCTGCGCGTCGGCATCCTCGAACGGGAGCGGGATCGACACGGCCTCGGCGCTCTCCTTCCCCGTGCACGCGAGGTATGGGATGTCCCCGATGGGCGAGAACTTGCCGTCCTCCCTGCGGAGGTCCCCCTTCTGCCCGAGGGCGTCCTGGTTGGCGACGCGGTCCGCCAGCCCCTCGAACAAATGGCCCGGCGCCGTCGGGCGATCGGCCACGCGCAGCGTCTCGTCGGGATGGAAGTCGAGGTCCGTCACGTAGCCCGCGGCTGGGAGCGCGGAGATGTGCCGCGGGTGCGCCTGGGGGTCCTTCGCCGGATTGAGCACCGGCTCGAACGTGAAGGTGAACTCGTTGTCAGCGACGCTGTTCTCGGGGAACTCGAGTTCCTCGTTGAGGACGACGCGGACGCGGTCCTGGCCCGGCTTCGCGGTCCAGTTGAACTGGATTAGGCCGCCGCCACCCGCGGGGACGCCCTTGGGCGCGATCGAGTGCAGGAGCTCCTCGCGCGAGGATGGCCCCTCGGCATACACCGTGACCGTCGCCGGATGTTCGAAGGGGACGATGCTGTTGTCGTTTCTCCACGCGATCGCGCACTGGGCCACGTCGCCGGGGAAGACGAGCCTCGTGCTCTGCTCGGCCGTGGAAGGTACAAACGTCAGGTTCGGTCCCGCCGTGCAGTTGACGTTCGCGCAGGCCGAGTTGTTCGAAGGGTCGGCGTCGGTCAGGCCGTCGAAGAGAACGACCTCGACGCAGGCCGGGCGTTCCCCCACCGGGAAGCCCGAGTTCGGGTCGAGTCGGAGCGTGGTGCGCCACGACTCGCCCGGCTGGAGGGGCGGCGGCTCCTGGTCGGCGAGCGCGACCGCGCTGCGCTGCAGGAAGCCCGGCTCGCCCGCCACGTCCTTGTAGAGGTTCAGCCGGTACCTGTTCACGGGCATGTCGCCCGTGTTCATCACCGTCACGTCGAAGTACATCGTCTGGCCCACGGGCGTCGAGGCATCGACGGGCGCGAAGGAGCCGCCGACGATGGCCAGGTCCGGGCGCGACGGGACCTCCGCCGTGAAGTACGCCTGCGCGAGCGTCTCGCTCGTGCGCGTGTCGTCCTCCGTCACGTCGAGCCGCAGCGGCAGCCTTCCCGCGTTGAGCTTCGCGTTGCAGAGGAAGACGAGGCTGGTCGTCGAGCCGGGCTCCATGGTCGAAAGCGCCTTCGCCGTCTCGATCATGGAGGGTGGTTCGGTGTCGAGGCGGTAGAGCATCGCGCGCCCCCCGTGGACCGGGTCGAGCGAGCGGTTGAAGACGGGGACGGTGATGCGCGCGGACGGCGCCGCGTCGCCGCGCTGGATCGTGAGTTGGCTCATGTTGATGACGAGGGGATCGAGCGGGCTTTCGATGCCCATCATCCGCAGGGGCGCGGAGGCCATCGGGGGATGCTCCCGCCGGACGTCCCATGCCGAGTAGACCTGCACCTCGATCTCGCGAAGCTCATCCTCCAACATCATCGGAAACTCGAAGGTGACCTCCTCACCCGCGCCGATGTCGAAGACCTTGGAGGCGAGGTCCTGCTTGCGATGCTTGTCGCGGACGAACAGGCGCAGGCCGGCGAAGTCGCGCGCCTCGTTGTTCTGCACGATCACGACGGGGTCGATGGGCGCATCGGCGGGGCCCTCGATGATGTCGTACTCCCAGCCGACCTCGAACCGCGAGGCCCGCACGGAGAGCGGCGCCTCTCCCATCGCCGTCCTGCCATCGCCGTCCCAGACGGTCGCCTGGACGATGTGGCCGCCCTGCGGCGTGTTGCGCGGGATCACGAGGTCGGCCTTGAACCTGCCCTTTTTCACCGGGACCTCGACGGGCACGCCGACCAGCCTGCGCCCCGCATCGTACAGCGCCACCGAAGCCGTCCCCTTCTTCACCAGCAGCGTCGAGCCGGAGACCTGGAACGTCTCCTCCTCGACCGCGGGGATGGGATCCGTGGGGACCTTGAGCTCGACGCCGGAGGGCGGGCTCGGAAGCCGCATGCCGGGATCGCCCAGCAGCAGGTACTGGTTCGTCACGTAGGAGGTGGTGCGGTCGAGCAGGTAGCCGATCTTCGAGTAGAGCGAGAGCGCCCCCGTGCGCCTGTGCCCCGCGTGGAAGTAGCCGTCGTAGTAGCGCCCAAGGACGAAGCGGTGCTCGAACGACGACGTGCCCGCGATGGGTGCCCAGATCGAGATCGCGCCACCCTTAGGGTCGCGCTGCAGGTACTCGCCGAGGCTCGTCTTCACGGGTTCCACGGGGTAGTCGATCCACGCCGTGTCGCAGGACGCTATCAGCAGGACGGGCTCGCGTGGGCCGTGGTCGATGTAGGGGAGGTCGCGCAGGTGCAGGAGCCGCTCGTGCGACCAGACGTTGGGCCCCCCGTGGCCGAAGTAGTTGGCGAAGAACACGCCGGCGCTCAGCTCGCGCAGCAGGGCATTCGTCGCCGCCGTGCTGCGCTTGCGCCCGGGCAGGCGCGGGTAGTCGCAGTAGTCGAACGTGTGCAGGTAGAGCCGGTCGGGGATGGTGCCGGGACCGAGGTCGTTCGCAATGATCTTGTCGGAGACTTCCGGGAACTCGGCCTCGTCGTCGGCGACGAACAGGTGCCGCGCGAGCCATGGCCCCCCGGGAAGCTCCGTCTCGTAGCGCACGACGCGGTCCACGATCGCGCGAAGCTCCGCCGGGTTGCGTGCACTGAGACGGCCGATCTCGACGTCGGGAAAGGCGCCGGTGCCGACGATGCGCGCGTACGAGTCGTCCCCCCGGACCTGCACGTCCGGGTTGCGCCACCCGAAGACGGGCACGCGGTCAATCTCCGCCGCGGGATTGTGCCGCGGGGACCGCTCCCACCAGTACTCGCTTCCCTCCCCCGCGAGGACCACGGCGCGCAACTTCGGCGCCTGGCGCGTCAGGTAGGCGTGCCGGATCGCCCGTCGGATCGCCCGGTAGTCTTTGTACCCGTAGGAAAACGCGTTGTAAATGTCGTCCACGAGAAGGATGTCCACCTTCTCGCCGGTGGACTCGCGGTGGCGGCCCAGGCGGGCGAGCTCCGCGTTCAAGTCGGTCCACGTGATCCCGAGCCACGTGACCGGCGCAGCCGAGGACCAGGCGCGCGGGGCATCGACCTGCCGAACGTCGGTTGGCTTCAACAGCGAACCCAGCGTCGAGAAGACGATCGAGTCCTCCGTCCCGGGGTTGTATATCCCGGTCTCCCAGCGCCCGGTCTCCGGGGACAGGATGGCCTCCTGGAAGGAAAACACGTCGGTCGAGCGGAGGTGGGCGACCAGGACGCGCCCGGCATCCGCCGGCGCGGTCAGGCTGAGCGCAAGGCGCGACGCCGGCGGGTTGCCCAGCGTCGCAAGCCTCGCGAACTCCTGTTCGGGAAGGTCCTCCGGCATGGCGTCGTACCGCACGAAGGCCTCGATGAACGACAGGGAGGGTCCCGGCGTGAAGCCCCCGCGCTGCTCGGATTCCACGCGGTGCCGGATCGAGAGGATGTTGCGCCCCTCCACGAGCGCCCCCGCCGAGAGCGGCTCCTGCTGGCGCACCACGGCCTTGGACTGCACCCGCTTCTCGAAGAGCTCGCGACGGTTGAGGTAGACCTCGGCGATCATGACCTCCTGCGGCTGCCGGCCGGAGAAGGCGAGGTCGAGCTGGGCGGTCGGGTCGCCGGTCAGGCCGGCAACGTCGAACTCGAACGACTCGTACTTGTTCTGCGGGATGTCGGCGGTGACCCACTTGAGGCGCGGGGCGTCGATGGGGGACTGGGGTATGAACTTGGCGGGGCGGAAGATCTCGACCTCGCGGCGGAGGCGTGCGGGCGGGGTGTCGCGCCCGGCGGTGCGGCTCGCGTCCAGCCGCCACCGGCGCGGGGGAAGCGTCGCACCAGGGTCGCGCAACAGCCAGACCGGCTTCCACGGCTCGAGGTCGAACCGCTCCGGCCCGACGTGCAGCACCAGCGTCGTCGTCGCATCGACGGTGTCGCTCCCGCCACCGAGCACCAGCATCGGGATTTCCTCGTCGCCGAGGAAGGCGCGCAGCTCCGAGACCTTCATCCGCGAGGCGTCGATCCCGGCGCCGCGCAGCGTGTCCGCCGTCACCGAGTAGAGTCCCGGCCGGGAGAGCCGCATCAGGACCAGGGGTCCGGCCTGTGTGGCGCGGATGAGGCGCTCGTTCCAGGCGCGAAGGCGCGGCTCGTCGTTCTCCTCGGCGGGTTGGCGGCTCACGGTCTCGATCTGCGACTCGTTCAGCACGATCCCGCGCAGCATCTCCACAAGGAACGGGTCCTCGGCGGGGATGTTCGGCGGATGGGGCTGCTGCATCGTGGTGCCGCCACGGAAGGTCACGCGGTAGCGCGCGCCCCTCGTCACGGCGATCTGCCCGTAGTTCGCGATCGTCCCCGGCGGGTAGTCGGGGTTCATGTTGAGGGGAACCTGGAGCCGGACGAGCCCGACGGAGCGGAATTCGTCCATGTAGTTCGCGCGGATGTAGGCGTTGGACTGCGAGTATCGGGCGCCGTTGCTTGCGGGCATGTCGAGGGCGAGGCCGTCCTCGACGAGCCCGAACTCCGGCACGAAGTCCCATGCCCCGGAGATGGTCGTGATCTGGCACTCGGAACCCGGGGGAACCGCGACGATCACGGGCAGGATCGAGACGCCTATGGGGAGGACGTCGAGGGGCTGCCTGTTCTCGAGCGTGAACTCGAACCCGTCGGGGCGCGTGTCGACGACGTTGAGCACGACGCCGCGCGCGTAGGCGTCCGCGGGAATCTTGGTGCGCGAGATCCCCTGCGCCGTGGCGCGACCACCCTCCCCCGCGAGGCAGACCAGGAGCCACAGGGCGAGGGCGAGGATCGCGGCCGGGGTCGCCGGGGTGGGGCGTGGGGACGTGGGGGGAGCGGGGATCATTCGGTGCGGGGGCGCTGGGATCGCAGTTGCGCATCGCGCAACGCACGGGGGAATGGTTCCCGTCGGCGTTCGGTGAGACAAGAGAACTCGCGCCAAGGGGGACACCCGCCATGCGCATTGGAATCATCAATGGCCCCAACCTGAACCTGCTGGGGACGAGGGAGCCGGCCGTGTACGGGCGCGTCTCGCTCGCGGAGATTGAGGAGCACCTCGCCGAGCTGGCGGTTTCGCTCGGCGTCGAGGTCTCCTTCCACCACAGCAACCACGAAGGGGAGCTGATCGACTTCCTGCACGGGCTTCGCGGGACGCACGACGCCGCCATCCTGAATCCGGGGGGACTGGCGCACACAAGCGTGGTCCTGCGCGACGCCGTGGCCAGCATCGACATCCCCGTGGTGGAGGTCCACCTCTCGAACACGTTCGCGCGGGAGGAGTTCCGCCACCGGAGCTACACGGCCTCCGTGTGCCGCGGGGTGATCATCGGGCTGGGTCCGTTCGGCTACGACCTTGCCCTGCACGCGGCGATCCGGCTCGCGCGGCGCGGGGATGCTTAGCCCCCCGGGCTCGGGGTTCCCCATCCAAGCAGAACGCCGGGCGGACCAATTGGGTCCGCCCGGCGCCTTTTCAGCAGGGGTTGGCTTGCGGGATCAGTACAGGTCCCAGCCGGCTACGGCCGCCGGTGCCTGCACGTTGCCCGTCAGGTTGAAGTTGTAGGTGAACTTGCCGTGGACGTTCGTCTGGAAGGAGAGCGTGCCGCTCTTCGAGCCGCCGACGGCCGTGGGCATCTCGACGGTAAACTCGTCGAAGCCGCCCCCGGGAATCGTGGCTGCCAGGCTGCCGACCAGCGTGAAGTCCGCCGGGACATTCAGGCCCCACGTGTACAGCGTGCCCGCGCCCGGGTTGTCCACGCGGAACGTCCGGGAGACCGTCGGATCCGACACGTTGACCGTCCCGAAGTCCACCGCGCCGCCATCGGGAACCGCCGACGAGTCGAAGAGGTTGGTCACGGTGCCGTCGAGGGTGAGCGGTGCCGCGCATGTGGCCTGGTTGTAGTCCACGTCCAGCGTGACGCTCTGGATGGTGCCCTGGTCGCCCGTCGCGTGGTCCTGGAAGAGGAGCGTCCAGTTGCCGTTCACGCTTCCGCCATTGAGGGCCGCGAGCGGGGTTTCTGGACGGAAGGACCCGGTGAAGGGGGGCGTCCCCGCCGTGATCGCCGTCGCCGCGGAGTCGTCGAAGTTCGTGTTCGTCATGTTGTCGCCGCCGGAACCGCGCCGGTTGATGAGCATCGACTCGGCCAACTGCGGATTCCGCGCACGAACGGAGACGTCGCCCATGAAGGTGTGCGGCATCGTGATCGTCACGTCCACGTCGGTGATGATGCCGTTCTCCGGGAATGGGATCGTGATGGTCTCCAGGTCCGCGTTCGGTCCGAGCACGACGCCCGGCGTGACGTTGCGCACGACGTTGGAGGGCGTGAGCGCGCCGGTCGAGGCCGCCGCCGCCATCCCGCCATTGCCACCCTGGTCGGATGTCACGCTGAGCGCGAACGCCATGTTCGAGCCGCAGACGACCGACGGATCGATCGCAACAAGGAACGGCGTCGCGTTCGAGGCATTGGCGCTGCCGCTGACGTTGCCGTAGCTCGCCGTGGGCTGGATCACCGTCACGCCCGGCGTCGTCGTCGAGAGGGTGCCCACCACGCTCGTGGCGTTCTGCCCGATGTTCGTGATCGGGAAGGTGACCTCGATAGTGGATTCGCCCGCCTCAAGGATGCCGTTGTTGTTCCCGTTGCCGTTGGCATCGCTGAAGGTCGCCGACCCAAACTCGTCGAAGAAGGCGGCGGGGCCGCAGACGACCGGATTGTAGGTGATGTTGAGCGTGACGTTCTGGAAGACGCCGTCGTCCAGGTTCACGCTGTCGTTCGCGGTGACCGTCCACGTTCCCTCGACCGGGCTGCCGTCGAGGGCGGAGAGCGGCCCGTCAGGGATGAACGACCCGGTGAACGGCGCCGTCCCGGCTGCGATGGCGGTGGACGCCTCGTCGTCGAGGACGGTGTTCACGAGGTTGTCGCCGCTCCCGCCGCGGCGGTTGATCAGCGTCGCCGTCGCCCCGTTCGGAGCCTGGATCGTGAAGATCGCGTCGCCGATGAACGTGTGCGTCGCGTTGAGCGTCACGTTGACGTCGCTTACCACGCCGAACTCCGCGAAGGTGAGGTTCGTCGAGACGGTCTGCGGCAGGGGCGAGTTGCCAAAGCCGAGGTTCGGGCTGGCGGAAGTCGTCGCGGGGATGTGGACGCCCGTGAAGATGTTGCCGGAGGTGAGCGAGAACGTCGCGGAGTCCGTGCCCTCGGCCGAGGTCACGTTGACCTGGAAGTCCATCGGCGCGCCGCAGACGTGGCCCGAGTCCACCGTAATGGAGAAGGGCGTCACGTTGTTGCCGCTGCCCGCGGTTCCAATGTTGGGGTATGCGGACGTCGGTGTGTTCACCGTCACCGTCGGGGTGAGCGAGACCAGCGTCGCGCTGATGCCCGTCGCCGGCGCGCCCGAGTTCAGCAGCGGCACCGTCAGGAGCGCCGTCTCACCGGGGTCGGCCGAGTTCGTGCCGTTGCCCGCCGAGTCGTCCACGAGCACCGCTCCGGTCGCAAAGTCCGGCACGACGTTGCAGGTCGGGCCCGTCGTCAGCGTGTAGTCGAGGTTCGAGTTCTGCTCCTCGGTCGAGTCCATCTCGAGGCGCAGGAGGATCGGCGCGCCGCACGGGTGCGTCGGCGCGATCGAAATCCTGTAGGGCGTCGAGTTTGTCTGCGTGCCGGCGGCCGCGATGTCCGGGAACGCGGAGCTGCCCTGCGTCACCGCAACCGTGGCCGTCATGGACGTCAGCGTCCCGGTCACCGTCGTCGCCGTGACCGTGCCCACATTGCGGACGGAGAACGTCAGGCCGACGAGCGATTCGCCGGGCTCAAGCACGCCGTCATTGTCGCCGGTGCCCGTCGAGTCATCCACGGTCGGGTTGCCGTTCGCCTGGAAGATCGAGAGCCCGCGGCCATCGAGCACCTGCACTCCGGAGTTGGTCGGGTCGAGCCAGTTGGACAGGCGCGTGGAGTTCGTGCCGCCACCGGTCCACGACGTGAAGAACCGCCCGTAGTAGTCCGACTCGTTGTTGCCGCAGGCCGCGCCGCCGCCGTGGAGCTGGCCGATGACGCGCTTGTTCTGGTCGTACACGGGGGAGCCCGAGGAGCCGGGCTCCGTCGTGCCAAGGTCCCAATCCACGATGCGGACGTGCGTGCTGTCCCCCGGGACGGTCGTGCCGAGGTAGGACGTGATCTGAGTCGGGTCGTTCTCGAAGCTGATGCGCTTCTCGTCCGTGTTCGGGTGGTGGATGGCCACGGCAGACGTGGCGTTCACGCCCTCGCGGCTCCAGCCGGAGAAGTAGGGGTCGAACGCCGGGTCGATCGGCGAGTCGAGCTCGAGGAGGCAGAAGTCGGACGTGGCGTTGCTTGCGCGGAAAATGGCCCCGGTGTGGAACTGGGCGAGTGAACCGTCGCCCGCGCCGCCGCTGGCGGGGCTGCCAACCGGGCGGCACGTCGAGTTCTCGTAATTGAAATACACCACCATGGACGCCGCGTTCCCCGAGTTCATCCCGCAATGGTTCGCCGTCAGGAAGTACGGCTTGGCGTCCTGCGCCGTGTTGTTCACCAGCGCGCCCGAGCAGAATGTCGAGCCACCGGTGCTGTATGTCGCCGAGGAACGGATCTGGTCGCGCCAGTTGTCCCCCTCGGGGCAGACCACGTCCACGTTGCAGGAGCCGGAGCGCTCGTTCTCGAACGCCTCGTCGCCGTTCAGGCCGAGGATGCGGAAGCCGTGGTTGACGGAGGTCAGCTCGAGCGAGAGCTCCTCCACCTTGTCGGGTGCGATCTGCACCTCGATGACCTGTTCGTCACCCGGCACGAGCGGAGTCCACAGCTCCCCGTGGGCCGCGTTGTCGCGGTGCGTGAAGGGACCGATCACGACCCCCGCCGCGGGGTTGTAGACGTGGAGCATCCCCCCCTCGGGCATCCGGTAGTGCGCGAAGCCGAGGTTGATCGATTTGGCATCCTGCGAATAGATGCGCAGGCGCCAAAGCATGTTGCCGTTGGGGAGCTTCTCCCACGTGCCATGCGTGGCTGGGGTGATCGAGACTTTCATCGGGTCGGCGTAGTGGTAGGGCCCGGCCTGGTCGAGCAGGACGGCGCGTTCGAGCAGCGCCGCGTTGTCGAGCGGCGGCATGACGACCTCCTCGACGCCGATCAGCGAACTGGCGTCGAGGGCGAGCTGCGGATTGGCGGCGGGGGTGAGGCCCCATGCGCCAAGCACGCCGCAGAGAATGGCAAACTTCCTCAAGCTCATCTCGGAGCGTCCTTTCGATCGAACCCAGGGGTCGATCCGGTCGTGGTGGTGGCCGTACTGCGGGGTGGGCGCACGGTCCAATGGCTACAGGGCGCACACGGGGTTGCATCACCCCGGGCGACGCCCGAATCCGTCCCTTTCGGTTGCCGGATGGGCCATCCAAGGCGCGATTGCCGGGCCCGTCAATGCGTTTTGGCCCATCAAAGGGTGCTTTTGACCCGGGGGGCGCCCCGCCGGGCGCGTCCTTGCGCACGGGGCCCCCGAAGTGCCAGCCTCCCCATGCCATGCTCCACGCCAAACTTGTCCGCATACACGGTCTGATCGACTACGCAGAGGCATTTGCCCTCCAGCGGCGCCTCCAGGAGGAGCAGATCGCCGGCGCCCGCGGTGCATGCGTCCTGTTCGTCGAGCATCCCCCGACGATCACCATCGGCCGCCGCGGGAAGAATGACGAGGTTACCGCGCCCGCCGCCGTCCTGCGCGCCCGCGGCGTCGCGGTCCACGAAACGGATCGCGGCGGGCAGGTCACCTACCACGGCCCGGGCCAGATCGTCGCCTACCCGCTCGTGCCCCTCCAGGAGCTCGGCCTCGGCCTGCACGAGTACATGCGCGCCCTCGAGGAGTCCGTCATCGGGACGATCGCCGCATGGGGCATTTCCGGCTACCGGATCTCCAGCCTCACCGGAGTGTGGGTCGGGAAGGAGAAGATCTGTGCGATGGGCATCCGCGTCCGCCGTTGGTGGGCGATGCACGGGTTGGCGCTGAACGTCACGACGGACCTGAACCACTTCGGCCTGATCGTGCCGTGCGGCATCAGGGACCGCGGCGTGACGTCGATGGAGCTGCTCCTCGGCACGAGCTGTCCCGAGCAGTCGCGCGTGGAGGAGGTACTTGCGCAGCAACTGGGCGCGAACCTTGGGCTGGATCTCACCGCGGCGGGGGTCGAGTGGCTGGCCCCGGTTGCGCACGAGTCCGCGCCGACGGGAAGCGACGCGTGAGCGAGTCCCCCCCGCAAGCCGTCCCGCCTGCCCTGAACGTGCGCAAGCTCGGGCTGGTTGCCCTCGTGTTCGCGCTGGCCTTTGGGGTGCAGTGGCTCCCGCTGGGGGACTTGGATGGCCCGGCGCGGGTCTGCCTCTCGATTTTTGTGGCGGCGGCGGCGCTTTGGATCACGGAGCTGATTCCCCCCTTCGCCACGGCCATCGCCGTCATCGTCGCAAGCGTCTACCTTCTTGGGGACCCCGTGGGCGGGGATGCCGGATCCTACCAGGCGTACCTCGACCCCTTCGCGAGTCCCGTGCTCGTGCTCTTCTTCGGGGGCTTTGTGCTCGAGGCGGGAGCGACCAAGCACGGCCTGAGCCAGCGCATGGCGAAGTGGTTCATCCGCCCGTTCGGGACGCGCCCGGCGCTCGTCCTGCTGGGAACGATCCTCACCACGGGGCTCTTCGCGCTCTTCATGTCGAACACGGCGACGACGGCCATGATGCTGGCGATCCTCGCCCCTGTGTTCGCGCGAATCGACCGGGGGGACCCGTTCCGCCGCGCGATGGGCCTCGCCGTGCCGTTCGCCGCCAATGTGGGCGGGATGGGGACCATCGTCGCATCCCCTCCCAACGGCATCGTGGCCACGAACCTGGCCACGGTGGGCGAGAAGATCTCGTTCTCGCAGTGGATGGGATTCGGGCTGCCGGTCGCCTGCGTGCTCCTCGTCGTGCACTGGGTGCTGCTCGTCGCGCAGTATCGTCCGAAGACGCGGCGCCTGGAGATACTCTTCCCGGAGCCGCTCCCCGTGACCGCGGACCTCGTCGTCGTCGCCGGGACGTTCACGCTCACGATCGCGCTTTGGATGACGGAGGCGCTCCACGGCATCCCGGCCGCGCTTTCCGCCCTCATCCCGGTCACCGTCTTCACCTCGCTCGGCATCCTCGACGGTGAGGACCTGAAGAAGTTGAGCTGGGACGTGCTGATCCTGGTGGCGGGGGGCGTGGCGCTCGGGGAGGCGATGAAGGCCTCGGGCCTGGCGGCCGAGATCGCCTCCCTGGTTTCCTCCCTGCCCACCTCCCCCTATGCCACGATCGTCATCCTCGCCGCCGTCGGCGCCGTCGTGTCCGCCTTCATGAGCAACACGTCCGCGGCCAACCTGCTGGTGCCGATCGCGATTTCGCTCGCGGCGGACATGCGCCGCGAGGCGGCCATCGTCGCCGGCCTCTCCGTCTCCCTGGGAATGATCCTGCCCATCTCGACGCCGCCCAATGCACTCGCGACCGCGACGGGCACCTTCTCCACGGGCGACATGATCCGGGGGGGGACTCTCCTGACCATCGCCGGACTGATTGCGCTGGCCGTGCTCGCGGCGGTGATGTGACCCGCTTTCCCCCGCCCCGATCCGGGGCCAAGGCATCCGAATGACTCACATAACGCCGGACAACCTCTTCGCATCCCTCGCCGCCGTGCGCTCGCACTGGCACGACACGGTCGATCTCCCGCGGGGGGGGGACATGCCCGCGCGCGCCGAGTTTGCCGTGGTAGGCTGCGGCATCGCGGGGTGCGCCCTCGCGCTGGAACTCGTGCTCGCGGGCGTGCCGGCCTCGGAGGTCGTCGTCCTCGAGGGCGCCTCCGCTGCCATGGGGGCCTCCGGCCGCAACGGAGGCTTCGTCCTCAGTTTCCCGGGCGAGGAGATCCTGCACTGGCGCGACCGCTTCGGGATGGACGGCTTCCGCGAGCTGCTCTCGCTGAACATCGCGAACCGCGAGCTGACATCGGACTTCGTGCGCGACCAGGGCCTGTGGTGCCAGCGCGGCGGGAGCTGGTTCGCGGGCTCGACGCCGGAGGAGACGGCCGAGGTGCGCGAGTGCGCGGCGCTGCTCGCTTCCTCCGGATTCACGGGATACCGGCACGAGCCGCTCGTGCCCGGCCCCCCGTGCGGACTCGGGGAGGCGATCCTGCAACCCGCGGACCTCGGGATCCATCCGGGCGAGTACCTCGCGGCGCTCCTGCGCGCATCGGGTGTCCGCCTCGTCGAGCACTGCCCCGTTGCCCCGGGCGCGATGGTCCCCCGCCTCGACGGCGTGTCGATCGCGACGCCACGCGGCGAACTGCTCGCCCGAATCGCCGTCGCCGCGACAAACGCCTACGCGCCCCTGTTCTTCCAGGCGCACGAGATGCCGACCGCCATCCGCCCGGCCCGCAACCAGGTCTTCACCGCGCGCGTCGAGGGGGAGTCCGACAACAGCCTGTGGGGGGACGCGCTCTACTACACGCGGCGCGGCTTCGACTACTGGCGGCAGTTCCCCGACGGCACGATCCTGCTCGGCGGCGGACGCGACCTCGACGTCGAGGGCGAGACCACGCACGCCCTCGAGCCAAACGCGCGGATCCTGGGCTACCTCGAGGGCGAGCTGCTGCCGAGGCTTGCCGGGGGCCGCCCGGCGCGCGTCCTCCGCAGGTGGCAGGGCACGCTCGGCTTCACGTCGGACCACCTGCCGGTCGCGGACTGGTTCCCGCGCTCGGAGGGACGCATCCTCTTCGTGGGCGGCTTCTCCGGCTACGGGCTCGGCCTGCACCGCATCGTGGCGAGGAAGGCGGCGCGGCTGCTGCTGCACGGCGAACCCGCGGCGCCGTTCCACGTGGGGCGGTTGCGGCGGGGGTGAGGCGGGGCGCGGCTACCGCGAGAGACGTCGGATGTTCCCAGCATCATCTGCTGCACTGCCAATCGTCTTGCTTCTTAGAGAAAGAGCTGTGGCAGAGGGCTACTCAGACTCAGGTTCCGATTTCGATGCCCAACTGGATTGCCACTGGTGTGTAGAGATCGACGTTTTGTTAGGGAGAGTGCAGCGACACGACAAGAGAGTATCGGGTGCTGCTGCCCCAACGCTGAAGTTGGGGCCGCTCCCGCCACCAGCCGATCACTGGATAGACGGCGACGAGTTTGCAGGCCGCGATGTCTGCCGCCGAACCTTCCCAAACGTCGCTGTGGACGGAGCCCACGTCCCTCGTCTTCTTGCCGAAGCGCCACCTGTCGCTTCCGGCGTCGTAGGAAGCATCTTCATCATCATCTCGGGACTCGGCGTTTACTCGAGCGATGAACGTGTCGCGGGTCTCCGTGGGAGAGTTGATGTCAAAGCGAAGCGCGTGGGATTGGTACCGATACCGGTCCTTCCACCCGATCTCCCCCGGGCTCGGCTCAATGAAGTAGGAGAGCGTCACCCGCATCTGAATGTCCAACTCACCGGGGAGCTGCTGGAGGACAGCCGTCGGCCACGGAAGCTCGTAGAAGTGCATCTCCTTGCTCCGGTACCCGCCGCCTTCCTTTCGGTCGAAAGGCTGGAGCGACCGTTGGGAAACCAAGCTGACCGTGTTTCGCGCGTACTCGATGGCGCGGTCGGTTCTCGGCACTCCATATCCGCAAATGCGGAGCAGCCTCCGGAGTTCTTGCTTCGATCCCCCGGGCGCGAACTGGCTGCGCATCCTGTCTGTCCACTCTGCCGAATGAACCATGAGAGCCCGAATAGTCTCCGGCCACGCTTCCGGGTAGGCCGCCTGAATCTGCGCGGCCATGCGGGCAGCGAGCGCCGTTGCGGCGCTCGTCATGTTCGCACGCGTAAACTGGCGATCGGCAGGTTTGAAGTGGGTGGAAACCAAACTGAGATCGTCGCATTCGCTCGCGAATCCGGCAGGATCAGTGGCCAGATTGCCGCCCTCCATAACGATCTCGGGCTTGATCGGCCACTTCTTTCCATTCCACGTTGCTGAAGTAGTGCTGAACGGAGACAATCCGTCTCCCGGCGCGAGCGGACGGTAGTCGCGGAGCGCCGGGTCGGTGAGGTGGGACTTAGACGTGTAAGCGCCGACTGTGAGCGCGTTCCACGCCTGTCCGGGATCATGAACCTGATCGGTAAGGTTGGAGTCGGGATAGCTGCCCCAGTGCGAGCAGTCGGCATTGCCCGAGGCGACGATCACGAGCCGCCGTCGTTCCGGATCGGACGCGATCTGATCGACCGCTCCAGACCAGGAGGAAGGTTTTCCACGATCCCTGTCGTCCGTCGCTGTGACCGCCAGGGAGAAGACGCGCTTTCTTTCAGGGGCTGCGATCTCTGCGTGCGCGGCTCCACGCTTCGTCATGTCGCCCCAGAGATGCTTCGGGTTCGGGTCGAATCGGTCGGGGGGCAAAATCTTAACGGACTCGAGGCGATGGGCAAGAATGACGGGTCCCTTGGCCTCGAGCGCGTCGCGCATGTCGCCGTAGGCGGCGAGCCCGCTCATCAAGGTCCCGTGTCCGTCCTGGTCGTCTTTGCCCCATCGGGCGTCCACCGTGTGAGCTTCCGCTTCTGAAATGACGGGAGCGAGCAGGGCATGCCCGTGATTCGTCCCCGTATCGAGGACGCAGACTCCTATCGATCCGTTTGCGGTCACGCGGACGCGGCTCAACAGCTCCTTGACCCATTCCGCCTGATCCGCGGGCGCGAGTTCTAGAAAGAAGCGCGATGTCTCCTTTGCGAGCCGGAATTCCGCGACAAGATCGCTGGACTCGACCAAATTGGTGAGCGCGCTCTCGCTGCCGAGGACGAGGAGAACCGACCTCTCGGGAAAGTGTAGCGCCTCTCCCGCCCGCGCGGGCAGGCCCAGCCTGTCAAGCAGTGCCTGGAAATCCTCAATCTGCCGGTCACGACTCGCAGCCTCGCGATCCACGTTGAGCCAGACTTCCACCCACGCCGCATCCGCGCCTGGAAGGAGTTCGCGCGGGTCGTTCCAAAGGTCTTCCAACACGGCCAGGCGGATCTCTTCGATTCCCTCGATCAGGTTCCTGTTCTTCGGTTCGCCCTTCTTGGCGGTCTCCTCCTCCTCGTATTGGCGCAGCTTCTCGAGAAGCACGCTCTGCTTTCCATCGGGCACATAGATGACTGCTCGCGGCGGCTCCTCGTCAGGATGAGCTTGGAGCAGCCGGATGTCTTGGCGGAGGTCCTCGAGCGACATGTGGACGAGGTCGAATCCAGCCCGGCCTCGAACTTCAATGTAGCAACCGTGCCTCGCCGGTAGGGAGAGCGCCTGACGATCCCGCTGCCGCAGCTCCCACGCATTCCGAACCGCCTCAAACTGGTTTCTCAAAACCCGAGCGTGCGAGATTCTGGATCGGCTCGGAAGGTCGGGATCACCTCCGCCGGATTGGGGACTTGTGTAGCTGCGGGACTCAGGGGGCCTCTCCAGGAAAATGTGCTTCGGCATTCGTTACGCCCCCTGGCGCGGTCTGCCGTAAGCGCCCATGCGCTCCTCTAGCATGGTGGAAAGCAGAGAGGTCGAAACCGTCTTCTGGTTCGACATGATCGTCTCCTTGATCGCGTCGTCGCATGCCTGTGTGATCTCAGCGTGGCTTAGGCGCCCAGCCGCCGCCGCGATAGACCCGATCTTTAGCGACCGGCCTTTGAACACACCCAGTCTGTTCGCGATCAGGCGCTTGCGTTGATCCAAGTCCGGCAATTCGAAGTGGAGAACGTCGTCGAATCTGCGGAAGAGCGCCTGGTCGAGGAGCCGAAGGTTGTTCGTCGCTGCGATGATCAGACCGCCCGACTGGTCGCGCTCTATGAACTGGAGAAAGGCGTTCAGGACGCGGCGCATCTCTCCAACGTCGTTGGCCAGTCCGCGTTCGCCCCCGATGGCATCGAACTCGTCGAACAGAAAGACCGCCCGATGCTCTTCGATGACGTCGAACACCTGGCGGAGCTTCGCGCCCGTCTCGCCCATGAACTTGGTGACGAGCTTGTCCATGAGGATCGTGCAAAGAGGCAGCGACAGTTGTCCGGCGAGCACCCGCGCTGTCATCGTCTTGCCCGTGCCTGGGGGACCCGCGAGGAGGAGCTTCCGCCTGTTCCAAAGGCCGTGCTCCCGCAGCTTGCTTTGTTCCCGGAATTCGCGCACGACTCGCTCCAGCCGCCGCTTAATCTTCGAATCCACGACGAGATCGTTCAGCCTCGCGGGCGGGCCTTCGTGGAGGATCAGCTCGCCCAGATCGGGACGGAACGGGATGACACCTGCCCGGTTAGTTTGCGACTTGTCGACAAGGCCGCGAATCTCGGTGGCGACGGAAGCATGGCCTTGGCGCGCCTCATGGGCAGCAACCTGCAAGGCGAGCGTCGTGAAGCGCTCCGGGTCTTGCTCGAAGTGGGCCGAGATCAAGGCTTTGAGTTGTTCGGACGTGGCCATTGGCAGCGATACGGTTCAGAATCGATCTCAAACAGCCCAAGTCAAAACTCAACCCGCATGATGGCGGTGTTTCAACTGAAGTCTGCCCAAAATGGCGAGTTCGCGGCCACTTCGCGACCGCCGCTGCCCTTCACGCCCCGGCAACTCCCTGAGCCGCCTCGTCCCAGTAGGCGTTCGGTCCGTTCTCTCCTTCACCTCCCTGGATTCGATCAACACAACGCCCCCCCCGCTACCGCTTCCGGCCTGCCCTCCGCGGCGCGGCCCATGTCGTCCCGTCGGCGAGCAGCCGGTCGAAGTAGTCGCGCAGCACCGCGACGGCGTCCTCGAAGGGCTCCATCGACTTGAACGCGCGCGCCTGCATCACGGCGCCCTCCATCACCGTCAGCACGAACGAGGCGAGCTGCCCGGGGTCGGTCCCCTCGGGGAAGCGGTCGGCGGCGGACTCGATGCAGCGGCGGATCTGCTCGCGCCAGCCGACGAAGTTCTCCGCGATCAGCTCCGCCGCCGCCGGGTGCGAGTCGCTCAGCTCCAGCGCGAGGTTGCCGATCGGGCATCCCTGACGGCAGCCGGTCGACTCGAGCAGCCGGCGGTATCCGTCCAGCACGCCGAACACGCGCTCCACCGGGTCCGCCACGCGGTCGAAGACGGGCTGCATCACGACCGGCATCAGGATCGCCTTGTAGCGCTCCAGCACAGCGACGAGCAGGTCCTCCTTCGTCGGGAAGTAATGGTAGAGGCTGCCGCTGTGCACGCCGGCCGCCTTCAGGATTTGGGCGATGCCGGTGGCGGAGTAGCCCTGGTCCCAGAAGAGCTGGGCGGCGACCTCGACGAGGCGCTCGCGGGTTGTGGGCTTGGAGGGGCTCATGGCTGGGCGCGACTTGATTGATCGTTCAAGTCCGCCGGGGGCCCTGCAAGCCGAAATGCGCGCCCCGCGTTTCATGGGCGCCCGACTCTCCAGCCAATCGCGATCGACGCGACGAGACCCGCGCCGAACAGGGCCCAGCCGGCGCCCCAGCCCGGCGGGCGGTAGCGCATGTTGATGGAGGCAGTCCCCGCCGGGACCTCGACCGCCATGAACCGCACCTGCGCCGGCCGGACTGTGAGCTCCCTGCCGGACTGATCGTGCGCGCGCCATCCCGGGTCGTAGCTCTCCCGGATCACGGCGTGGCCGGGGACGCTTGGGATCGTGGCGGGGAGGGTAACCTCGAGGCGGTTTGCATCGGGGCGCCGCCAGCGCAGCCCGACGGCCGCCGAGGGCGACAGCGTTGCCGGCGGGACGCCCTCGATCACGACGGGCTCGGGGCGGCGCTGGAGGTTGTCCCGCAGGAACGCGACCGCCTCGTCCATGCCGGGCGCGGCGGCGACCGAGGTCGCGGGGAGCCACGAGGCGAACTCGGCCGCGAGCAGCAGGCGGTAGATCCGGACCGGGCCGCGCCTCTCGACAGGCTGCACGTAGGCCGCCATCGAGGGGGCGTATTCGTTCGTCGTCAGCACCCATGGGGCGGCGGCGGTCGCAACGCCCAGGAGAACCTCGGGCTTGCGGAGGTCCTCCGCGGAGAGGTTGCTCGGGTTCGCCACCTTCATGACTCCGGTGTGGTACGCCGAGTAGCGCGCGGAGGCGGGGAGCGAATACGCGCGAACGTCCGTGCCGCCCCACAGCACCGGGGTGTTGGGCGGGGTGAAGTCCTCCGCCCCCACGCGCAGGTTGGCATCGGCGGCAAGCCGGGCGGGCAGGAGCCTGCGGGCGCGTGCGGGATCGCCCCACTCGGCGGGGGGCTGCGTGTGCAGCGGCAGCCACGCCCGGCCCGAGTCGGCAAGCCACAGCCCCACGAGGACGGCGCAGGCCGCCCCCCGGGCCACCGGGCCCCGAAGTCCGCACCAGCCCGCCGCGAAAAGGGCGAGCGACGCACCCACCGCGAACCAGCCCCGTGCAAGCGGCAGGCGCGCCGCGTCCGCGAGGCCGACGACGCACGCCCCCAGCGCGGCGGCCAGAAGCAGGGCTAGCCCGCCGGCGAGGCGGGCACGGGAACCCTCCGGCGCGTGCCGCGGCCAGCCGGAAGCGGCCAGCGCGGCGCCGCCGACGAGCGCCACGTGCACCAGCAGGCAGAGCCGCGGGTTGCTGTTCATGGAGAAGGGCGGGATCGCGCTGAGCAGCCCGAACAGCGGCGGCACTCCGAAGGCCAGGATGCCGCCCAGCGCACCCATGACGAGGAGCGCGGCGGCGCGCCAGCGATGCCCCGCGCGCCCACCCCGAAGCAGCGCCGCGCCAAGGACCAGGAACACGAGGGGCACCACGCCGACGTACTGCTGGTCCTCCGCGAAGTTCACCGGCCCGGAGTACGGCTGCTCCGCACCGGGGAACGGCGACCCGAGCGCATGCGGGTCCAGCATCGTGCGCAGGGCCCGCGCCTCCAGCGTCCACTGCGCGCCCCTGCCCCCGGACCTCTCCGCCAGCGTGGAGGAACCGCGGAGCTGAGCGACGAAGGGCAGCACCATCGGCCCCGAGAGCATGACGCCGAGGAGGATCGCCGCCAGGGGCGCGGCGCGCAGGCGGATCGCAGCCGCACCGACCGCAAGGCCGGGACGAACGAGCGCGTACACCGCCACCCCAAGGACGCAATTGAACACGGAGTGCGGATGCCCGGAACAGAAAAGCAGCACGGTCAGCGGCGCGAGCGGCCACGCCCCCCGGACGGAGGCGCGCCAATCGCCCGCCCCCCGCACCCCGGACAACGCCCCGGGGGCACCCCGCAGGCCAGGCTATGGCGTGCGAGACCGGCTGCTGGAGGAACACCTGGAACGGCGGCAGCAGGACAAAGCCCGCGCCGAGCGCCCCCTGCCACACGCGGGACAGGCCCAGCGCCCGCGCGAGGAACACCGCTCCCATCCACATGGCTCCAACGCGCAGCACCGCGGACCACGCGTAACCGAGCGGCCACGAAAGGCACCACACCGGGATGTTGAACGGGGAAAGCGGGCCGCCAAGGCCCGTGCCGAGCAGCGATTCCCCGCACCTGAACGCCGGGTTCCAGAACGGAAAGACGCCGTCGCGCAGGCTCCCCCGGATGAACCACTGCTGCGGCGCATAGAGGAACGCCTGGTCGTACAGGAGCGGGTTGCGCGGAAAGTCCCTCCAGCCCTCCGGCAGCTCGAAGAACTGGGGGAAGAACCCGAGCCACATGTCGAACGGACCGAATGCGCGGTCCCCCGCGAGCGAGGGCCAGAGGACGGCCATCGCGACGATGAATCCAGCGGTTGCGATCAGCACGTCGACGATGAAGGGACGAAGGCGGTGAAGGACGCCCTCGCCCTCGTCGTCGGAGGCGGCGGGTGGGGGTGCGGGTGCCTGCGCCGACCCGCCGCGGCCGGCCCGGTGGCTCACGCCTCGCGCATGGCCTCGACCGCGTGCGCGGCGGGCTTGGGACGGAGGAGTTGGCCGAGCCGCCTGGTGCCGGCACGGACGTAGTTCATCGTCTGGCGCGGGCCGCCCGCGCGCGCGAGCATGCGCGCGATGTACTTCGGCCGGAGGTACATGCGGAGGAGGCGCTCGCGCCGCCACACGCCCAGCTCCGCGCTCGACATGCCGGAGAGCGTCCTCAGCGCGCCGTGCGCGTACCCCGCACGCGAAGGGTCGTAGCCCTCCTCGAACAGGTTTTCGCGCAGGGCGATCTCGTGCAGCTCCGTCCCGGGCAGCGGCGTCGCGATGTTGAAGTCGAAGAAGTCGGGATCAAGCTCCCGAACGAAGTCGTAGGTGCGCTCGAGCGTCTCGGGTGTCTCCCACGGCAGGCCGATCACGAGGAAGGTGTGGACGCGCAGTCCGGCGCGCTTGCAGCACGCGACCGCCGCGCGCGCCTGGTCCAGCGTCGCGTTCTTCCGCATGTGCTTGAGCATTTCCTCGTCGCCGCTCTCGACGCCGAACGCGACGACCCAGCACCCGGCGGCCTTCATCGCCGCCGCGCGCTCGTCGTCCATCGTGTCCACGCGGCTGTTGCAGCCCCAGTGGATGTCGAGCTTCTCCGCGCGTATGGCCGCGCACAGGTCCAGCAGCCAGCGCTTGTTGATCGTGAACGTGTCCCCGTGGAAGAGGAACTCGCGGATGCCGTAGCGCGCGACGCATTCCTTGAGTTCCGCGACGACGCTCGCGACGGAGCGCGACCTCACGCTGAAGTCCGTCAGCACCCCGGCGGGGCAGTAGATGCACTTCGCCGGGCATCCGCGGTTGCCGTGCACGACGGTGAGCGGGTTGCCCGTCTCGGGCGAAACATAGAGCTCGTTGCGCAGCAGGTGGCGCGCGGGCATCGGAAGTTCGTCGAGCTTCTCGCGCAGGACGCGCCTGCCGGTGAAGAGCACGTTTGGCGCGGCCTCCGCCGGCGGTTCCGCCACGGCCACGGCGGATTCGCGCTCCTCGCGTTTTGCGGCGATGCGGGACACCTGCGACTTGCGCACGGGACGCGTGCAGTTCGCCGTCACCTCGAGTTCGAAGGAGGCGGGCAGCCCCGGGCGGAAATGCAGCCCGGCGACCTCTGTGAGCGCGCGCCCCGAGGCGAGTTCCTCGACTGCGTCCTCCGACTCGTTCGGCAGGACAAGGTCCAGCTCCGGCGCGTCCGTCAGCACGTCCACTGCGTTGTGGACGAGCGTCTCGCCCTTCCCGGCGGTGACGATGCCGGGGACGAGTTCCTTCGCGAGGCGGCAGGTCTCGAGGTCGCCCTTCAGCGTCGCGGTCGTCGAGCTGACGACAAGCAGGTCCGGGGCGAACTCCTTCAGGTCTGCGATGTAGTCCTGCCACCCCCGCCTCGCGGCGGGATAATCCTCGATGCGGCAGAGCGCCCCCGCGCGTTCCGCGCACGCCGCCGCCATCGCGAGCTCCATCGGTGGGAACACGATCTGGACCGTCTGGTCCTCGACGGTGCACTGGCACCGGTCGTCCCGCCTGTAGAGGCCGGTCGGGGGGTTGAGGAAGAGTATCTTGCGGAAGAGTGGCTGCGGCATGGGGGGCAGTGTGCCGGGGGAGGGCGCGGACTGGAAAGGGGAAAGCGCGAGCGGGATGGGATCAGGGCCAACCGAAACTACTCTGTCCCGGCCTTCAAACTGGTAGCCCCTCGCGCTCCATGCGTTCCCGGACAATCGGCTTGAGCATGTTCTTGCTGACAAGATGCCCCCGCCGGTGAGTCACGCGTTCGAGGCACTCCTCGAGTCCGTAGAAGGTCCGAAACGTCGGCGGGGTTACAAACTCCACCGCGATGTCCAAGTCGCTGTCAGCCGTATCCTCCCCCCGCACGACCGAACCAAACACCCAGAGGCGCCCCACGCTGAAATCGCGTGCAAGTTCCGGCAACCGAAGCCGAAGCTCCGAGAGCAGTGTTGAAATGGGCCGCTCACTCATGCGCGAATGAATGCCGGAAACGGCATGGTCCGGCAAAGGAAAACGACACGCGCATCGGGATAGGGAGTGGGAAGTCCAACTCACCTGGCATCACATGGATCAATCAGGGAGAGATCCGCACGCGGGTGAGACGGCCTACCGGATGGACTTCGAGGCGACCATGGGCCGGGTGAGTCAGAATCAGGCGGTTCGGCGTCTCCTCCACCACGGAGTAGCCGAGACGGACAGATTCTTCGCGGACCACGTCGAGGGAGGTCATGCCGGCGGCTTGCGGGTTAGTGATTTGAAGTTGGGTACGTCCGGTATCCAAGTCGTGCGTGGCACTCACTTCGCAGTCCTCGGACAGCAGAAAAGGTATCTCTAAGTGCCGATCTACCCACGCGCGATCCTCGGGCACTTGATCGAACTCGCCCATCGCAAAGCTTGCTGCGACGAGCCCTGTGCCGAGCATCACGCCTCCGAGTACGGCACCAACCATCGCCGAACGGTGAAGCAGTTGCTGGGATTGGGTCTCCCTCACCCTGCTTTTTCCGCCATCTGCCGGAAGTGCCCGACGACATGCAGGAGCTTTGCGCGCGCCTCGTCGCTGAAGCCGCCCTCCCCGGCGCGCCGCTCCGCCTCGTCGATCAACTCCTTGGTGCGCGCAGCGGTAATCTGGTTGAACTGGCCGCAGCCCTTGCAGCCTTCGTGGTAGCGGCGCTCGATGAAGGTGCGGCGCAGCTCACGCGCCGCGGGGCCGTTGTAGGCCTCGGGCAGGGGGACGGAGGCCGTGTTGCCGTAGCTCACGTCGATGTAGCAGCAGGGCTTGATGTTGCCGTCGCGCTCGACGATGACGCCGCGCCACGCCGCGGGGCAGCCATAGCGCACGCCGGGGTCGATCGGCGGCGGGGGCTCCGGGCGCCAAGGGTGCGGCTTCTGCATGAAGTACACGCAGTCCACCCCAAGCTTCGCGGCCAGCCTCCTCGCGCGCGCGAGGTTCCAGCGGAAGATCGGGGAGTGGATGATCGAGGCGTGCGCGTGCTCCGGATGGTCGAGGACAAGGTTCGAGAACGCGAGCCGGTCGGCGCCCATCTCCTTCGTCATGCGCACCATCGCGCACATGTGCCAGACGTTGTATTTTGAAACGGCGCAGGCGATGTGGACGCGTGGGTGCGCCTGCCCGCGCGCACGGCGGCGCCGCAGCAGCTCCGTCACGTTTGCCTTCACCGTCTCGAACACGGCCCCATCGCGCAGGAACTCGAAGGTCTGCTTGGTCGGCCCATCCATGGACACGCACAACTCGTCCAGCTTCGAATCGAGCACGCGGTCGATCATCTCGCTGGTGAGCGACATGCCGTGCGTGGAGGTCATGCAGTAGCTGCCCGTCGCCTTCGACGCCTCGAGCCACTCGAAGAAGTTCTTGTTCAGGAAGGGCTCGCCGAGGCCGTAGAGGCCCGTGCGGTGGCTCATGGCGAGGTGCGGAATGAGGGGCTCGAAGTGCTCCGTCTTCATCAGGCCGCTGCGGATCTCGCCCGGCGCGAACGTCTGCCGCGGGCAGAACGGGCACTTGATGTTGCACACGACGGAAACGGCGATGTCGAAGTGCGTCGGGCGCGCGACGGTTTCCTCGGCCAGGAAGGTCTGGTCGAGCAGGGCGAGGACGTCGTTGATGGCCTTGGGGTCGTCGAGGACCGGCGGTGCCGCGATCATGCGGCGATGTTCCCCCCGGGCACCGCCCACTGGCAAAGAAAAACGGAAAACAGGGACAGGAACCATTTTTTGGCATGCCAAAAAATGGT
>CAZUCD010000030.1:0-30136 GCA_964618855.1 uncultured Candidatus Sumerlaeota bacterium
GGGGAGGGCACCGTCCCCGGCTCGACCACGGGGCCGAGCAACATGTTCTCCACCATGGACGCAGCATTCGCGACCCTCGGCGGCCGCGCCAAGTGGCAGTCCCTCATCCGCGAGTCCCTCGAGCGGTACGAGCGCTATGCGCCCATCGACTTCGTGGAAGTCACCGACGACGGCGCCCCCTTCCCCGGCTCCTTCGGAAGCAACGAGGACGGAGCCATCCGCGGCGACCTGCGCTTCGCCATGAGGCCCATCGACGGCGTCAACGGAACGCGTGCCTACGGGCGCTTCCCCGACGTATGCGAGATCGTCCTCGACAGTGCCGACGTCGCCACATGGACGCAGACCACCGCCAACCACCGGGCCATGCGCAACACCGTCATGCACTGCATCGGCCATGCGCTCGGGCTCCAGCACGTCATCCCGGCGCCACCCACAAGCGGCGGCACCACCAAGCTGATGGAGAACGCCCTTTCCCTCGAGTTCGACGGACCCCAGCAGGACGACATCCTCGGCATCCTCGCCAACTACGACGACCGATTCGGAAACGTCGGCTCCATCCCGGAGGCTGGATTCCTCGGCACACTGCGCGGGGACCAGACGATCCTGGCCGCGGACCTCTCGCTATCGCGGTCCGGCACTGCGGCGCAGGACTTCTTCGCCTTCGAGGTCGAGGACGCCGCGCTCTCCGTGACGCTCGTCCTCTCCCCGGTCGGCTCCTCCTACGTCGTCGGGCCGGAGGGCGGCACCACGGCGAACTTCAACCCGCTCGACCGCAGGAACATGAATCTCGCCCTGCTCAGCCAGGCCCGCGGGGAAAACGTCATCGCCCAGGTTGACGCCACGGCCGCAGGCGCGTCCGAAGTGCTCCTTCGCCAGGACCTGAGCGCCACTGGGCCCGGCATCTACTACGCGCGCGTCGGCTGCACCACCGCCAACGCACCCCAGCGCTACCAACTGATGATCTACACCGACGCGAACAACAACGACCTCCCCGACGAGAAGGACCTTGCGCGTCTCGAGGATGCCGAGGGTGCGGACAACTGCGCCGACGCCATGCCCATCGACCAAAACGTCCTCTACGTCGGCACCACTGTCGGGGCCACGTCCGACGGACGCTCCAAGTGCGGCACCTCCAACCAGTCCCCCGACGTCTGGTACGAGTACACCCCGGGCTTCGCGGGCACTCTCGACGTCTCCCTCTGCTCATCCTCCTACGACACCGTGCTCTCCGTCCACCGGGACTGCTCGGAGATGGAGTACATCTCCACGGCCTGCAACGACAACTCGACGCTCTGCAGCCAGACCGGCAAGACCTCATACATCCGGGGCATCGCCGTCCAGGCGGGCGTCCGCTACCTGATCCGCATCTCCGGATTCTCGGGCGCTGCCGGCTCGTACGTCCTCAGCCTCCGCGGCCCGGACTCCTACTACGGTCGCTCGAACGACAATGACGACAGCCACACGATGGACTCCGTCGAGAACCCGATTGTGATGGCGGAGTTCCCGAGCTTCGACCCCAGCTTCAACTACGGCGAGCTCAACCCGGAGATGACCCCGACCCCCTCGCTGCTCGACCCCGCAAACATCCCGGGCTACCAGGGGAGCGCGCCGGCCACGACCGATGAGATCGGCATCAGCTCGACGGGGCCGCTCAATCCGGGCTTCGCGTCATGGCGCCGCAACCTCGGCTTCCCGATGCGCTTCAATACGATCTACCGCGCGACGTACACCCTCGGAACGGACGCGACGCCCGGCTCCTCCAACTGGGTCCGCACGCGCCTTGGCGGCGACTTCCTCGAAGCCAACGGCGCCACCGATTACGGTTTCGTGAACGACGCGGCGGCACTCCCCACCGGCAAGGGCTCCCGCACCGTCGAGGCTTGGCACTGGAGCAAGAATGACAGCTCCGGATCGTCCATGACCGGCCAGCCGGACGAACCCGCCTTCGCCTTCGACCTCATCGACCAGAGCTCCACGGTCGGTGGCCACATCGCGGCGATCTCCGGACTCACGATCGATGCGATCGACCGCGCCGACCTGGGCGCGCCCACCATCCTCCGCAACCGCGGCATCGCCAACCTCACCCGTCAGGATGGCATCACGCCCTCCACGCTCAACCGCGCCCCCTTCGGCGCCGACTCGGGCTACAAGGTTGGCGTCGTCAACGACGAGACCTCCGGCGTGACCATGGTCAACAGCTTCCTCGTGCCCCTCAACGGCGCGATGAACATCTCGTTCGCCACCCCCGTCACCGGCAGCCAGACCGGTTTCGGCGCCGTCTTCGTCGATCCCGCCGTCGCACCCGACGAAGCATACGTCACCATCAACCCCGACCGTCTCTACTGCATGGACCTGTGGATCTCGTCGCAGACTTCCCCGAACACCACGACGCAGAGGCCCCCCGTCCTGCGCATGCGCTGGACGCCGGAGCAGGTAGCCTTCAACCAGGGCCAGGTCTCGATCAGCTCCTTCAACCTGAATCCCGACGCGACGTGGAATGGCGTCTATGACAACCCGTCGGGCCTCCGGCTGGGTGGGGCGGCCGAGCGCTACACGTCGTTCTGGTGGCCGAGCCTCGACATCAACGCACAGCCCGACACCGACTACCTCTACTTCATCGACTTCATGTACAACCGGCAGGGACTCTCGGCCATCAAGCCACGGGGGACCTACTCGATCGAGCGGCTCGTGGTTTCGGAGTACGCGAAACCCGGGATTTGAGCAGAAAAGCCGTCCTTCGGCCCTTCATCCTGTAATGCAACCTCGGCAGCCCGGCATGGGCCCGTTGGCGGATCACCTCCGCCAACGGGCCCATGGGCTTTCTGCCCCCCTTCTTCCGACGCCATTTCTGCTCGCGTTGGGGGTGGGGGTGCGTCTTAGGCTGGGCCTTTGCCGGTTTGGCACCAGAACCCCCGAGGAGCAGTATCCATGAGCCGTATCAGAGCCGCCGCGGTCGCCTCCCTTGCGCTCGCCTCCATCGCCGCCACCCCGGGCGCCCTCCGCGCCGAGGAAAACCCAGAGCGCGAAGCGATCCGCCAGCAGCTCTACTCGCAGCTCGAATCGGGCGTGTCGCCCAATCCCCTGGCGGGCATTGGGCAGTGCATCACCGTCGGGGACGTGAACATCCTCCACGCCCCGTTCGAGAGCACCGGCGAAATCGACGACTTCGTCAACGGCCTCGTCTTCAACGCGACCCAGCGCTACCAGGCCGCAAGCCGCATCACATCGACCGCGACCAACGGCGCCACGACCATCCGCAACCCGATCACGGTGACGTACAGCTTCGTGCCGGACGGGACCTCCATCCCGGCGGAGGCGTCCGTCTCCGGGTCCACCACGGGGGGCAGCAACCTCTTCTCCACGATGAACGCCGCATTCGCAGGGGTCGGCGGTCAGGCGACATGGAAGGCCAAGTTCGCGGACGCGTTCAACCGCATCGGCGCCCTGACCGGCGTCACCTACGTCGAGGTCACCGACGACGGCGCCTCCTTCTTCGGCAGCCCCGGCAGCAACACCCCCGGCTCCACCCGCGGCGACGTCCGCATCTCCATGCGCCCCTTCGCGGGGCCCAGCGGCGTCCTCGCCTACAACTACTTCCCCAACACCTCCGACATGGTCATAGACAGCCAGGACATCTCGCTCTGGACCAACTCCTCCAACAACTACCGCACCCTGCGCAACACGCTCATGCACGAGCACGGACACGGGATGGGGTACCAGCACGTCGATCCCACCAACAACACGAAGCTGATGGAGGCGTTCCTCAACACGAACTTCGACGGCCCGCAGCAGGACGACATCCGCGGCTTCCAGTTCCAGTACGGGGACGACTACGAGGCCAATGCGACGTTCGGCGCTGCCAACCTGTTGGGCAACCTTTCGACCGCGACGCCCCTTCAGACCACCGAGGCCGCGATCGAGACCAACGGCGTCGTGGACTTCTACGCTTTCGATGTGGCGGACACGTCCGTCGCGGCGACCATCACGCTGACGCCCGTCGGGACAACCTACGCGCAGGGGCCGCAGGGCGGCTCCACCGCGAACGTCAACGCCCTCTCCATCCACGACCTCCAGTTCGACCTCATCGGCACCAACGGTTCGACCATCCTTGCGACACGGAACGCCACCGCCGCCGGGTCCGTGGAGGAACTGACCGCCTTCACCATGCCCTCCACCGGGCGGTTCTACGTCCGCGTCAGCGAGGCGTCCACCGCGTCCGACATCCAGCGCTACACCCTCAGGATCACGGGCACGACCGCCGTCACCGACTGCAACACGAACACCTATGCAGACGCTTTCGACATCGCGGACACGCGCCTGTCCATCGAACAGAACTCCTGCGACCAGGCGCTCCCCATCCAGCCCTTCATCACCTACTCGGGCACCTCCACCGGCGCCACCCGCGACGGCACGGCCGGCTGCGGCACGTCCAGCCTGTCGCCCGACGTGTGGTACCGCTACGTCCCCGACGTCAGCGGCAACGCGACCATCTCGCTCTGCGGCTCCTCCTACGACACGGTCCTCTCGGTCCACACGAGCTGCGCGGCGGGTGAGTTCGTCGCGGCGGCCTGCAACGACGATGCGAACGCCTGCGGCTCGGGGTCGACCTCGTCGGAGATCGCGAACCTCCCCGTGACGGCGGGGACGACCTACTTCATCCGCGTTTCGGGCTTCCAGGGGGCCACGGGGGACTTCTCCCTCGTCCTCTACGGCCCGGACTCGCTGCTCGGGCGCTCGCGCGACAACAACCTGAACTCGCAGCCCGACGAATGCGAGGCACCGATCATCTCTGCGACCTACCCGACGTTCAACACGGCCTTCAACTACGGCGAGCTCGTCCCCGACTTCACCTCCCTGCCGGCCAGCCTGCAGCCGGCCACGATCCCGGGCTTCGGCGGCGCGGCCCCCAACGGCACCACGGAAATCGGGTTCTCCTCCACCCCCGCAGCCATCAGCGCCTTCGCCACCTGGCGCAGGAACTTCGGCATCCCGCTGAACCGCGACACGCTCTACTACATCAAGGCCAGCCTGCGCACGGACGCGACCGTCAACTCCTCCAACTGGGTCCGCATGCGCTTCGGCGGCGACTTCCAGGAGGCCAACGGCCAGTCCGACATGGGCTTTGCCTCGAACGCGTCGGCGCTGCCGACCGGTGCCGCCCAGGAAGTGGCGCTCTTCCACTGGAGCAAGAACGCCAGCGACGGCTCCTCGGCCGTGGGCGGACCCGACCAACCCGCCTTCAGCTTCGACATCATCGACGAAAGCGCCACCATCGGGGGCCACGTCGCCGCCCTGTCCGACGTCTCCGTCACGATGGTTTCACGCCAGGCACTCGGCACACCGACGATCCTGCGCAACAAGGGCATCGCCAACGTGGCCTACTCCGACGGGTTCACGCCCCCCTCCACGGGGCGCACGGACTTCACCGTCGGCGACGGCTACACCTCCGCGATCCTGAACGACCCCGGCGCCAACGTGACGCTGGCACTCAGCAAGACGGCACCCACGGCCGGCGCCCTCAACCTGACCTTCACCTCCGGCACCTCCGGCGACCAGCCCGGCTTCGCCGCCGTCTTCGTCGATCCCGCCGTCAACGGAACCGAGGCCCGCATCGCCGCCGACAGCGGCAAGATCTACGCGATGGACATCTGGATCTGCCCGGAAAACAGCCCCAACACCACCACCCAGCGCCCGCCCATCATGCGCCTGCGCTGGATCGCGGAGCAGATCGCCCAGAACCACGGCCAGATCAACATCTCCACCTTCAACCTCAACCCGGACCCGAACTTTGACGCCTCCTACGACAACCCCTCGGGCCTCATCCCCGGCGGATTCGTACCCTCGCGATACACGTCGTTCTGGAACCCGCGGCTCAACACCACCGTCCAGCCCAACACGAACTCGCTCTTCTTCGTGGACTTCGTGTTCAACAGGACCGGTGCCTCCGCAATCAAGCCCAGCGGCACCTACATGATCCAGCGCCTCGTCATCTCCGAGTACGGCTTCCCGAAGATCTGACCGCAGGCCATTCCGGTCCGCAAATTGCCCCAGGGGATCAGGGGCACCCAATCGACACGGGGGCTTCGAGCCATCGAAGCCCCCACTCAATTTCAGGAGTTCGCTTCATGAAGGCAGGCAAGTGCGCTTTCCTGGTCGCCGCCGCGATCGCGATCTGTTCGGCAACCCAGGCTCAGGAGGCGGATAGGCTCCGCGAGGATACCCGCCGAGCCCTCCACGAATCGATCCTCCCCGCGCCCTTCATCCAGGCGGAGGGCATCTTTGGCCAGTGCGTCACGCTCGGAGACCGCAGCCTGCTCATGTCCCCCTTCGCGAGCACCGCGGAGGTGGACGCGTTCGTGGACGCGATCGACTGGACCATGGTCGCCCAGCGCTACCAGGCCAATGATCGCTGGACCCAAACCGCGACCACTCCCTCAGTCCAACTCCGCCAACCCGTCACCATCACCTGGAGCTTTGTCCCGGACGGCACGTTCATCCCGGGCTACGACGACATCGGCCAGCCCGACGGCGGCAGCGAGATCTTCGCCGTGATGAATGGCGCGTTCGGGGCCACCAACGAGGCCGTCTGGCGCGCCAAGTTCACCCAGATCTTCGACTGGATCGGCGCGCGCACCGGCATCAGCTACGTCGAGGTCACCGACGACGGCGCCGCGTTCCCCTTCACCCCCGGCAGCAACACCCCCGGCGCCACCCGCGGCGACGTCCGCATCTCCATGCGGCCCTTCGCCGGCCCCAGTGGCGTCCTCGCCTACAACTACTTCCCCGACACCGGCGACATGGTGATCGACTCGCGCGACATCAGCCTGTGGTCGCTCCCCCTCAACGACTATAGGACGCTGCGCAACATGCTCAGCCACGAGCACGGCCACGGCCTCGGCTACGGCCACGTCATCCCGGCACCCCCGGAACCCGGGGGCGGGACAAAGCTCATGGAGCCGTTCCTCGCCACGCGGTTCGATGGGCCCCAGCAGGACGACATCCGCGGGTTCCAGTACCAGTACGGCGACAACTACGAGCCGGACAACACGGCTGCCACTGCGAAGCTCCTCGGCGAACTCACCGGCACGACACCCCTGCGCACCATCGACGCAGCCCTCGAACGCAACAACGAGGTCGACCTCTTCGCCTTCACCATCACCCAACCGGGCATGCGCGGCAACTTCCGCGTGACTCCCATCGGCACCACCTACCTGCAGGGGCCGCAGGGTGGAAGCTCCTCATCCGTCAATGCGCTGACGGTTCACAACCTCCGCCTGTAAATCCTGGACTCGGAAGGCACCACCGTCCTCGCCACCTCGAACACAGCGGGAGCCGGCCAGCCGGAGATCCTCACCGACGTGGACCTCGAGACCATTCCCCCCGGCACATACTACGTCCGCGTGGCGTCGAGCTCCTCCGCCAACGACATCCAGCGCTACAACCTCGAGCTGAAGGCCTACCTCAGCTCGGGCGACTGCAACCAGAACGGCCTCGAGGACCGCTACGATCTGGCGGTGCTCGCCGACGCGCCAAGCGCCAATGCCTGCGGCGACGCCTTCCCCATGACGCCGTATGAGACATACGTCGGCACCACCGTCGGGGCCACAAACGACGGCACGGCAACCTGCGGCTCCTCGGAATCATCCCCGGACGTGTGGTACTTGTACATACCGACGCGGGACGGGCTGCTGGACATCGACCTCTGCGGGTCCGGATTCGACACGGTGCTCTCGATCATCGAGGGCTGCGGCGGACAGGAAATCGCCAACTCGATGTGCAACGACGACTCGGAGGCCTGCGGCACCGGCTCCACCGCGTCGAGTCTGGTGGACGTCCCCGTCCAGGCGGGCCGCCGATACCTGATTCGCATCGCGGGCAGGAACGGCGCCACCGGCAGCTACACGCTCTACGCCGAGGGCCCCGACACCCTCGCCGGCCGCGAGACCGACCACGACGGCAACCTCGGTGTCGATGCGTGCGACCCACCACAGGTAGTCACGAACGTCGCCACCTTCAACCTGCTGTTCAACTACGGCGAGACACACCCGGAGTTCACCACCATCCCGGCGAGCCTCGGCACCCCGCAGGTGCCGGGCTTCAGCGGCTCCGCCCCCGCCGGCTCGACCGAGATCGGCATCGCCTCCACGCCGGCCATCACCGGCGGCTTCGCGACGTGGCGCCGCAACATGGGCGTCCAGCTCAAGCGCGACCTCATCTACCGCATCCGCACGAACCTGCGCACCGATGCCACATTGGGCTCCTCCAACTGGGTTCGGTTCCGCTTCGGTGGGGACTTTGCCGAGGCCAACGGCCAAACCGACTTCGGCTTCGCCTCAAACGCCGCCTCCCTCCCCACGGATCCGGGCCGGCAGATCGAGTTCTACCACTGGAACAAGTGCGACAGCACAGGCACGTCCGGCCCCGCACAGCCCGACCAACCCGGCTACAGCTTTGACATGATCGACGAGAGCCCGACGATCGGCGGGCACTTCGCCGCGATCTCCAACATCACCATCGACAGCATCGCCCGCGGCGCGCTCTCCCGCCCCGTTGTCCTGCGCAACAAGGGCATCGCAAGCCTCACGTGGGAGGACGGCTTCAGCCCACCAATCGACGACCGCACCCCCTTTACGCTCGAGGACGGCTACAACGTCGGGATCCTGAACGACGAGGGCTCCCAGGTCTCCCTCGTCACGAGCGTCGGCACCCCCGTGCTCGGCGCCATGAACTTCCAGTTCGCGACGCCTCAGTCGGGCGACAACACCGGGTTCGCCGCCCTGTACGTCAATCGCACCGAGAACCCGGAGGACCTCCTCATCACCGCGCAGCCCGACAAGATTTACGCCATGGACGTGTGGATCTCGTCTTCCACGGCGCCGAACACCACCACGCAGAGGCCACCCCTCCTCCGCCTTCGGTTCATCGCGGACCAGGTCGCGTTCAACCACGGCCAGATTCACACGACGATCTTCAACATGAACCCCGACCCGAACTTCGACGGGGCATACGACAATCCCGCCGGCCTTCAGTTCACGGGCCGCGCGACGCACTACGCCACCTTCTGGAGGCCAAACCTCGACACTGCCGTCCAGCCCAACACCGATTCCGTGTTCTTCGTGGACATGTTGTTCAACCGCAAGGGCGCTTCGGCCGTGCGCCCGACCGGCGCCTACACGATCGAACGCTTCTCGATCCTGGAATACGACGCGCCAACCTTCTGAGGCACGGGGGCCCGCCCGCCGTGGGCCCCTGCTACTCCAACAGCAGGAGCGCGAACATCTGGAGCGGATCCCCCGGCTCCCGCACGATGTAGCGGTCCCATCCCAGCAGGTCCAGCGTGTCGGTCAGGTTGACACCGACGGCCTCCAGCGTCGGGCGCCCCTTCCCCGGAAAGTCGCACGGGCGCGCCGTGTCGTCCAGGTGCTGGTAGATGCAGTTGCCGATGGCCACCGCGAACGCCTTCGAGTATCCCCGCCGGAAGCACTCCCCCTCGGCCTCCATCACCGCCTCGTGAAACCGCTTCCACTCCGACGGGGCATCCCCCGCCCCCTGCGGCACCTCTCGGCGGAGCATCACGCCAAACCGGTACTCCTCCAGCACCTTCGCCGTGTCCGATTGAGTCGGGGAGAATGGCGGGCAGAGGGTCGATTGCCGCTGCTGCGTGCAGAGGTACTGGCAGCGAAGCCGCGTCGAGTGCGCCAGGATGATGTGCGGAGCGTGGATGAACTTCACCTCGGAGAGGCCGAACTCCTCCGGGAGCCTCATCAGCCTGGCGACGTAGGACTCGCGAACTTCCACGGGGCGCACCCCCCCATCGAGTGCGGCCTCCAATGAAGCGCGACCCCGCCTCGATGGCAAGTGATCCCGCCCGCTGGAGGCACAACCGCCGCCACTGGGAATCCACCACCGACGCGCAGAACCTCTCCGGAAGGGGCGCGGCCGGCGCGCGCCGCGCCCTGGCGCTTGCCTCCACGGTGGACGTGCGCCGCGCGATATCCGCGCTCGGCCCCCTCCGCGGCAGGACCTTCCTCGCCCTCGGCGATGGGCCCGCCCTGATGGCGGTCGCGCTCGCCCGCGCCGGTGCCCGCGTCATTGTCGTGGACATCAGCCTCCCCCGCGTGCGCGCGGGGCGCGAATTGGCGCGCCGCCTGGGCCTCTCGGGCAGCATCTCCTTCATCGTCGGCGCCGCGGAGGCCCTCCCCCTCGCGTCCGCGTCCATGCACTGTGCCGCAACCAAGAGCGTCCTCATCCACACTCAGCTCGCCCCGGCCTGCCGCGAACTCGCGCGCGTCCTCCCCCCCGGTGGCCGCATCGCGCTGATCGAGCCCACCCCGCACCATCCCCTCGTGGAACTCTACCGCCGCACCCTCGCCCCGGCGGCATGGCGCGAGATTACGACCTACATGGGCCGCCGGGAACTGGCCATCATGCGGCGCACCCTTGGCGGTGCAGGGATCCGGACCCGCGTCGAGCACTCCCATCTGCTCGGATTCCTGGCGGCCCCCTTCGCCTTCGCCCTGCACGCACCCCGCGTCTTCCACGGGCTCGAAACCGCCCTCTGCGCCGTTGACCGCGCCCTGTTCCGGCTCATCCCCCCCCTGGCCCGGACCTCGTGGTTCGTGATCCTGCATGGCAGGCGGTCAGCCGACGGCGCGATTCGGCGGCCATGAACCGGGAGTCGCCCTTGTCACGGTTTGTGCTCCAGCAATTCGACTGGAGGATTCACCCTTGAACCCGAGTGCCTTCCGAGCCGCCTGCGGCGCCATCTTGGCTGGCATGATCGCCTTCTTCGCCTGGTGCGGCATGCAGGACAACTTCCTGGACGCCCTCGCGCGCATCTGGAGCGAACCGTGGGGGAAGGGCACGCTCCTGGACTTGTACGTCGGATTTGTGCTCGTAGCCGGATGGATAGCGTGGCGGGAGCGGTCCATCCCGAAGGCGGCGGGCTGGTTCGTGCTCCTTTGCGGGCTAGGTAATCTCGCCACGCTGGCCTACCTCCTGATCACCTCGCGGGGTGCGCGCTCCGTGGGGGACATCCTCGGCAGGCGCACGGCCTGATGCGTCCCCGCGCGCTCGCCGCAGCATGGCTCCTCCCGGCGCTGCTCGCCCACGCGCAGCCCGCACCGACCCCCTTGCCCACGCCGACACCGGCCCCCCCACCCGTCGTCGAGAACCGCTGTTTCTCGGGCGAGTGCTTTCCCCGGGTCGCGAACATCGCGAGCGTGGACGTCCCCCTGTCCGGCGCGGGCACCCTGACGTACCTCGGCTTCCGGGTTTACACCGCAGCGCTCTACGCCCCCGCGGAATCCGGCGGCATCGATGCCATCCTTGGCCGCGAACCCGTCCAACTCGTCCTGCGCTACCATCGCGAGATTTCCCGAAAGGACATCGACCGGTCCGTGGACCAGGCTCTTGCGCGCAACCCCGACGTGGACATCGCCAGCCTCGCGCAGCAGATCGCGCGCATGAAGGGGTTCCACCGCGACGTCCGCGCGGGGGACTCATACGTGCTCGTCCACGAACCCGGCACGGGACTCATCGTACGATTCAACGGCGAGGACCTCGGGACGATAGCGGGGGATGACTTTGCGGTCGCGTACCTCGGGATCTGGCTTTCGCGGCGCCCCCTGAGCGAGTCGCTGCGGAAGAAACTGACCCAGGGGCTCGCGCCTGCGCCCAAGGAGGCGCCGAAATCGGGCACTGCGGGCAGCGAGAGCACGAAATAGACGGCACGATTATTGCCGACAACCCCTCGATTTCGTCATCGCAGGACTCCGGGGACTTCAAAAGGGGCGCTTTTTCGGGCATTCTTGATGGCACTGCCCCTTTTTTCGTCGTCATGCACTTTTTCGCTTGCGACAGGGTGACGCACTGCGCATAAGTGTCCCATCAAATGTTGAGAAGTGCTTGGCAGGGTTCGTTTCGCACTTCCAGCCCCCCAGACCCTTTCGGAGGTCATTCGATGAACCGCTACCGCAACAACGCCCGTCGTGGCGCGATCTCGACCGAGTACGTCATCATCCTCGTCCTCATCGCCGTCGCAGGCATCCTCGGCTTCATGTTCCTCGGCCAGCAGCTCCGCAACCAGTCCCGCAACATCACGGACAAGGTTGCAGGCACCTCGCAGACGAACGTCGGCGTCGAGCGCATCAAGACGGACGAACTGACGACGGACCGCAACGAAATGACGGGCAAGGCCGGCGGCGCCGCCGAGGCCCAGGTCCCGACCGGCGACACCTGATCCAGTCGCCCTCCCCGGTTGGCATCGGCTAGCCCGAACCTCCGGAAACCCAACCCGCGAACCGCGCCCCCAAGAGGCAGGGCTTGCCCCGCCGACCAAGGGCGCGGTTCCTTTTTGACTCCTACGTCGACTTCCGTACACCCCCCCTGCGCCGCGCCGACCCGACACCCAAGCGCGCGTCCGAGGCTTCGCAACCGCAAGCATGGCCGACTTTGACCTCTACGAAGTCCTAAGGCTCCTGATGCTCGGGCTCATGGTCCCGGTCGTCATCTACACGGAGCTCAAGGACGGGAAAATCTACAACTGGTTCACGTTCCCCGCCCTCATAGCGGGGCTGTTGATCGCGTTCCTGGACGGTGGGGTTCCAGGCCTCAAGCACCACTTTTGGGCCGCCCTGCTTGGCGCGGGCATTTTCTACATCCCGTATCTGATCTCCGGGGTGAGCTCTTCCCGCCCCCGCGAAGTCATCGGCGGCGGGGACGTCAAGCTCTTCGGCGCCGTCGGGGCCATATGGGGCGTGACGCCCCTCCTCAACGTCATTCAGTACGCCATCGTCGCGGGCGCGGTCCTTGGCCTGTCGATGGTTGCGTGGCAGTCCTGGAAGAACAAGCAGGCCGGCAAGACCTCCCCTGATGACAAGATTTCCATCTGGGCCCTGCGGATTCCGTTTGGCACGCCGGTCTGCTTTGGCATCATCGTGACGTTCACACAGTTCTACCTCCTCAGGCAAGGTGAGTAATGAGAAGCAAGCTGCCGCTCATTGTCGCCCTCGTGCTCGGCGTCATCTCGTTCGCGGGCATCGGGAAGTACATGTCGGATCTGGTTAAGAAGAACACGATCATCTACGACAGCGTCCTCATCACGACCAAGAAGGTCGCGGCGGGCGAACTGCTGACGCCGGACAAGATCGGCGAGAAGAAGCTCCCCAAGGACGTCGTCCAGCAGATGGTCGGCGTGTACAAGCCGAGCGAAAAGTCGCTCATCGTCGGCCGCAAGGTTTCCAAGGACATGAACGCGGAGGAGCCACTGTACCGCGTCACGCTCGAGGCGACGAACCTGCGCGCCGAGGGCAAGCGCTTCGTCCGCCTCCTCCAGCGCGGCGAGCGCGCCATCTCCCTCCCCCTCGAGTCGGCCGGGTCCATCGGCGACTTCGTGGAGCCTGGCGACCGGGTGGACCTCCTCGCCAACATGGAGGTCCCCAAGACGGTCATCCGCACGGTCTCCATCCCCAACCAGGGTGTCCAGGAGATCCCGGAAACGACGTACACCCCCTCGACGCTGTTCCTGCTTGAAAACGTGAGGGTTCTGGCAGTAGGCAATGCGTACATCGATCCTGATTCGCCCATCGGGATGTCGGAGACGGTTGGCCTTGCGAGCGGCTCGACGATCACCATCGCCGTGACGCCGCGCGAGGCACAGGTCCTGACATTCGCGATGCGCAACGGTAGCGCGCGGTCGGGTGGTGCAGGCGCAGGACGCGGAATGGCAGTCACGTTCACGCTCCTTCTCCGCCCCGTCGGCGACAGCACGACCATGGCCGACCTCGGGAAGCGCGAGAGCGTCGTCTACGAGGACTTCCTCGACCTCACCAAGATCGAGGAAATTCAGAAGGAACGCAACCTCCGCGTCCCGAAGGAAGCAACAGGGTCGGGGGAATAACGCAGCCCGCATTCGCAGTACCCGAAACGCAGTTCGGATCAGTCCACTTTTCACCTGACGAAAGGGTTCTTGTATGAAGCGCAAACAGGTCCTGAGTGTCGCGATGGCCTTGGCTGTGGGGACAAGCTCCATGGCCCTCGCACAGGGTGGTGTCGGGACGGCACCGCTCAAGACGCCCGCCTCCGGCGGCACCGTGAACGTGACCACCGTTGCAGGCGTCCAGAAGCAGGACGCGCCCGCCGCCTCCCCGGCTGCGGCAACCACCTCGGCCCCCGCCGCCGAGGAAACCCGCTCGCGCGCCTCCGAAGAGGTCATCGAGACGACCTACCGCATCTCGGTCGGCGAGGAAAAGATCATCCCCGCCCGCGGCGCACGCAACATCTCCAGCAGCAACCCGAAGGCCGTCGAGGCGACGGTTCTCCAGGGCGGCGCAGGCGTCTCCGCAAAGGGCGTCGGCCGCGGCCAGTCCGACATCCGCGTCTTCACCGAGGACGGCGTCCGCCTCTACCGCGTCATCGTCAGCGGCGCAAACATCGAGCAGGACATCAAGGCGATCAATGAACTGATGGTCGGCATGCAGGGCCTCTCGGTGGACCGCGCGGGCGACCTCATCGTCCTCCGCGGCGAAATCACCACCAAGGACGACGAGCGCAAGTACAAGGCCATCCTCGAGCGCTTCGACGTCGTCGACCTCGTCACCCGCAAGATCTCCATCGTCGAGCAGGAGCGCGCACTCACCGAGTTGCAGCGCAAGCTCAACGACCGCCAGTACTCCACCGTCAAGGCCTCCCTCTTCACCAACCCCGACGGCGAGGTCGGCGTCTGGCTCACGGGCGTCGTCAACACCGACCAGGCGAAGGCCGAGACAACGGACATCGCGGCGATGTACTTCTCCAACAACATCATCAGCCACGTCAGCCTCGAGAAGCGCATGGTCGAGATCGACGTCACGATGGTCACGGTGGACCTCAACAAGACGAACGACCGCGGCGCCGTTCCCTACAACAACTTCACGTTCGGCGTTGCGCAGGAAGCCACCAAGGTCGGGCGCGACTACTCCAGCTCCCTCCTTGACGACGCGGCAGGCGGCGCGGACGACGCCAACGCGGCGACCCTCGTCGACGGACGCGGCCTTTTCGGCAGCTCCGCCGGCACCGACCGCGGACCCGTCACCCTCGACTTCGCCGTCCTCAACGGCGTCAAGAGCGTGAACTTCCTGAAGTCCAAGCGCTACACGACATACTACGGCGAGCAGCACCAGGCCGTGCTCTCCGGCGAGACCGCACAGTTCCAGGACGGCGCGACGATCTTCGTCCCGCTCGTCGGCTCCGAGAACGCCGGCCTTGCCACCATCGAAACCGGCCTCAGCGTCTCCGTCACCCCGGAGATCCTCGAGAACACCAAGATCCGCACCTCGGTCTCGGTGGACCTCCTCGCCCAGAACCAGAGCGAGGCGCCGACCTTCGACGACGGCAGCGGCGGCAGCGACCAGGCCTCCCTGCAGCTCAAGAAGTTCAAGTCGTCCTCCGTCCTCGACTGCGAGAACGGCCAGACAATCGTCGTCTCCGGCATCAACTCCAACCTCTTCGGCATGACCAAGAACTCGACCCCGCTGCTGGAGCAGATCCCCATCGTGAACCTCGTGTTCAAGCAGCAGGGCCGCAACGGACAGAACGTCCGCTCGTTCTTCTTCATCACGCCGGAGATGCCGAAGACCTTCGAGGAGGCAGGACGCCGCGCCTACTCCACGACCGGCCCGCAGGCGAAGCAGTACTACAAGGGCGACTCGCTGTACCGCGAAGGCAACTGGGCGTTCTACCTCGGCTGGGCAAAGGACGTTCCCGCCCCGCCCGAGCCCACCCCGTTCCCCGAGGACAACACGAAGAAGGACTTCATCGACAAGATCGAGTTCTGATCCACGACGACCAACAAGCACCCGCCCACACGGCGGACGGGTAAACGGCCGGGGATCCCCCGGATCCCCGGCCCACCTCCCCAACAGAGAGAGAGCCGACTGCGCAAGTCGGCTCTCTCTCTAATGACCACGGAAGATCGGCGACATGGCTGTCACACTACGCGCGAAGGCGATGAGCGGCGAGCTCGAGAAGGACTACCTCCTCACGGCCGCCGAGATGGTGATCGGCCGCGACCCGGCATGCGACGTCGTCATCAACCGCAACACCGTTTCAAAGAAGCACGCACGCTTCGTGCGCATGCAGGGCGGCGCCTACCAGGTCATCGACAACAACAGCTCCTCCGGCGTCTACGTCAACGGCACCAAGGTCTCCTCGCAGCTCCTCCGCCATGGCGACCAGCTCATCCTCGGCGACGTCCTGCTCAGCTACATCGAGGAGGCGGACTCCGAGAACACCGTCGGCTTCGGCAACATCGGCATGCAGCCCCCGAAGCCCCCAGCACCCAAGTCGATCAACACCTCCGAGACGATGGACCTCGGCGTCGGCGCATTCGCCAATGCCCCGGCCGCGCCCCAGGCAAAGATCCCCGGCGCGGAGACAGTCGGGTTCACCGACTCCGAGATTGCCAAGAAGCAGAAGGAAGCGGCCCCCGCGGCGGCCGCCCAGCCCGCCCCCATCGGCGGCACCGTCAAGAAGGGCGACGACGGCCAGGCCTACTTCGAGGAGGAGGCCGACGACGCCAAGATCAACATCAGCCCCGGCGAGAGCCCCTTCGCCGACCGCGCCAAGAAGCAGGCCCAGCGCCGCGACGCATACACCACCATGCGCGCCGAAGTGCATGAGAAGCTCGTCGAGGCCATTCGCCTCCGCGGCGTCGCCCAGGAAAACCTCGCCGACCTCGAACTGTGGAAGAAGGCCTACTCCACCACCAACCAGATCATCTACGACATGCAGCGCGCGGGGAAAATCCCGCAGACGATCTCCGCCAAGAGGCTCCTAAAGGACGTCCTCGACGAGGCCCTCGGCCTCGGCCCCATCCAGGATTACCTCGCCGATCCGCAGATCGAGGAAATCATGGTGAACGGCTCGGAGAACATCTTCATCGCGCGCAAGGGCAAGACCCTGAAGTCGCGCCGCCGCTACATCGACGACGAGCGCCTGCTGACCGCGATCAACCGCATCGTCGCACCGCTCGGGCGCCCCCTCAACCAGGCACGCCCCCTCGTGGACGCGCGCCTCGGCGACGGCTCCCGCGTCAACGCGATCATCCCCCCGGTTTCCCTCGTCGGTCCCGTCCTCACGATCCGCAAGTTCCCCTCGAAGCCCCTGACGCCGGACGACCTCGTCGCGAAGAACTCGATGAGCGCCGCGATCAAGGAGTTCCTCCGGCTCGCCGTCAAGTACCGCCAGAACATCGTGGTCGCCGGCGCCACCGCCGCGGGCAAGACCACCCTCCTCAACGTCATCTCGTCCTTCATCCCCTCGGACGAGCGCATCGTCACCATCGAGGACTCCGCCGAACTGCAGCTCCAGCAGCCGCACGTGATCGGCCTCGAGGCGCGCCCCGCCAGCAACGAGGGCAACAACACCGAGATCACCATCCGCGTCCTCGTGAAGAACTCGCTCCGCATGCGCCCCGACCGCATCGTCCTCGGCGAATGCCGCTCGGGCGAGGCGCTCGACATGCTCCAGGCCATGAACACCGGCCATGACGGGTCGCTGACAACCGGCCACGCCAACACCGCGCGCGACATGCTCTCGCGCCTCGAGACCATGTGCCTCATGGCCAAGGGCGTCGAGCTCCCACTTCAGGCCATCCGCGAGCAGATCGGCCGCGCCGTCCACCTCATCGTCCACTGCGAGCGCTTCCCCGACGGCAGCCGCCGCATCCACGAGATCGTCGAGGTCCTCGGCCTCGAGGACGGGCAGTACAACGTTGCAGACATCTACCGCTTCGAGTACAAGCTCGACGCCGACAGCAAGATCGACGGACGATTCGTCCCGCTCGGCCGCATCCCGAAGTTCATCGAGGCCCTGAAGGAACGGGGAATCGACATCCCGCTCGACATTTTCATGCCCTCCTGAGGAGACCCGCACCGTGGACCCGATTCTCATCGCGTGCCTAGTCGGCCTGGGCATCTCGATCAGCCTCCTGGGCTTCTCGCTGACGCTGGCGCTGGACGCCGGCGCCAACGAGTACAACAAGCGCTTCCAGGCCAAGGCGGACGCCACCCCGGGCCTGGACGAGATGCTGCTCTTCATGCCACCCGGCGCGATCCTGACCTTCAAGATCACCGCCGCCGGCGTGGGCCTCGCGCTCGGGGGACTCCTTTCGCTCAAGATCCCCGGGGGCGCAAAGCTCATACCCATGATCCCCCTCGCCATCGGCGGATTCATGATCCCCGACATCTACATCAAGCAGGCGCTGGAACGCCGCATGTCCATGTTCCACCAACAGATGGTGGACGGCCTCAACATCCTCTCCAACGGCCTGAAGGCCGGCCTCTCCCTCCCCGGCGCGATCCAGATCATGGTCGACGAGTGCCCGCAGCCCCTCGCCGGCGAGTTCCGCCTCGTCATCCAGGAGGTCCAGCTCGGCCAGTCGCTCGAACGCTCCCTCGAAGCCCTCACCAAGCGCATCCCCCTTCAGGACCTCCGCCTCTTCGTCGCCTCCGTGAACACGATCTACTCGATGGGCACCGGACTCGTCGAGGTGTGCGACAACGCCGTCTCGGTGATCCGCGAGCGGTTCCGCATCGAGCGCCGCATCCAGACGCTCACGGCGGAGGGCCGCATGCAGGCCGCGATGCTCGCCAGCGCCCCCTTCGTCCTCATGTTCGTCCTCTACTTCATCGACCCGTCGCTCGTGGAGAAGCTCTTCACAACCGTCGCCGGCATGATCATCCTCGTCTTCGTCTGCATCTTCGACCTGATCGGTTTCCTCATCATCCGCAAGATCACGAACATCGAAGTCTGAGGACGGACCCCTCCACGCCATGAATCCCGATATTCTCTTCATCCTGAGGACCAACCTGGTCCTGATCGCCTACGTGCTGCTGGCGGCGGCGAGCATCTCGATCATCGCCTACTGGCTCGCCTGGCTCTTCCAGGACATCGGCGAGGAGTTCGGCAAGGTGGACGCCGAGCACGTCGGCATCTTCTACGTGATGCTGCCGCTCGCCAGGAAGCTCAGCCCCGGCTCGTGGTTCATGAACCTGGAGGCGGCGCAGGACTACATCCAGTGGACGGGCCGGCAGCTCAACCTCGGCGGCCTCGACACGATCTTCTCCCCGCAGGACTACGTCGGCTCGCACTTCGTGATGCTCTTCCTCGGGGTGGTGATGCCGTTCGCCCTCTTCGTCGCGATGCCGGACATCGACCCGCGCTACGTCGTCATGATGAGCCTCTTCTTCGGCGGCGCGCTCGCATTCTTCCCATTCTACTACCTGAACACGATCATCGAGGACCGCAAGTGGGCGATCTTCCGCGGCATGCCCTACCTCCTCGACCTCCTCACGCTCCTCGTCGAGGCCGGCATGGACTTCTCCATCGCGATGGACCGCGCGGGGACGCTCCTGGGGAAGAGCCCGCTCCAGACCGAGATCAAGAGGTTCACCAAGCAGCTCCAGCTCGGCGCGATCCGCAAGAAGGCCCTCGCGGAGATGGGAACCCGCGTCGACCTCATGGAAATGCGCTCGTTCACCACCTCGCTGATCCAGCAGGAGGAGCTCGGCACGCCGCTCGGCAACGTGCTCCGCACGCAGGCCGAGATCATGCGCTTCCGCCGCATGCAGGTGGCCGAGGAACGCGCAAACAAGGCGCCGACCAAGATCCTCATCCCCATGGTGCTCTTCATCTTCCCGTCGGTCTTCCTCGTGCTGATTGGACCGCTCATCCTGCGGGCCAAGGGCGAGACCGAGAACCCCAGCGGTCCCTGAGACCCGAACCAGTGAACCAAATCAAGGCCGGAGCAGAACCACTCAATGGCTAGTTTCATCAAGCTGGAAGTGGTCGCCGGACCCGACACGGGCGCCGTGTTCGAGGTCCGCGACGTGGCGATCATCGGACGTGTCGACCAGAGCCTCCCCCCGGAGGAACGGTGCGAGGTGTCGCTCAACGACGGGCAGGTTTCGACCAAGCACGCCCGCATCAACACCATGCCGAGCGCAACCCTCACCGACCTTGGCAGCGCAAACCACACCTACCTGAACGGCCAGCAGACCCTCGGCGCAGACCTGAACGAGGGTGACATCATCGAGGTGGGCGCCACGCGCCTGCGCGTCCGGTTCGAACTCGACGCCGCGGGCGGACCCGTGCGCGACCGCGCTGCGGAGAAGAAGCGCAAGGGTCTCCTCCTCCTCGCCGTCGTCGGCATCGTCGCCGCACTCGGGCTCGTTGTCTTCGGCCTCAAGCTCCGCGAGCAGCGCGAACTCGAGAACACCCCCCTCATCGCGACCAAGATCAGCGGCAAGCTCCCATACGAAGGCCGCATGACCGTCGTCTTCCCGATGGCCAAGGAGGGGGACTTCAACATCCCCGCCGCCTTCACCGACACCGCAAACATGGCCGCCTCCAGCTACAGCAAGGAGATGCGCCGCTACAAGGAGCTCCGCGCCAAGTTCGAGGTCGAGTACAAGGCCAACCTTGACCGCGTCACCCCGGCCGATGTCCCGCCCGATCGCTACGACGAGGTCGAGGAGCGCGAGGCGCTCGTGCGCAAGGCCATGCACGACGAGCTCTCCCTCGCACGCAAGTTCCCGGACGACCCGATGGCAAGGAAGCTCTCCTACGAGGAGCGCAACTGGAACGTCCTTCCGCCGCGCTTCGGCAACGGGCGCTTCATCTGGTCCGGGGGCAAGTTCGTCCTCGGCGACTTCCGCGGCGTGCGCTTCGACGTCCTTGCGCCGGGCTACTCGAACCCCACGCCCCCCAAGCTCGTCGGGCCCAAGCTCTACCCTTTCACATCCACGAACATCTACATCTACTTCGCCGTCGACTGCTGGGACTCCCTCCCGCCCTCGATGAACATCCGTTTCTTCTCGCTCGACACACCCGCGTCCGAGGACAAGGAGAAGCAGCTCGAGTTCTACGACAAGCCCCTCGTCCCCCGCTTCCCCAACAACGTGATCGCCCGCAACAAGTGGGAGAACGACAAGATCACGGACATGTCCCAGTCGGCCGTGACGGACCTTACCCGCAAGGTGCCCAAGAGCCCCGCCATCAAGGAGAGCGAGCTGACGGAGGAGGACCTCGTGGCACTCCCCTTCAACCGCCTCTGGGTGCGCCAGAAGAAGGTTGGGGAGATGCTCTATGTCGCCACCGGCATGTGCTACTCCTGGCAGTCGGATCGCCTGGACAAGTTTGTGGACAACATGCTCGAAGCGCAGCAGTTCCCCGGCCGTACCCGGACCGAGTCCCCCGAGGAACTGATCAAGCGCGGCCTGGACCTCGAGCGCAAGGCACGCCTCATCCTCGACACCTCCCGCATGCGGTCCAACGACGACTACGCCACCGTCTCCGACAAGGCGAAGTTCTGGATGGTCTTCAACCGCTACATGGAGGCGCTCTGCCTGCTGCAGGCCGCCGACAAGTGGCGCAACGACAAGGACTACGACCGCATCTACGAGGAGGCGCGCCGCCTCTACGAGTACTTCCAGAGCGACTCGACCTACTTCCGCAAGCGCTACAACGACATTCAGGAGAACCTCCGCCAGGCGGATCGCACCACGCTCGTCGTCGAGCGCAAGCGCCTCCTCGAGGATGCACTGAAGAAGGTGGACGAGCTCTGGAAGCTCACCCTCGGCGGACAGGAACCAGACCGCTACCCGCTTGACGAGTGGTTCATCTACGCACACCTCACGCGCCACAGGCTGAAGAAGGAGCTGGAGGAATGAGTTCCAACAGTATCTCGCCGGCATACATCAAGACCGGCGAGGACCGCATCCTCGTCCTGGACAAGCTTGAGCAGACGGTCGGGCGCGAGGAAGGCGCCGACCTGATCATCCCGGACAAGTCCATCTCACGCGTGCACGCCGTGCTTCGGTGGGAGGGCGACACCTGGACGCTGGAGGACCTCGAGTCCCGCAACAAGACCTTCATCAACGAGAAGGCCATCCAGCCGAAGTCCCCCACGCCCCTGAACGACGGGTGCACGGTCCACTTCGGCTACGTGAAGGTCACGTTCCACATGGGAGTGCCCGCGCACCTGCAGGCCGACGCGGGCGCCACGGTCGCCATCGACATCAACGAGCTCCGCCGCCAGCAGGAGTCCGCGAAGGCCCCCGCAGCCGCGCCGGCAGCCTCCGCCTCCGCCGAGCCACCCAGCGTCGGACCCGGCGGAACCATCGTCATGAAGGCCGTCAAGCGCGGGGAAAGCGTCGCGCACCCCACCGACGCCCTCGGCTACCTGGAACTCGCATCCGTCGACAAGTCGATACGCCTCTACATCCGCGCGACTATCGTCAAGATCGGCACCGATGCCAAGGAGTGCGACCTCCTCATCCACGAGCGCGAGGCGGACAAGGAACACGCCGAAATCCGCTACAACCGCGACAAGAAGGTCGTCCTCAAGAACCTCTCCTCGACGTTCGGCACCTGGGTGGACGGCAAGCGCGTCGCCAAGGCCGATCTTTCCGAGGGCACGATGATCAAGATCGGCGACTCGACCTTCATCTTCCACCACATCAAGCACCCCATCTTCGAGGACGACAAGAACGCGGGCATGCGCAACGCCGTCCGCTTCGTCATCGTCGCCGTCCTCCTCTTCCTCGCAGCCGGCGGCGGGTACTTCGTCTACATCCAGTCCACCCGCAAGAAGGGCCCCGAGGCCATCACCGGCGTTCGTCCCGAGGTGAAGCAGGAGCTGCTCGATCTCGTCAACACGCAGAAGTACAAGCGCTGCCTCGAACGCATCGAGGAAATCAGCACCTCCAGCACCGTGGACGAGGACACCAAGGCCATGGCGGTCTCCTTCAAGGCCGACGTGGAAATCCTCGCCCGCGCGCAGGACGCCCTCGCCAAGAAGAGCGGCGTCCCAAGGGCCTACCAGGAAGTCCAGAAGGTCTCCCCCGGCGAAGTGGCCACCGCCGCCCAAGTGGACATCGAGGACATCAAGGCGAAGTTCGGCCGCTACGTGACGGACCTCTCCACCGACTTCCAGGCCGCGGAGGAGTCCGGCCAGTTCGACACGGCCCTCACCCAGATCATCCCGGAACTGCTCAAGTACGACCAGGCCGGCGCGGCCAAGTGGGACATCGGCCAGCGCCGCGTCACCCTCAAGCAGAAGATCAACAACCTCTACGGCCGCGCGACCGCCGGCATGAAGGGCGAGTTTGAGCCCTTCCGCGCGGAGGCCGAGGACCTGGTCAAGCAGGCGGAGGCCATCGCCGCAACGGGAGCCGATTCCGCCACGTCGCTCCAGCCATTCGTCGACAAGGCGAAGGACATCATCCACGACGCCGATTTCATGCGCGCCTACTTCGCATTCGATGCGTCGTCCAGCACGGACGTCATCCGCTCCATCTACAACGCAATCTCGGCCGACTACGACAAGGACGGCAAGGACGGCGGGCGCCGCAAGGACCTCGAGGAGCGGCTCGCAAAGCTCGACCGCGCCATCGAACTCCACCGCGACTTCGAGAAGACCCTCTCCGAAATCCAGGGCATGACGGCCGGCACGGAAGTGGTGGACAAGCTGGACAAGCTCGTCCAGAACCGCAACGAGGCCGTCCGCATCGAACGCGACGGGCGCTTCGCGGTGCGCGAGGCCGCGCTCAACCACCTCGACCAGCTCGAGGGGTACAAGAAGCAGCAGGTCGCCGCGATCTGGCGCCGGCCCCCGCCCAACTTCGACCGCACCACCGGCGCCGGACGCATCGACGCCTCGCTCGAAACCCGCGAACGCGCCAACCTCACCCTGCGCATGTTCCCGAAGGAGGCGCGCTTCGACCGCCTCGACACGACCATCGTGGCCAACTGGGTCCGCGACCCGGAACTCCTCGAGGTCTTCAAGGAAGCCAGCCGCGCCTACGACAGGTCGCGCACCGAGGTGGAAAGCGAGCTCTACTCCGCCTATCGCGCGACGAAGGAGGAGAAGGTGCTCGTCAACACGGACAACATCCTCAACCGCCTGCTGGCCGCGTCGATCCCGGAAGACGACGAAACTGCCACCAAGGTGACCGCATTCCGCAACCGCCTCGCCACCGAGTTCAAGTGAGCAGGGCACTTCGGCGCCCACGACCATGATCCATACGTCGCCGAAGCTCAACGCACGCTATGAGGTCCTCCGCGAACTTGGCCGCGGGGGCATGGGCATCGTCTTCCTCGCGCGGCAGAAATCCCTGTCGCGCGAGGTCGCCATCAAGGTCATCCCCCCGGCGGCGTTCAACAACCCGGACACGCGCGCACGCTTCGCGCGCGAAATCCAGGTCATGAGCATCCTCAACCACGAGAACCTCGTCGCCATCATCGAGTGCGACACCCTCGAGGACGGATCCGCCTACATCGTGATGGAATTCCTCGATGGAGAGTCGATCGAGGACATCCGCCTCCAGGGCCCCACCCACTGGAAGAAGGTCTGCCAATGGGGACAGCAGATGGCGGCCGGCCTGGCGCACGCCCACTCCAAGGGCATCGTCCACCGCGACATCAAGCCGGCCAACGTCATGCTCCTCCCCGGCGAGAAGATCAAGGTCATGGACTTCGGCATCGCAAAGGCCGAAGGCGCCCAGAACCTCACCATGGACAAGATCGTCGGGACCCCGGTGTACATGTCTCCGGAACAGGCATCGGGCAAGCCCGTGGATCTCCGCGCGGACATCTACGCCCTCGGCACCCTCTTCTATGCGCTCCTTGTCGGCCAGGCCCCATTCGACGACCCAAGGGCCAATCCGATGGAAGTCATCATGAAGCAGATCAGCCTGACGCCGCCCCTTGTTTCCAGCAAGGCGCCCGACGTCCCGGAGCGATTCGTCGAGCTGATCCAGCGCATGCTGTCCAAGTCCCCCGACGAGCGTCCCCAGGACCTCAACGAAGTCCTCGAGGAGCTCAAGCTCGTCGAGACCAAGGTCGAGTCGGGATTCTCCCGCACGTTCGCAGACATCGCGGACTCGATGCGTTTCATGCCCCGCCTCATGTCGGGCAAGGCGAAGGCATCCGACTACGTCTTCATGGAACTGCTGCTGCCGGGGCTCTCGTTCATCGGCCGCAAGCAGTTCGGGCTCGGGTTTGTCCTGCTGGCGCTCGGTGTCGCGCTGTTCTTCAGCCCGATGTATCCCTTCACGCTCAGCGCACTCCTCCGCCTGCTGACCGGCATGTGGACCTACGCGCGCTCGAAGGGCTCCGACCTGCGCCCCTCCCTGGAGTTCCTCTGGCACCACCGGCAGCTCCCCATCGTTGCCGGCGTCATCCTCGCCTTCTCCATGCTCTTCGCCTTCTTCGTTCGCGATACCCAAACCTACGAGGCGGAGCAGGAACTGCGCACGCGCAAGCCCAAGGTCGTCGAGGTGACGCCCGCGCCCACACCCGAGCCCACGCCGACGCCGAGGCCCTCCCCCACGCCGGACGAGGATGAGGACGGCAAGCCCGTGCCGACCCCCACCCCCGTCGACGTCGCCATGGCAACCGCAGCCGCGACCCCCACGCCGGAGCCCCCACCGACGCCCGCGCCCACGCCGCGCCCGACGCCGCTCCCCACACCCGCCACGACACCCAACCGCGACATCGACCTCGGCAACATCCTCTCCACCATCGCCTCGCCGACGCCCATCAACGTCGAGGCCGCCAAGACCCCCGTCCCCACCCCTGCACCGGCCAGCCTCCTCGCCAGCCCGGAGCTCTTCCGCGACCACGGCATGAAGCTCATGGCAAAGGACAACCCCTTCGACGAACTCGACTGGCTCCTGACGGCGGCACGCGACCTGGGCGACACGCCGGATCCGCGCTTCATCGCAAGCCGCATGTACATCACCTACTTCTTCTCGCAGAAGGACCGCACGCGCTACGAGGGCGGCCTGCGCCGCGGATGGCGCGCGTGGGGGAAGGACAACGACGTGCTCAAGACCCTCCTCCCGACCGCGGGTCCCGAGGTGGTCGACTTCGTCCTTGAACTCACGCTCAACCAGCCCTTCGTCACCACGACGAGCTTCTCCCGCACGAGCACCTATTCGAGGTACTACACGACGCCGAACTCGAGCCGCATCCTCGTGGCGGCATTCGAGTCGGGGTCCTGGGAACGGCGCATCGCCGCGCTCTTCGCCGTGAAGGAGCTCACGAACCAGGAGTTCGGCCCCCACGTGGCCAGCATGCTCAACTACCCCGTGGAGAATCAGGCCTCGTACGAGATGGTGCGCGACTCCGCGCTCTCGTGGCTCGACCGCAACGGCACCAGGGACGCCATCCCGAACCTGCGCGAGGTCCTCTCCGCCGACAAGATCCCCGGGTTCGACCGCAAGCGCGTCGAGGCACTCATCGCCGAGCTGGAGAAGCGCTGATGAACGCCACCGGGAAACGGAGTGACATCGCCCCGGCCATGCCGACACCATCCGGTTTCGGGACACCGGCCACACATGCAGGCCCCGCGCACCGCACGACGGCGCGCGCACACCACAACAGGAACCGGCATACCCAGTCCATGACCCGAGCGACCAAACTCGCCACCCTCGCGCTTGCGGGCCTCCTCGCGACCGGTTGCGCCACCACGAAGGAAACCAAGGCGCTGCGCACACGCATGGCGGACCTCGAGGCGCGCATGACCGAACAGGCGCAGCGCTCCGACGACTACATGGCGCGCTACCAGTCCCTGCGCGAGGAGATCGAGCTCGAGCTCGCACGCGCAAGGAAGGCAACCGACGCCATGTCCGGCCAGATCGCCGAACTCGAATCCCGCGCCCAGGCTCGCGTGCGCGAGCTCAACGCCGTCATCCAGGAGAGCGCCAAGGCCGGACGCCCAGTCGAGGAGCAGATCGCCAAGCGCATCCAGGAGGAGGTCGCCCGGCAGGTCGGCGGCGCCAGCGCCGCATCCTCCGCCGACGTTGACAAGCTCAAGGCCGACATCGCCGAACTCCAGAAGGCGACCCTGCTCAGCAGCGACGGCATCGGCGCCGGCACACCCGCGCGCGACCTCGGCGAACTCGACCGCAAGCTCGAGCTCTTGCGCACGGACGTCCTCAAGCGCATCTCCAACCTCAACAAGGACAACCTCAGCATGCGCAGCCTGCACGAGGACAGGTTCGACGAGCTCAACCGCTCGATCGAGAACCTCACCCAGGCGCTCAGCGAGGCGCTCAAGGTCTACGGCGACCAGTACAACGAGGCCAAGGAGGCCAGCCGCCGCGCCCTGAACAAGCTCGACCCGACCATCGGAACACCCGCACCAAGTCCATCACCCGTCGCAGAAAAGAAGTAAGGAGACAACCCGGGCCACCCCCCACATGGCATCCGAAGGCACCGACGAACTCTACTCGGCATTCGCCAAGTACCCGATGATCGGCGTGCTCAACACGCTGAAAACCGGGAGGGCCGTGTGCTGGCTTGGCGACGACCGCGAGAAGAAGCGCCGCGTCGTCATGCGCGAGCTGACCACCCTCGCGGAGGTCACGAACTCCCGCATCTGGCTCGAGCGCGACTGGAAGAACTGGGCGCGCGGCATCGAGCTCAGCCTCGGCCAGGGCAGCGCGCTGTACGTGCGCGAGTGGATCGAGGGCGTCTCCCTCGCATACTACCAGGTCGTCAACACGGAGAAGCCCGAGGAGGACCGCGCGCGCCACCTCTTCGCCAACATCGCCGAGGCACTCAATCCCCTCCACGAACTCGGCAAGGCGCACGGCTTCCTCAAGCCCAACAACCTCATCATGACCCACGACGGATTCTCCGTCGTGGACCCATGGATGGGGGATGCGACCTCCAGCTCCTCGGACGAGACACCCAGCGACATCGCCCACGCGGGCATCATCGCGGGCGACCCCCACTACCTCTCCCCCGAGTACCTCCGCCGCCAGCAGCAGGTCCCCGCCAGCGACGTCTACTCGCTCGCGTGCGTGCTGTACGAGTACCTCACCCGTCAGCGCCCCTTCACGGACGAAAACCCCGTCCTCGTCGCCTACCAGCACCTCGCGACGGAGGCGAAGGGCATCCGGACGCGCCGCCCCGACCTCAGCCGCAGCCTCGAGATGATCCTGCGCAAGGCGCTCTCCAAGAAGCCGCAGGACCGTTTCCAGCACGGGGCCGAGTTCGCCGAGGCGCTGCGCGGCGACTACACGCGCGCGCAGGGCAACCTACTCCCCAAGCCGATCCCCGAGTCCGATCCCTTCGCCGAGCGCACCTCCAGCGCATCCGGCGAAGCCATACCCAAGCAGAAGTCCAGCCCCGAGGACACCGACCCGCCGACGGCGGAGATCGCCGTTCCGTCCTCGCCGACCGTGAAGTCGCGCGCGACGGAGTTCGCCTACATCTCCGTGCTCGACCTCCAGCGCGCGATGGCCACGGCGCAGGCCAACCCCGGCGCCACCTTCGACAAGCTCCGCGAGCTCATCAACCAGGAGCGCCGCACCGTCGGGGACAGCGAACGCATCCCGCCGCTCTTTCCCCCGCAGTCCTCCGCCAAGCGCCTCCCCGCCACGGCATGGGCGAACGCGCCCAAGATGAAGCCGAGCACCGGCCCCATCTCCCCGACGCTCCAGGCGATGATGCAGGGCAAGAAGGTGCCGGGCCCGGGCAGCTCCTCTGCGGCCACGCGCCCTTCATACGCGGCCGGCACCGCACAGCAGCCCTCGACAGACACCCCGCCCCCGGTGGAAAAGGTGAAGTCGATCCTCTGGGAACAGCCGCTGTGGTTCTACGGCCTGCTCATTGCACTCATCGTGATCTGCGGCGTCTTCGGGCTCCTGCTCATGTTCAACAAGTAGCCGCACCCCGAAGGGTCCCCGCACGACCCACGAACCCCCGACTTTGGACTCAACACCCTTCCGAACCTGAACCGAGGCCACCCATGAGCGCCGGATCACAGAACGCCGAGATGAATGCCTTCGTCCAGGGGGCCTCGCGCATATTCCTCTCACCGATCCTTCCGCTGCTCGACGACAAGTCGGTCACGGAAATCATGATCAACGCGCCCGACAAGATCTACATCGAGCAGCGCGGCAAGGTGACGAAGACGGACATCAAGTTCCAGGACGAGAAGGCGGTCGTCGCCGCCGCGAACATCATCTGCCAGTTCGTCGGCAAGCGCCTCTCCCCGGAGACGCCCCGCGTGGACGCGCGTCTACCCGACGGCTCACGCGTGCACATAATCGGGCCCCCCGCCTGCGCCAACGTCTCGCTCTCGATCCGCCGCTTCCCGGACAAGCCGCTCACCCCGGAGGACCTCCTTCGCTTCGGCGCCGTCACGCGCGAGATGATCGACTTCGTCCAGCTCTGCGTGGAGATGCACCTGAACATGGTCGTCGCCGGCGGCACCGGTTCCGGCAAAACGTCCCTACTGAACGCCCTCGGCCGCGCCATCCCGGCCAACGAGCGCATCCTCGTCATCGAGGACACGTCGGAACTCCAGATCCTCCAGGACCACGTCCTGCGCCTGGAGGCGCGCCCCCCCGACGAAAAGGGCCGCGGCGGCGTCACCATACGCGAACTCCTGCACTCCGCCCTCCGCATGCGCCCGGACCGCATCGTGATCGGCGAAATCCGAAGCGGCGAGGCGCTCGACCTCATCCAGGCCATGACCTCCGGCCACTCGGGCGCGCTCACCACCGTCCACGCCACCACCCCGCTCGACGCGCTCTCCCGCCTCGAGACCCTCTGCCTCTACGCGGACACAGGCCTGCCCCTCACCGCCGTCCGCCTCCAGGTCTCCTCCGCCATCAACATGGTCGTCCAGACCGCCCGCCTCCGCGACGGGTCCCGCAAGCTCACCGGCGTCACCGAGATCCTGAACCTGGACGCCAACGGCAACCACTGCATCAACCCGCTCTTCAAGTACGAGGTCGACCGCGTCGACGAGAACGGCAAGATCATCGGCGCCCACCGCCCCCAGGGGAACCTCCCCTCCTTCTTCGACGACGCCGTGCGCCAGGGCTACCCGCTCAAGAAGGAACTCTTCTCGCGCGACGGCAAGGAACCGCAGCCCCCGAAGGGCGTCAGCGGCTGGGGCAGCCACTGAGGCCACAAACGGAGTTCCAGTACACCCCCGCGCCGCTGGCTGTGCGGGGAACAGGAGACAGGCTACATTGAACGAACTGGAGCCCGGAACACACAGCGAGACACGCGGCGGACTGGACAGGTTCGTCCCGGAGGAGTTGCGCACTCTCGACGACCCGCAGACTGCAAT
>CAZUCD010000031.1:0-22279 GCA_964618855.1 uncultured Candidatus Sumerlaeota bacterium
TCCCTAAAACCTCACCCTGCCCTCCACCGCGATCCGGTTGAGGAACGACTCCAGCGGCATCGCACCCTCGTCCTTCTCGCGCTGGCGGACGGCGACGGCGCGGTTCTGCGCCTCCTGTTCGCCGACGACGAGCATGTAGGGCACGCGTGCGATGCGGGCGAGGCGCACCTTCGCGCCGATCTTCTCGTTGCCGATGTCCAGCGTCGCGCGCACGCCCGCCGCACGCAGCGCCGCGAGCACTTCCTTCCCCCACGCCTCCGACTTCTCGCTGATCGTCAGCACGCGCACCTGCTCCGGCGCGAGCCACACCGGGAACCAGCCCGCGAAGTGCTCGATGAGCACCCCGAGGAATCGCTCGAATGAACCAAACAGTGCCCGGTGGACCACGATGGGGCACTTCTCCGTGTTGTCACGGTCCACGTAGGAGAGCTCGAACCGCTGCGGGAGCTGGTAGTCGAGCTGAATGGTGGTGGTCTGCCACTCGCGCTTGAGCGCGTCCTTCACGACGAAGTCGATCTTCGGCCCGTAGAACGCCCCGTCCCCCTCGTTCACCTGGTACTCCATGCCGTTGTTGCGCAGGGAGCGCTCGAGTGCGCTCTCCGCCGCGTCCCACTGCTCCTTGGTGCCGAGGTGGTTCGCCGGGCGTGTGGAGAGGTAGATCTTCGAGAACTCGAGGCCGAGCGGGGCATACACGCGGCGGGTCAGCGCGAGCAGGTCGGTGATCTCGCCCTCGATGTGGTCGGGGGTGAGGAAGATGTGGCCGTCGTCCTGGCAGAACTGGCGGACGCGGGTCAGGCCAGACAGGGTGCCGCTCGCCTCGTTGCGGTGCAGGACACCCTGGTCGGCGATGCGCAGGGGCAGCTCCCGGTAGCTGCGCTTCTCCGACCGGAAGATGAGCATGTGCGAGGGGCAGTTCATCGGCTTGAGGGCGTAGATTTCCCCCTCGTGGTGGGCGAGTTCGGTGAACTCGCCAGGCTTGGGCTCGAAGAGCGGGTAGTGGCGTTCGGCGATGACGCGTGACTTCAGCAGGGCTGAGAGGCGTTCACCCGCGCCGCTCGCGGCTGCAACCTTCGGCTCGATCTGCTTCCACTCGTGCTCGTTCTGCCGCGCCTCCATCTCGAGCTGCTTCGCCTTCTCGGCGATCTCCTCGGGGGTGAGCGAGTGCGCCTCGCGGCCCGGCACGATGAACATGTTCTCGCGGAACTTCGCCCAGTGCCCGGAGGTCTCGAACAGGTCCTTGCGGAACAGCATCGGGGTGAAGACCTCGTCGTACCCCGCCTCGACCCACAGGTCGGACATCATGTTGCTGAGGGTGCGGTAGAGGGTCTTGCCCTTCGGCAGCCAGAAGGTCTCTCCCGGGGCCCAGTCGTGGTGGAAGAAGAGGCCCATTTCCTTGCCGACGCGGCGATGGTCGCGCGCCTTCGCCTCCTCAAGAACCTTCATGTGCGCGTCAAGGTCCTCCTTGTTGGCGAAGGCGGTGCCCTTCATGCGGCAGAGCTGGTCGCTCTTGGCGTCCCCCTTCCAGTAGGAGCCCGAGACCGCCATGAGCGCGAACGCCTTCAGCGCGCCAGTCGCCGGAACGTGCGGGCCGCGGCACAGGTCGGTGAACTCGCCCTGGTCATAGACGGAGATGGTCGCGTCCTCGGGCAGCCGGGAGATGATGTCGAGCTTGTACTTCTCCCGGCGTTCGGTGAAGAGCGCAATGGCCTCGTCGCGGCATATCTCGCGTCGGCGGACCGGCAGGTTCTCCTTCGCAATCCTCTTCATCTCCGCCTCGATGGCGGGGAAATCCTCGGGGGTGAACGCCGGCTCGGTTTTGATGTCGTACCAGAACCCCTCCTCGGTGGGGGGACCGTCCTCGAGCATGGCGTTGGGGCGCAGGCGCTTGACGGCTTGTGCCATGAGGTGCGCGGTGGAGTGGCGCAGCAACCCGAGCGCATCGGGCGAGGACGCGGTGACTATCTCGATGCGCGCGTCGGACCGGACGGGGGTTGAGAGGTCCCTCAGGACGCCGTCCACCTTGAAGGCAAGGGCAGCGCGCGCGAGGCCGGCGCCGATGCTGGCGGCGATCTCCGCGCCCGTCACGGGGCCGGGGTACTCGCGGCGGCTGCCGTCGGGAAGGGTGATGGTGATGGGGGAAACGGCGGCGGACATCGGGGGCTCCGGGGAAGGGAAGTCGGAATGTGGAAAGGTCAAAAGGTCAAAAAGTCGAAAGGTCGAGTGGTCGGAAGTTGGGGGTGGAAGGTGGATTGCTTGGATCTAAGGCGCGAACCACGATCCACGAAAAAAACGCCGGCCCGCTAGGACCGGCGCCGGGGCGCTGCCAGTCCCGCGGGCCAAGCTACGACGTGGACGTTAGGCGCTGGGACTCGCCGAGGGCAAAGGCGACCTTGTTGAGGAGCTCGCCGCAATCAAAGGGCTTCACGATGTAGTAGGTGGTGCCCTTGTCGAGCGCCTCCCGCATCTTCGCCTTGTCGGAAATGCCGGTCAGGAACACCACCGGGATGGTCGCCGTGCGCGGGTTCTTGCGCACCTCCTCCAGGACCTCGATCCCGTCCATGTCGGGCATCATCAGGTCGAGGATGATGAGGTCGGGCTTGTCCTGATCGACGGACATGAGCGCCTCGGGGCCGTTGGACGCGGTGACCACGTCGTACTCGTCCCGGAGCGCGGTGCGGAGGATCAGGAGGATGTCGTTCTCGTCATCGACGGCGAGGACGCGCGGCTTGTTGGTGCTCATCGTTCGTGCTTCGGTGTGCTCGGAGTCTGGCGACGGCTGGGGCTACTCTCCCGCGAATACTCCCCCGGTCAACCGGGTTTTCGTTTCGGCGGATCACTTCATCAGGAAGAGGTACTCGCGCGTGACGCCCTCAGGGGTGAAGGTCCCCGACTCGTGGTACACGCCCAGGGTGCGGACAAGGTCCACCGAGGCGGCGAGCATCTCGCGGTCCGATGGCTTCATCGATCCCCCACCCGCCATCCCGATGATCGACCCCATCAGGTCCGCACCTCCGCGCAGGTTGATGGACATTGCCTGCTGGCGGTTCGGGGAGAGCAGCTTGTCGGCGGCCTTCATCTGCGCGGACTCGAACAGCGCGGCGGGGGAGGCGCCCTTGCGCGCAAGCGCCGCAACGACGCCGTCCTTCTTCAGGCCGAGAACGTACATCCCGTCCTTCGTGATCGCCCAGGTGGGGGAGAACTGGGAGGCGGGGGGGAAGATGTTGGTCAGGTCCACGGTCGTCAGTGTTGCGTCGTCCTTCTTCTCCGTCGTGAACAGACCCTTGGCGGCCTCCCCCTTCTTGGAGGGGTCGCTGCCCGGCGCGACGAACATCTCCGCCTGCTTCGTCAACTCGGTTTCGAGCTGCTTCATGACGGTTTCCATGCGGCTGGCGTCCGCCAGCGTGGAAATGAAAAGGGCGTCGGCGTCGAACGTGGGCGTTCCGGAAATCGCGTTCGCCGTCATCGTGAAGCTGTTCAGGCTGAGGGCAATGTCGCCACCAAGCGAGGAGAGGAAGTCGTTCTCCAGCGAAAACCCAAGGGCGGTGTTCACCCCCTCGACACCGGACTGGAACTGCTGGTCGGAGACGAGCCCGCCGGATTGCTGGACCAGCGTGTCGCGCAGTCCGTAGAGCGCCGAGATGCCGTCGAAGTTGTTGGCAAACTGCACGACTAGGGCGTCGGGTGGCAGGAGAGCGGCGGCCTTGAAGCCAGAGGCCTCACCGCGGGTCGCCGCCGTCGTCGCGGTCTCGAAGGGGGTCAATTCCGACGGCGCCGTGAACTGGGTCAGTTTGATGTAGTCCGGGCGCACCTCCGCGAGAATCCCCATGTGCCGTGGAGGGAGGTTCGCGGGCACCATGGTGCCCGCGTCGGTAACGGTCGCCGCCAGCTTCGCCAGGGCGCTCGCGTCCCCGTACATCCACATCTGGCCGGGGAGCGGATCGAGCGCGACCGAGGAGCGGCGGTAGGCATCCGACTCGAAGAGGGGCACGGTGGCCTTGCCGTCTAGCGCGGCCCACGCTCCCTCGTCGTCCGACGCGACGATCAACACGGACTCGACGACCGCGAGCGAGAGCTTCAGGCCGCGCAGCGAATAGACAACCTGCTCCTCCTGCTTGCTCTCGGAAATCGAGTCGGCGCGTTCGCCGAAGGCCAGGCCCGAGGAGTTCTTGGCTTCCTTGAGGAGGAGCTCGAGGGTGCGCTGTGCCTGCCCGGCGTCGCCCATGCGCGCCAGCATCACCGTGTAGGGCCGCTTTCCGGCCTCGCTGCTCTCCGCGATGTAGATGTCGATGCCGCGCACGGCCTCCTGGAACACGGCGGGGGCGGTCATCGAATAGCCCACAAAGTCCTCGATCGCCGCCCTGTCGGCATTGAACGTGGACCAGGCGGCCCCGTGGTCGAACAGCGCGCCATTGACCAGCTTCTGGAGCGGACCGTAGGCGGGGGAGGCCGACAGGGAGGTCCACAGTCCCGCCGGGTCGGTGATGGAGACGACCGCCACGGCGCGCGCCGGGATTCGGCCGGGGACCGCCAGGTCCCGCGCGGCCGCGGTCGCCAGCGGAAACATGCTCGCGGCCGCGAGGAGCGCCAGTGCCCTGCCGCGAAGCGGACCCCTCCCCCGTCCAATTGTGCCGTTCGACTTTCGAGACATGAAGGGCATGAGCCGCGCTCCACGGGGATTCCCTCCCGGGCTGCACTCCTGCGCCCGGAAAGGTTCAGTCCATCGGATGGATCAAGGCTCCCGGCCCCGGTGGGGCGCAAGGACTTAGCCCGAAGTCCCGCCAGCTCCGCCGACCTCGGCATTCAACTCGTCCAGCAGCGCCACGGCGCGCCTCAGGTGCGGGATCACGATCGACCCCCCGACGACGAGTCCGATCCCGAGCACCTCCCAGATCTCCTCATTCGTCGCGCCCACCTCCCGGCAACGGATCACGTGGTAGGCGATGCAGTCGTCGCACCTCAGCACCAGCGACGCGGAAAGCCCCGCCAGCTCCTTGGTCTTCTCCTCGAGCGCTCCCGCCTTGTATGCTTGCCCATCGAGGGCGAAGAACCTGTTCACGACGAGGTCCTTCTGCCCCAGGATCCGCGCGTTCATCCTCTCGCGGAACTCACGAAACTCGGCCAGTCGTTTGGACATGCCCATCGGCCCTTTCAGTTGGCGTGCGCTGCCTGCAGGATGCCCGTCGCGCGGAGCGCAGCCTCGAGCTGCGACCAGCGCTGTTCCAGCGACCCCGTGATCCCGACGCTCATGCGGAGGAGCCCCGGCGCGATCCCTGCCTCGACCAGCTTCTCCGCGGGCAGTTCGCTCGAGGTAGTCGCCGCCGAGCACGACATGAGCGTGTCGAAGTACCCGAGGCTGACCGCCATGTAGCCGAAGCGCTGCTCATTCTGGAGGCATTCCATCAGGGCCTCGGCGCGCTCGCGCGTGCCCAGGTCCAGCGTCAGGATGCCCCCCATGCCGTAGCCATCGTTCGCAAGCCCGACAAACAGCGCATGGTCGCGGTGCGAAGGGAGCCCGGGATGGCAGACGTCTAGTCCCAGGTCCGCCAGGCGCTCGGCGAAGGCCAAGGCGCGGCGGCCGTGCTCCGCCATGCGCAGCCCGAGGTGCGGAAGCCGCGTGCTGATCGCGAACGCCACCTGTGGGTCCATCGTCGGGCCGAGCAGCATCAGCGTCCCCGTGTGCAGGTCCATCATCGACTTGATGAAGTCCGTCCTCCCCACGACGGCTCCGGCGATGATGTCGCTCGCGCCGTTCATGAACTTCGTCAGGCTGTGGACCACGACGTCCGCCCCCAGCCGGATGGGCGAGAGGATCATCGGCGCGAAAGTGTTGTCGACGATCAGCACGGCCCCGCGTGCGTGCGCAATCCGCGCAAGCGCCGGGATGTCCGCGATCCGGAGCGTCGGGTTGCTCATGCTCTCGACGTACAGGACCCTCGTCCGCGCAGTGAACGCGGACTCCACGGCGGCGAGGTCGCTCGAGTCCACGAACGTCGTTCGGATGCCGTTCTTCAGGGGGAGGAAGTCGTTCATCAGCGCGTAGGTTCCGCCATAGAGCGCCGTGCCCGCGACGATGTGGTCCCCGTGGCCGCACACCTGGAGGATGGCGCTCGAGATGGCCGCCATGCCGCTGGACGCGCAGTAGCCGCTCTCCGCCCCCTCGAGCGCCGCGATCTCGCGCCCCAGCACGTACACCGTGGGGTTGAAGTGGCGACCGTAGAGGTAGCACCCCCCCGTGTCCGGGCCAAGGTGTCCGCTGAAGATCTCCGGCATCGTCCCCGCCTTCATCACGGTGAACGTCGTGCTCGCCTCGATCGACAGGTTGACGCCGCCATGCTCGCCGAACTCGTGGCGCATCTGCGCCATGGACTCGGCCGGGTCGAATCGGGACATGGGAGGTACTCCGATGGTCTGGTAGCGTCGGGGGGCGTGCCGGCCGACCACGGAGGTTAGCGCGCGGGCGTGCCGCATCGTCCAGCGGAATAGTGCCACGGAGCCGTGGCGGCTCAACCCGGGCCGCGGCCCTCGACCGTCGCAGGCTGATCCGCGTGCGCATGGCAGCAGGAGCACCCACCGGCTGAGGCGGCGTGTGCCGGTTCGGCCTTTCCAGCGGCGGGAGCGACCCGCGCAAGCAGCCATTTCGCCGTGAACGCGCACAGAAACACCGCCAGGCCTATCCCGGCGATGATGGCCGCCGGACCATGCACGGACGCCTCCGTCCCCGCGCCCTCGACCCCGCGCATGACCCCAACGGGAAGCTGCCAGGTTTCGGCAACCCAATCGAGGCCGAGGCCCATCGCGATGGCGCAGCCGATGATCGTGCAGAGATAGGCGACCAATCCGCGCGTCCCGAGCAGGCTGCGCACAGCGGCCATCGATGCCAGGCTGGTCGCAGGCCCGGCGAGCAGCAACACCAACGCCGTGCCGGGGGACATTCCCCGCGCGATCAGCGCCGCGGCCAACGGCGTCGATGAGGACGCGCAGATGTACGAGGCCGCCCCCACCAGCGCCACGACAACCATGCCGCCGATGCCGCCCCCAAGGAAGCGCGCAAGGAAGTCCTCCGGCATCAGCCCCATCACCACGCCCGTTGCCAGCAGTCCGAACATGTACAGGTGGGCCATCTCACCGAGCAACTCAACGAATGCATAGCGCTGGCCGGCGATGAGCCGTTCCCCCAACGGTGCTGCGGGCAGCGTCGGGAAACTTGCCGTCGGCCGCCCTGCTGGCGCGGCTCCAACGGGAACGAGGATCTGCGCCAGGCCCGTCGCGCTGGCAGTGAAAAATGCCCCGACGACCCGCGCGCACGCCATCCATGGGTTCATCACGCCGATCGTCAGGAGGATCGAGTCCACGCCCGTCTCCGGCGTCGATACGAGGAACGCCCCGGTGGCCGCGCGGCTCGCCCCCGCCCGCCGCAACTGCGCCGCCACCGGCAGCACCGAGCAGGAGCACAGCGGCAGCGGAACTCCAGCGAGCGCCGCAACGAACACCGAGGAAGGCGACTCGTCAGCGAGCCATCGCCTGAGCCGCGTGGGATCCAGCAGTGCCTTGATCAATCCGGCAAAGACCGTTCCGAGCACGATGAAGGGCGCGGCCTCCACCGTGGCGTCCCACGCCGCATGCAGGATGCGCGAAAGGGTCTCCATGCCCTCAGTGTCTGCGAGCGCGCCGTTCGTGGCAATCGCGACCCGCCCCGGTCCCATTTCGCGTTGCCTCGCGCGCGCACGCGTCCGCTAATCTCAATCCAACAAACCACCGGAAAGACAAGATGGCGCGATTTCCACGCACTGAGACCGACTTGGCCGTCCTCCTCGAGCAGATGCTCGATGGCTTCGAGGCCCACGCAAAGGACTTCCCGAATGCGGACCTGAAGGGGCTGAGGTCTGCGTGGCTCCGCTACCGCGACACCAAGCAGAAGCAGGCCGAGGCCTTCGAGGCCTACCGCGCCGCGACGATCCCGAAGGACGAGGCGCTCGACGCCCTCATCGCCAAGACCAAGGCGGAGTTGAAGCAGGCCGAGCTCGACACGGGAGAGGACCCGGCTCGCCTGCGCAAGATCGGCTGGGGGGGCGCATCAACCTCCGAGGAACTCGCCATGCCCGGGCCGCCGCTGACTCCCCGGATCGCATCGGGGCGCCCCAAGGTGCGGCTCGAGTGGGATCCTCCGGGACGCGGGGTCGGCGGCAAGGTGCAGGTCTACGAAGTCGAGCGCCGCACACTCGATCCGGACAAGGGCCCGGGCGAGTGGACCATCGCGCACGTCGCCCTGGAACCAGGAGCGGACCTGCCTGAACAGCCCCACGGCATCCAGGAGTTCCGGATCGTGGCGCGCAACCGCAAGGGCGCGTCGCCGCCAAGCACCTCGGTTTTCCTGGCCTAATCCCAGCCCTCGAAGTTCGGGGGCCCAGGCTCGCCGCTGGCGATCAATCTGTCCAGCAGGTCGTGGAACTCAGCTTCCAGCTCTGCGGGGTCCCCGCAGATGGGGGCCATGGACCAGTCCTCAATCTCGGGGAACATGCGCTCCCAGTCGATCGGGGGGGCGGCTCTGTCCGTGGCCGCCATGATTTCCGCCATGGTCACTTGCGATTGTGCCTCAGGGGGGAGCATCCTCCTCCAATCCTCCTGAAAAAGGGGAAGCTCCGGGAGGCCCAACCTCAACAGTGAGGACTCCACGCCCGCCAATTGGTGTCGCGCGGCCTCGGCGGTTCTCCGCCCCCGGTCCTCGGGATCAATTGCCTTCGTGAAGGCGAGCATCCACTCGGCGGCCCGCAGCACCTCTTCGCGACGTTCAGGGTGGTGCTGATCCACTAGGACGAGCAACTGGCCCAGAGTGGTGGCATAGGTGATCCCGCGGATCATCGCCACATGGGTGCGCTTCTCCACCCCGGATCCTCGGAAGAGGTCTTCGAGGCGACGGACCACCCGAGCGGTGGCATGCAGCCGTTCCCGCGAGGACGCAGGGACAGAACGCTCCAATTCCCAAACAAGTCCGAACCAGATGTGCTGCCTGTCGAACTCGTTGTCCGAAGGGCTAAGCTCCTGCATCTGAATCTGCCGGCGCAGGATCGTCATTCTCTCCTGGTGCCGAAACAAGGGGCGTCCCATCTGGAGCAGGGTCCCGAGGGAGTTGAGTGTCGCCTCGGAGCAGCATTCGCCGATCGATATTCTGTCCTTTTGAATCAAAGCCAAGTAGTAAACCGACTCCTCACTCCGCCCCATGCCATCGCACCAGAAGAACACTTGGGCACGCAGGTGCCGCCAGCGGCGCGCGAGGTCCTCGGGATTTGCCTCAGCGGCCGCCTTCAGGCGCTGCAGAGGTACCCACGCCTCACTCGGCTTCTTGGCCAGCGACAACACTTGGACCAGTCTCCAGTCGCACTTCTCGACAAGCGGGTGACCCTCGGGGTGGCCGCGCAGGTAGCGCGCGCGCTGCTCCAGCAGCGTGCGCACGCTATCCTCTGCCCGCTCGCGCCGATCATGCATCCGGGCCCTCGCGGAAAGGGCACCAACCGCCAGCGGGTGCTTCTCCCCAAGACGGCCCTCCAGCCTTGCAATCATGTCTTCGACCCGCGCATCCAGCTCATCCAACTCATCCTGGTTGGCCATGCGGGCGAGCGCCGCCAGGAGAATGCTCTCCGTCTCCAACGTCTCCGGGTGCATCGGGCCGAGGAGCGCCTGCTGCCCCTCGAGCACGGCCTCCATGATGCTCCGCCCGCTTATCTGCTTTGCATCGTCGAGATAGACCAATGCCAGCGAGCGGCGCGCCAGGAACATCTCCCGCGACTCCGGCCCATAGACACGCTCGATCCCCTTCATTGCCCTGTCGAGATATTCGTAGGCATCATTGAACTTCGCAAAGCTCGACAGGAGCTCCGCCACCTCCAGCATGGCCGTGTAGGCATCCGAGGACGTCGGAGGCTGGTGCCGCTCCAGCAGTTCCACGGCCTCGCGGTAGTCCTTCCACGCCTCGGTGTGCTTTCCTGCCAGTCGTTTCGAACGTGCCAACATCCACAGCGCCCGCGCCGCCTCGATGCTCTCGCGTCCGTGGCGCCGCTCTGCCACGGAAAGCAGCGTCGCCGCGTACTCCGAGGGGATCGCGCTCTCCTCCAGCGCCGTCCAAGAGCGCAGGATGCCCTGCGTCGACTCAATCCACCTGTCCTCCTGCAGCGCGAGGCTCTCCGCGTAGTATTTCTGGTAGGATTCCGGTGCGTCACGGTTCTCGCGGTACGCGGAGGCCAGTCTCTCGACGGCCCGCGCGAAGTCGGGATGATTCGGCCCGACCCGTAGACCCACGGCTTCGCGGGCGCGCGAAAGGTGGATCGTTGCGCTCGTCCCGAACCCAGCCCGGGAGGCGGCCAGACCCAGACCCGTCTCCGTGTCGGACTCGGCCTCGGGCCTGAGGTCCCTCGCACGGAGGTAGGCGGCGTAGGCCGCCAGGAACTGCTCCTTCGTTTCGGCCCTTTCAAGGACGTCGTTGGCCTCCCCGATCACAAACTCGAACGGCTCGAGACCGAGGAGCTCGCGCGACTCGGGATGCTCTCGTTCGAGGGCGAGGCGATCCTCTCGCAATGCTGCGCGCCCCGCCACCAACTCGAGGCGCGGGGCGTCCAGCTCGGCGGGGGAGGTCGCCATCCGCCGGTTGCCATCCGGCATGGGGAAGTTGAGCGCGTAATCCCGGGCGAGTTCACCCTCCTCCCGGCGCTGCCGGTCAATGCGCCGCAGGAGGTTCGCCGTGTCCTCGGCAGCCTGCTTGTCCCGGGCTGCGAGGAGCGCCCTCGCAGACTCGCCCGCTGCACGGGAACTCGAAATGCCCGCAAACGCGGCCAGTCCCGACGCAAGGATCAGGAGGGCCACTGTGGACGCCACGGCCACCCGCTGGATGCGCGACTGGCGGGCCCGCCGTGCCACGGCTTCGGCGATCTGCCCCTTCAGGCGAATCGACTCCGGATGCGCCTCAGGCAATTGCGACGCCACCGACTTCGCCAACACCAGGTCGCCGTGAGTGAGCGCCGCGGTCGCCTGCCTCGTGCGCACCGCGTCGCGCAGCGAAGCCGCCTCGGCGTGGTCCGGGTCGAGCTCGATGGCCCGTGTCAGGTCGCGCTCCACGGCGGACAGGCCCTCGTATGACGCCTCATCGAGGGCGCCAACGCGCCCCTTCGCCGCATCCACGAGCCGCGACGCCTCGGACCTGCGGTGCGAACCTGTCAAGTGCGCCTGCAACTCCCGCACGAATTCGCGCACGTCCGGGAGCCGGTCCGCCGGCCTGTGCGCCATCGCTCGCGAGCACAACTCCTCAAGGTCACGGGGAACGGGGCGGTGTGGGGCCCGAACGCTGGCGCGGTCAACGGGGCCGGAGGTCCGTTCGCCCGTGTCCGCATTCCTCGGATGGGGGACGGTGAGGGTAAGCAGGTGGTACAGCATGCCCCCAAGGAGGTAGGTGTCCGTCCAAGGCCCGACTTCGAGCGCCGTCGGGAGGGTCTGCTCGGGCGCCATCCACGCGCGCGTGCCCGCCGGCGCGGAAGCCCGGTCCAGCGGGGGCGCGGCGTAGTTCGCGATGGCATCCGGCGTCATCCCGAGCGCGTCGGCGATCTCATTCTTCGACGCATCCAGCAGGTCCGGCCTCCAGGAAACAGCCAGTCCCCAGTCCATAACGTACACTTCGCCGAACTCGCCGACCATGATCTGGGTCGGGTTCAGGTCCCGGTGGACTACCCCGCGCGAATGCGCAAACGCCACCGCCTGCGCGACGCTGAGAAGAATCGGGATGTGCCGAGCCAGGAACTCGGTGGCTGGAAGTGACCTCGCCTCCTCCGAGAGCACATCCGACCACACCCGGCCCCTCACGAGCTTCATGGCTAGGTACGGGTTGCCGGAGGCATCCTCGCCGATGTCGTAAACCTGCACGATGTTCGGGTGATCCAGGAGCGCGATGGTCAGCGCCTCCTGGAAGAAAGTCATCGACCGGCGCGTGTCCTCGGTCGGGGTCGCCGTCGGCCCGGCCAGGCGCCCCTCAGGCCGCTTCAGGGCCACGATTCGCCGCAGCGAGGTCTGCACCGCCTTGTACACGGCGCCCTGCCCACCCGCGCCGATCGGATCCCCGAACACCACGAACGTCTCGCGCATCCCCCCGCCAACCATGGGGGAGGGGTGCGGCGTGGCTGGTCCCTCGTTTGTCGTCCCGCCCTCGCTCGATCGGCCATCGATCCAACTCATGGAGCGCGGCCGGGGACCGTCGCGTTCGAATGACCCGCTGATGGAGATATCGTCAGCCATTGAAGGGAACACCGCCGCCCATCGGGGACTGGATGCCGTCAATTAGGACGATTGCCCGTTAAGGGGCACGCGGTCAAGGATCAGACCAAACCTCACCTCTCCCGCACCTCACCCCGCCCGCCCGCGAACACATGCTCTCCCCGAATCCAGCACCAGTCGGCCGGTACGCTCCATCCCCGACGGGCGCGCTGCACCTGGGCAACCTGAGGACGGCGCTCGCCGCCTGGGCCTCCGTCCGTTCCCGGGGGGGCAGGTTCCTGCTTCGGATCGAGGACATCGACCGTGCCCGCTCCCGGTCTCACTTCGAGGAGAGGCAACTGAAGGACCTCCGCGCGTTCGGCATCGACTGGGACGAGCCCCCGGTCCGCCAGTCCCAGCGCACGGAGCTCTATGAGTCTGCGCTCGCCCGGCTTCGCTCGGACGGATGGCTGTTCCCGTGTTTCTGTTCGCGGCGCGACCTCCGCGAGTCGGCCTCCGCCCCCCATGGTGACGAGGAGGCGCCCTATCCCGGGCATTGCCGGGACCTCACGGAGGCCGATGCCGCCACGCGCCGGGCCGCCGGGGCCCAATGGTGCGAACGAATCCGGGTGGGAGCATCTCCGACTCGGTACACGGACTTGTTCGACGCCCGGGCAGTGATGGACCTGCGAGCCAACGGGGGGGACTTTGTAGTGCGTCGCGCGGACGGAGGACACGCCTATCAACTCGCCTGTGCCGTGGATGACGCGGACCAGGGTGTGACGGAGGTCCTGCGCGGAGCCGATCTCCTCGCATCCGGGCAACGCCAGGCGTGGCTGCTGCACTGCCTGGGCAGGCGCGCCCCCGACTACATGCATATCCCACTTATGCTGGGTGAGGATGGGCGGCGCCTCGCGAAGCGCGAGGGTGCCGATGACCTCTCAGGCTGGCATCTCCGGGGATTCGATGCGACCGCGGTTCGGAGCTACCTCGCGCACACGCTGGGCATGGCCGAACCCGGGGAGCGCCTCCCGATGCACGCCCTTCCCGCACGTTGGGACATCTCGCGGATTCCGCGGTCCCCCGTCGTGCTCAACCTCGCGGTGATGAGGTCCTTCGCGCCCAGGGACTAAGGGGCCGCCGACTTCACCGGCACCGGAAAGCAGCGCTTCTCGTCCTCGTCCTCAGTGCATCCATCGGGAGGCTGCCAGACAGTAATGCCCCCGTCCAGGGAACCCACAACCAGCCGTCCGCCATTCATGACGGCAACCGAGGTCGCCGGGGACTCAGGGGCAGGCAGCACGGCAACGGTGCGCAGCATCGGCTTTTCCTCGCGGAAGCAGAGCCGGATGATGTGCGTTCCCCCCTCGCCAAAGGCCACCGCGAACGTACCCGGGGCCATCGCCTCGACCGCCTGGACCCGCGCCTCGCATGCGCGGGCGGGGGGGAGTTGCGTAAAGGAGCGAGGCACCGCTTCCGTGATGTCCAGCACGTGCAGCCCGCGCCTGCGCGTACCCACGACGGCGAGATCCCCGACGACGGCCACATTGTCCACAAAGTCGCCAAAGTCCAGGCACGCCAGGCGAGCCGGGCGCGTCGGGGCGCTCACGTCGAGCACCTGGAGCCCGGTGTCGCGATTGTCCGCAAGGTACAGGCGCCCGCCCGGGCCATAGTGCGCCTCCTTCGAGTAGTCCACGAACGGATAGCGCCCACGCAGGCGCGGCTCGCATCCGTCCCCCTTCCAGTCGAAAACGAGGACGCCGGCGGCGCCCGATGCCACGGTCAGCGTCGACCCCCGCAGCGTGAGCGACATCGGAATCCCCTCAACCTCCCACGCGTTCAGCTTCCGAGGACTCGAAGGCTCCGAAACGTCCACCCGGTAAAGTTTGCCATCCCTCCCGGCGATCAGCATCCGGTCGTCCGGCAGGAAGATCGCCCCCAGGGAGGGCAGGTCCTCGCGAATCGAGACCAATGTGGGCGAGGAGTCACCGTCCACGGTCACGAAGGCGGTCCCGGCAAGCCCGAGGCAACCCACGACGAGGTCGTCATGCACCGCCACGTTCAGGACGGGAGACGGCAGGTGCAGGGTCCGCGCGTTCCCCTGGGCCGCGATTCGAGCAGGAAGCATCGCCAGCGCCAGCGACGCGATCACTGCCATCGCCCCACAGAACGCGGGGAGAAAGCGGTGAGTTCGACCTGCAACGGCGGGGACGCTAGGCATCACAAAAGTCGAGTTGACCCATTGGGCTGGCACTCTAGGGTCGCCGCAGGGACATGCCCCGCGCCGGGTGCCGTCCTTCCGCACCCGCCTTGAGCACCGCAACCACCCCTTCATCAAACGCAACAAGCTTGCCGCGTGTGGGAGTCCCCTCCGCCCTCGGCCTTTGCGTCGTCAATTGGTTCCTGCCGGGCGTTGGGTACATCGCTGCCGGTGACCGCGCGCGCGGTGGAATCCTGTTCCTGCTCCTCAATGGCTGTTTTCTGGTCGGTCTCGTGATGGGCGGGTACATCCTGCCACCCGAGTGGTCCTTCAAGTCCTCAAACTTCAGTATTGTAGCCTGCCTCACCTACGTGATGCAGATGTTCCATGGCATAGGTTGGGCAGCCGGGGGAATCTGCTGGAACATGGCGAAAGCGGGCAACACGGGCGAGATCGTGACCTTCCTGGCAGGGCGCCCCGGGATGACGAACTCCGATCTGGGGTCCTTCCACCTCCTCGTCGCCGCCGGATTGAACTACTTCACGACGGCACGGCTGTACGACTTGCTTGCCGGGGACCCCGAGTTGGGGCGTCACCACGGCGGGTCGACGGCCGCGCAACCGGGACAAGCCGTCGCAGCCGCCTCAGACGCGGAACCGGCTCAATGAGCCAGGGCATCCTCTATGTCAGCGCGCTCGGCTACCTGACCCTGCTGGTGGCGTTCGTGGTCTCGCTGCTCGAGGAGGGGCTGGGGAGCACCCTCGTGCGCCAGACGATGAGGCGATGGGGAAAATTCCTACTCGGTCTGGCCCTTTTGGGGGCAATCGTGCAGGTGCTTTCCCTGCTCTGACAGAATTCTGTAAGATTTCGTTTTCTCCGGCACTTTTTGCCGTTGACCTTCGACCCCCACGCGGCATTCTTGGCGCGCTGTGCAGCAAGTCCCGATTCCGGGACTGTCATCCCCAACGGAAGGAGGGAACGTAATGCGCAGATTGCGTGCGTTCACCCTCATCGAGCTGCTTATCGTGGTGGCCATCATCGCGATCCTTGCGGCAATTGCGGTACCGAACTTCCTCGAAGCTCAGGTTCGGTCGAAGGTTTCTCGTGTCCGGTCGGACATGCGTTCGCTGGCAACAGGGCTGGAGTCCTACTACATTGATAACAATCAGTATCCAGCCATGACGCTCACGAAGGCAGACTCGCCCGACGCGCAGTACCCGAACGTCCCGACCGCGAACTTCGTGCGTACGTTCCGGATCCGCAACAACAACGCCCTCGGCACGTTGACGACCCCGGTCGCCTACCTGACGAGCTATTTCCCCGACGCCTTCGCCGACACGAAGGGCTCCACGTTCCGGTACTACACGGACATCAACGGCTGGATCCTCAGCTCCTGGGGCCCGGACACCGACGAGCGTGAGGCGGGCAACCTCCTCATGCACAAGGGCGACATCGCGCCGCAGAACGACACGGTCCCCTCGATCGAGTCGATCTACGACAGCCGCATCGCCCAGCCGTCCACCTCGCTCCTCACCGGGCAGGCGACTTCTGCGCAGAACGGCATCCCCGGCGTCACGAACAACGCCTACACCTACGACCCGACGAACAGCACGATCTCTCGCGGCGACGTGTGGCGCGTGAAGCAGTAAGTTCCACCCCCGGGTGCTCGTGAAAGGCCCGAGTTCGACGAAACGCAGCCGCCCCCGCAAGGGGGCGGCTGCTTCGCTTGCGGGGAATCCGTGAAGGCGCGCCAACCTGCAGAGGCGAACCTCGCCCATCGGCGAGCGCGCAGGATCCGTATCGTCACCACCTCCACCGTGGCCACGCTGGTCGTGGCGATGCTCTTGGCCGCGGCGTGGCTGGGCACGAAGCGAATCTCACTCGCCCCCACGATGCTGGCCGACGATCCCCGAGTTCGGGGAACCTACCTCGTCCCGGTGGACGGCGCCTTCGACCTCGCCGTCGAGCTCCGCGTCGACGGGGGGGCGGCCGGGGACACGGGTGCGCTTCTTCGTGCAGAGCGCGGCCGATTCCGCCACGTCCTCTTCGGCTATGCGGAAATCGCCCTCCTCGAGGGGGATGCCTGGGTCGTCTACGTCCCAACAAGGATCAACACAAACTCGATACGCGTCCCACTGGCCGAGTTCCTCGACTCGACCGGCGTCCTCTCGGCCCGCGGCGATGAAACCTCCCACCCGGACGCGGTGGGCGCCTACCTCCTGCTGCCCGATGGCGTGGTGGTGGTTTCCCCCGGCCTTGATCCCATTCCAGAACGCATCGCCGTTCCGGACGGTCCGCAGCGCAAGCTCCTCCTCGATCTGGGGCGGAACTGGCGCTACGCCACGAGGGTCGGCCACTTCCCCTCTGAACTCATCGAGGTTGCCCACGCACTTGATGACCACGATTTCACCCGCACCAGCGAGACCTTGCTGCTTTGGCGTGGGCTCCAGCCATCATCCGTCATCGGCTCGCCCCCGGAGGTCGAGGTCCACGGCGGAATCGGCGAACTTCTGCACGAGCCCGCGACCCCACCGACGATGACCCTGCGCGGCGTGCTCCCACTCTTTCATCCAGACAGCGCCCCCGAGACGCCACCGGACTCGCCATGACCGGCGCCCCCGGGTTCGTCCGGATCATCACGTGGCTCCCCGTCGGCGGCATCGAGCGCCGCCTGGTCGCCGTCGTCCCGCGTCTTGTGCAGCGAGGCTGGCGTGCCTCGGTCGTGTTGATCCGGGAGCGCGGGCCCCTCGCGGATGAACTCGAGGCCGCGGGCGTGCCCGTCCGCGTCATTCCATTCCGTTCGCGCGTTTCCCCTGCTGGAATTCGCGCCCTCGCCGCGCACCTGCGCGACTTCAGGGCGGACATCGTCCACTCGCACATGTACAGGAGCAACGTCCCCGCGGCCATCGCGGGCAGGCTGGCCGGGACGAGGGCCATCCTCGCGCAAATCCACAACGTCGGCACCTGGGAATCCAAGCGCCAACTCCTGCTCGACCGCCAACTTGCCCGGCTCCGCACCGGGCACATCGCCGTCTCTGAAGCCGTGAAGCGCGATGTGGTCGCGAACCTGCGGGTTCCACCCGGGAGCGTCCATGTTCTTCACAACGGGATCGACACGCAGGCGTTCGCGCCGGACGAGGAGGCCCGCGGCCGCGTCCGCGCCGAACTGGCCCTCGAACCTGCCACCACACTGGTCCTCGTTCCAGCACGCCTCCACCCGCAGAAGAACCCGCTAGGGATGCTCGAGGCCTTCGCCGCGGCCGCATCCGGCAGAGACGCCGTGCTCGCGTTTGCGGGCGCAGGCTCCGAGGAGAAGAGACTCCGGGCCGCCTCCGCGAACCTTGGAGCGCGCGTCCGCCTCCTTGGCGAGCGGCATGACATGGCGGCGCTCTACAACGCCGCGGACATCGTCGCGCTGCCCAGTTTCAAGGAGGGGTTCTCGAATGCCGTGATCGAGGCGCTGTCCTGCGGGCGGCCCGTTCTCGCGACCGACGTCGGCGGCAACGCGGAGGCCATCACCGCGCCCGCACACGGATGGATCGTGCCGCCGTCCGATCCCGGCGCGCTCGCAGGGGCGCTTGCTTACGCGCTTGATGAGGGAGCGCGCCTCGCGGAACGCGGCGCCGCCTGCCGAGCGCGAGGGCTCGAGTTCGGCATCGACGCCCTGGTGGACAAGTCGCACGCGCTCTATTGCGCCCAGGCAGGCATCGCGCCCGCCTGACGCGCCGAAACGCGCCTACATCTTTCCCTTCCAGCCCCGCCACACGATGATCGCGGCACCCACGCAGATGCACGTGTCCGCGATGTTGAAGATCGGATAGTGGTACTCGCGGAAGTAGAAGTGGATGAAATCCACCACGTACTCCCGCGCCATGCGGTCGATCATGTTGCCGACCGCACCGGAGAGGATGAGCGCCACCGCGCACCGCCCCCAGCGCTCACTGGCGGGCAGCGTCCACCAGAACCACGAGAACCCGATCGTGGCGAGGAGGCTCACAACCGCGAGCAACTTTGTCTGGCCCGTCGCCATCGAGAAGGCCGCGCCGGTGTTCTCGTGGTACTGCAAGTCGAAGAACCCGGGGATGATCTCGATCACGGGGTAGCCCCGGCCGGGCCCGGGCTTCAGCGCGGCCTCCGCCCAGAACTTCGTCGCATGGTCCAGGATGAAGAAGCCCACGAGAAGGGCGAGCGACAGCGGCCAATCGGCGAACCGGCCGGGCTCGGGCTTCGACTCCGCCTGGGCTGGCGCATCCGGGGTAGTCGTTGGGGCAGTCTCGGTCATGTGTCCGGTCCGGATCAGCGCCGCCGATGGGCGACGGACTCGAAGTGGGCGAGCATCGTCCGCGCCATGTCCCGGCGATTGAACCGGGCCGCGGCGCGCTCGGCGCGCTCGAAGCGCTGATTGGCAGGTTCCGGCAGTCGTGCGGCAAGCCGAAGCAGCGCCTCCGTCCAGTTCCCGGCCAGGTGGGCGGGATCGTCCGGCACGAGGATGCCGTCGCGCTCGCTCGTCAGCACCTCACCCGTCGCGCCGCTGTCCATCGCCACCACAGGCGTGCCCGCCAACAGGGACTCCGCCGTGACGAGGCCAAAGGCCGGGGCCCCGAAGTCCGGGTTCATGAAGACGTCGGCCGCGGCATACATCCGCGTCAGCTTGTCCGCAGGGATGCGACCGGGGAACGTGACGTGCTGCGCAATGTTCAGCCGCCGAGTGAGGGCGATCAGGTTGGCCTTCTCCGGACCGTCGCCCGCGACGATGACGCGCCACGGCTGCGGGACCTTGAACTCGGGATGCATGGCGGCGCGCGCCACGGCCTCCAAGGCAAGCGCCTGCCCCTTTAGTGCCTCGAGCCGCCCCACCAGCAGGAAGATCGTCCCGTCCGTGTCGAGGACGAGTTCCTCGCGCGCCTCGAACCGCGTCCGCGCCCAAGCCCTGGACAGGTCGATGCCGAGCTGGACGACTGTCGCCTCGACGGCGCGCCCCAGTTCCGCATGCAGTTCCCGCCGGGTGAACTGCGAATCCACGACGAGACTCGGCCCCGCGCGCAGGAAGCGCCGCCACAGCGGCGAGAAGGCAAGCCGGTGCTTGAACGGCGAGCAGGTCGTCAACATCGCCGAGGGCGGCCTCCAGGAGGTCGCGAGCCTTTCACCCATGCCAAGCCGCGCGAACCGTTCCCGCCGCAGCGGCGTCTCGCTGTAGAGGGTCCCGTGGATCGTCGTCACCACCGGCGGCGTGCCCGGGCGCGGACGCAGGATGATCGGGATGCCCGCGAAGCCCTGCGCGTGGATGACGTCGATCTTTTCCTCCTCGCAGATGGCCGCCACCCTTTCCGGCAGCTCCCGGAAGAATTGCCAGGTGTAGCGGCCCGGCACCGTGCCGAGCGTCCTCAGTCCCCCCGAGGGATTCAGCGGCGCAAGCGGCTCTCCCGCCCCCGCGGGCGTGGTCAGCACCGTGACCCGCGCCCCGAGTTCCTCCATCGCGCACGTGAGGTCGTAGGCGTGCCACTCGAGTCCGCCCGCCTGGTGGGTCGGCAGGCTCCTGCATATCTCAAGGACGCGCATGGGGCGATCCTCCGCGGTTGGCGCCCGGGGGGCTCAACCCGCCGATCCGGCGCCGCTCCGGCGCGATCCCTGGCGATGGGAGGGGCTCACCTCCCACCGCGCTTCCACTCTCGCAGCACCCGCGCGGCGATCTCGCTCGCCTCAAGTTCGGAGCGCAGCCGCTCGTCCCCGGCCGCGATGCTCGCGTCGATCTGGGAACGCAGCGAGCCCTTCTCCTCCAGCTTCGGGATCAGCTCCTTGCCCATTCGGTCGAGGAACCGCATCAGCTTCGGCAGTTCGTAGTCGTGCGTGTCCTGCACGAGCGACGGGATCACGAACAGGTCGAGCGCGTCCTGCGGCACGTACTCCCCCTTGGCGACCATGCGCGACGCGACGACGAGCGAGCGGATCGACGGGGGACCCGGCAGGATCCGCAGCAGGCGCGTCTCCTCCTCCGTGGGCAGGTTGTCCCCGCACTCCACCTCGTAGCCGTGCGCATACCGGATGATGTTGGCGTAGCGCACGTATCCGCGGGCGATCTCGGGGCCACGCTCGTGACGGCAGAGCGTCCCGATGGTCTCCTCCATGAGCACGCGCTCCTCAACCTTCGCGGGGGGGTAGCCGATGCGGATCGCGGTCAGGCGCGAACGCAATGCGTCCTCGAGGTGAACGTGCTTCGACGGGTTGTAGCTGAACGCCATCTTCAGCTTACCCCCCATGTGGATCTCCTCGCCCGTGGGAAGGGGGAGGGACTGCCGCGAGTCGATGACGGAGTAGAGCACCGACGCGATGTCCATCGGGAGCTTGATCACCTCGTCGAGGTAGAACCCGTTGACCACGCCACCCGCGGCCGCGCGTGCCGCCAGGGAGAGCTTCCCGTCGCTCCAAATCGGATACTCTTCGTCCACGCCCCCGGTGGACTGGCGCCCGAGCATCTCGTGCACCTGGGAGGCCGCCGAGGCGAGGTACGTCTGCAGCGGGATGTCCAGCCTGTGGAAGACGGAGCGGATCAGCGTCGTCTTCCCGATGCCGGGCGGGCCGGACAGCACGACGGGGATGCCCTCGCGAACCAGGTCCTCGAGCACCTTTTCCTCCCTCCCGATGGGGATGTAGATGGGCGGATTCCGCGGGTCCGAGGAGAACTTCTCGCGCACGATGCGCCCGGCCGCCTGGTTGCTCAGGATCCAGAGCATCGAGCCCTTCATCTTGACGTACGTGGTCTCCTGCCGGATCGGCATGCCTTCCGAGTCGTCGTGGTGGGTCGATTGCCTGCCGCTGCCGTAGGCCATGATGCGTCACCGATTTTGGGATGAACGGGGTGATGATCCCGTCGGTCGCCGCAAAGAGCAAGCATCGTTGCCGATTCCCTTGCGGACTTGCCGCCCCCGCGTCCCGCCCTCAAGATCCGCGCCGTGAAAGCGCCTCCAGCCCTGTCCCGACGGACGTTCTGGGCGATCCTCCTGCTCGTGGGGATCGGGCTGTTCTTCTACCGGGGGACCCTCGACACGCCCGATGAAGTCCAAATGGCGCTCACCGCGCAGGGACTCGTCGAGCGCCAGTCGTTCCAGTTCGAGCGCGAGTACTATGGCCGCTGGAACAGCGGGTATGGCGTGGGCACGCCCCTGATCGGCATCCCCTTCTACCTCGCCACCAAGCTGTTCATTTCCGCCGGCCTCCTCGCCGAGGACACCGTCGGGCTCTTCTCCATGAGCTCGCTCGCGTGCCTTGCATTGTGCGGACTGGCTGTTGCCGGGATGACGGGACGCCCGGGTCTGTCCGCGTTGGTGGCCGCACTGTCCCCGCTCCTGCCCGGCGCGCTCGCCGCATACAGCGAGAACCTTTCCGCGGCCGCGCTGGTTGCATTGATGTGGTCCGTTTGGCGCCCCCCACCCCGCGGCGCGGTCGTCACGGCCTTCCTTGCGGGGCTCCTCGGCGTCCTGGCCAGGTCCGCCATGCTGCCGTTCCTCGCCTTCGTTGCCGTGTGGGGATGGCGCGAGGGCGCCCGTCGTTCCATCATCGCGGCCGGATCCGCAGGGATGGCCATCGGGTCCGTGGTCACGCTCTGCCTGAACCACGTGCTTCAGGGAAACGCGATCGCGGGTGCCTACGGGGGCACGGACTTCACCACGCCGATGCCCGTCGGCGTCTTCGGTCTCCTGTTTTCCGCGGAGCGTGGGCTGCTGCTGCTCCTCGTAAAGATGCCCGACCAGCCCGGCGCAGCGGGCGATCAGGCCGAAGCCACGGGCGATCCCGGCTGGGACGCCGCAATCGCCCAGGACAGCCGCAATGGCACCGGTGGCGTTGATGGTG
>CAZUCD010000031.1:22289-30122 GCA_964618855.1 uncultured Candidatus Sumerlaeota bacterium
GCCGTTCCTGGCATGGCGCGAGTTGGACGCTGGCATGCGCAGCCTCGCGCGCCTTGCCTACACGATCCTCGGGTTCTCGCTCGCCTTCCACGGCGCGTACTGGGCGTGGCATGGGGGGTGGTCGGCCGGCACGCGCTTCATGCTGCCGATGATCGCTGCATTGGCTCCCGTGGTCGTGGCCTCGCTTGCCGCGTGGCCCTGCTGGGGGACGCCGAGGCGAATCGCGGCGGCAGCCATGCTCGCGTGGAGCGGAGTCATGGCCCTCATCTACGCCACGCACTCGCCCATGGCATGGTGGACAACGCTTTGGCGGTTCCACCAGGAGGAGAACATCTGGCTCTTCATCCCGCAGGCGAGCCTGTGGGTAGCGGCGCTGGGGGGCTGGGCGGAGCCCGCGCGCGCGGAGCTGTTCCCCGCCACCATGGCCGCCGGTGCGGCCATGGCCCTCGCGGGTGCGGTGGGACTGGTCCGCGGGGACGCCCTGCGCGCGGCCATGGCGCTCGAGATTCCCTGGAGGCGGCTCGCACTCCCACTCGCGGCACTGGCCCTCGTCGCCGTCTCCGCGCCGCTCAGGGGACCGCGCGGATGGACGAACGACCAGGGTGACATCCAGCGGTTCATGGTCATCAACGAACCCGGCCGATGGCGCGGAATCTTCGACAAGCGGATCGACGGCCCCGTGATCTTCCGCACCCGCGCCGCCGCGATCTATGGCGTCGCCTTCGATGGCAGGGAGCTCGTTTCCAGCATCGAGCCTGTCCCGCGCCATGTCCGGACCGTCGAGACAGGCGGCAACAAGGGGCAGTTTCCCATAGAAGTGGTCGCGGAGGCCATCCCCGGCGAGGAGTTCCTTTTCAGCCTCTACACCTCGTGGTCGGGGAGTGGTGTCTGGATCTTCCCGCTGGGTGGGGAGTATGTCTTCCCGCGCGAGCTGACGCCGATGGAGGCGATCTTCACCCAGGTCTGGCGCAAGCGCGCCATCCTCCTCGCGCTTGCCATTTCGGGGATGATGCTCCTGTGCGTGGGTGGCGCGCCGGGCGGTGCATCCCTCGTCAGCGCCGGCCGGCCGACCGATCACTGACCCCGGATGGGCGGCGCCGCGCGTCGTCCTCCCCTGCCTTGCGGATGAAGGCCGCCGGGTCCTTCTCGAACTCCTCCCTCAGGCGCAGCAGGTCCGCGTTCTGGGGTTCCTGCACGATTAGCCTCGCCAGCGCCCGGCGCGCCCCCTCCGCGTCCCCCTGCACGAGCGAAATGCGCATGAGTTCGAACAGGTCCTGCTGCGTGAGCGATCCGTGCAGTTCGAGCGCGGCCTCGAAGGCGCGCCTGGCCTCCTTGATGTCCCCGCACTGCGCCGCTGTCTGGCCGAGCTCCACCAGTATCTCCCACTGTCCGGGCTGCTGCCGCTCGGCCATCTGGAGAAGCCGCATCGCGCGGCACGCATCGCCCCCGTGGACCTTGGCGATGATGCCCGCAAGCGAGAATAGCCCCACCGCCCCGAGCTGCTCCGGGGGAACGGACGTGAGGAGTTCCTCCGCGCGGTCGTAGTCCTCCACGAGGATGTAGAGCGCCGCGCGCAGTTCCGGCCCCGGCTCCGCGAGCTGCCCCTTCAGGTGCGTGAACCTCGGGTCCATCGTGATCCAGGCGGGCCATGACGCGAACGCCAGCAGCGCGAACGCCGCGAGCGGGGAACGCCACTCCGTCCAGGGGCGCTTCATCAGCACCATCCTTGCGAACGAGGACGCTCCGATCCCGGCCATCACGATGAAGGGAGGCGCGAAGGCGAGCCGGTAGCGCTCCGTGATGAAGAACGGCAGGATGGAGAGGGGCAGCAGGATCATCGCGCCGATGAACACGCGCAGGGACCAGTCGCGCCGCCTCCACGCAAAGACGGCCCCGGCCGCGGCAAGGGGATAGAACGTCCCCCACCCGAGGAAAGGCAGCCGCAGCACCGGCACTTCGTCCAGCATGGCGCGATGGTGGTATATCTGGGGGAAGTCGTGGTGGAAGAATAGTATCAGCAGCTTGCGCCGCATGAGGGTGATCTGCGGCCCGATTGGGCCGGAAAGGAACTTCGCCGACTCGTGCATCCAGTAGTCGTTGATCTCGCGCGAGCTCACGTCGTCGCGCCGATAGTACTCCCTCGCCGCGTAGAGCCCGCGGGGCTCCAGCGACGTCGTTGGCGGCTCCTCGTAAACGCCCACGGCGCGGGGGTTGTTCCCGATGAAGAGGTTCATGCCCATGTTGCTGGTCAGGAAGACGAAGTCCTTCTCCGCGCGTGCATTGTGCGCCGCGATTGGCAGAAGGGGCAGGATCGTCCCAAGCACCACCGCACACGCAGACAGAATTCGGTGCCGGGGTAGCAGCGTGCTTCCGGCGGCCACGAGGGGCATCGCCGCCACCAGCGGCGCCAGCGCGAGCGTGTTGCCCCGGAACAGCGCGCTGATTCCCGTCAGCACGCCCGCCGCCAGGCCCATCGCAACCAGCCCGCCCGGGGACCGTTCCCCATCCCGCGGTCCCGCAAGGCGCGCAGCAGCGAACAGGGCGGCCATCGTCGCAAACCCGGCTGATATCTCCATCAGCACCGTCTGCTCGTAGAAGATCACCACTTCCGCAAGTGCCCAGAGCAGACCCGCGCACAGTGCCGCGCCCCGTCCCCAGAACTCGCGCGTTGCGCACACCAGCAGCGCCAGCGTCCCCCCCGAAAGGGCCATGTTGAGGATGCGCGCCCAGCCGAGCGCCGGATCGGGCGCCGTCATCTTGTACCAGACCCCAAGCAGCATCGGATAGGCCGGGCTCATGAAGAAGGCCTCCTCCTGCTGCCAGATTCCTGTCATAAAGTAGAGCGAGCGCGCCTGGTAGTAGAGCGCGTCGGCAAGGAGCGTGGACCCGAACACGGACTCGCCCATTTGGCGGAAGGCCACCAGCCTTGGCGCAAGGAACAGCAGAGCGACCGCGACGAGCCCAAGCCTCCAGCCACGCTCGGAGAGCAGGCTTTCCCCCGTTGGCGCGGCGCTATTGTCCCGCACGGTTCAGTCGCGAGCGCCCCTCGCGCAGCATGTGCAACGTCTCCAGGATCGTCAGGCCCAGGCGTATCTTCGACGCGCCGCGCTTGCGGTCGTAGCGCAGGATGAACGGCACCTCGCGGATCCTCGCGCCCAGGCACGCGAGGTTGAGCAGCACCTGATCCGTGCAGGCGAACCCGCCGCGCGTGATGATCCGGTCGCCGTAGTGCCCCATGCCACGCCTGATCAGCCCCATCCGGTAGGCCCGGTAGCCGCACGTGTAGTCGCGCACGCCCCGGATGCGGAGCACGAGCGAGAACACCACGAGCGCGGCCAGGCTGAGCAACTGCCTGAACAGGGGGACGCCATGCTGGCGGCTCCCCCTGTGGTAGCGCGACGCGATCACGATGTCGGCGCCACGGTCCACCTGCTCCAGCATCGAGGGTATGTGCCGGGGCGGGTGCGTGTCGTCCGCGTCCATGCAGACCAGCACGTCCTCGTCGGAGGTCGACAGCTCCAGGGCGGCGCGGAAGCCTGTCTTGATCGCCTCGCCGAGCCCCTTGTTCTGCCCATGGCGGACAAGGTGGACGGGGATTGACTTCGCTGCCGCCTCGGCGACTGCGGCGGTGCGGTCCCGGCTTCCGTCATCCACGATGATGATGCAAAGGTCGATCTCCGGGCGTGCCAGAGCCAGGCGCTTGAAAGAGCGCAGGAGCGGGGGGAGCGACTCCTCCTCGTTGAAGGCGGGGAGGGCGACGATGACGCGGCGGCGGACGGCGGAACTCATGGGCCGCGAAGGTTTCCACGATTCCTCCCCCCAGCCGAAAGCCAAAATGGCAGTCATGCCCGCAATCGCCGGGCAGCCGTGCTTGACGTGGACATCCCCGGCGCCACAGATGGGCGGAGATGAACGGACCCGCCCCAACCCGCCCCAACTGCGCCCCCCTCGTCCATCCCCGGCGCGACCCATTGCTGCGCAAGGCGCGTCTCGCCGCCGCCGGAGTGTGCGCCGTGGCGAACGGCGGCATGTTCTGGCTCGGGCTCTACGGCGTGATGAATGGCGCGCCCCTGAACCTGGCGACGGTCGCCGTGTTCGCCGTCGCGCTCATCGTGGTCGGCACGCGCCTGCCCATACTAGTCGAGCTCTTCATCGGCATCCTTGACCGCGACGAGCACCTCGAGTCCGCGCCACCCCTCGGTGAGGTGCTCTCGCGCATGGTGGTCGGCGTGGCGCTCCCGTGGTGCGTCGCAACGCTCGCGCTGACGCGGCTGGGCAGCACGGAGGCCGGCTTCTGGGCGCTGCTCGCGCTGCTCGTGCTGGATGTCGTGTACAGGTTCTGCGGGTTCGGGGGATGGCGCGGGCCCCACATCGCGACGGATATCCTGCGGGCGGTCGTTTCCCAGGATGCAGAGCGCGGGGCGCTCGCCTTCGCACAGGCCGCGACCGCCACGCCGCGCGAGTTCGAGACCAGCGCGCTCGTCGTGTCGAGCCTCGCCATCAGGCGCGGGAGCCGCCATGTCCTCGACGTCCTGCATGGCGCCGCGCAGCGACGCCTGTCGGAACCCGGGGCCGCGGAGAACCCCCACCTACGCCGCACGCTCCTCATCCTTGAGGCGGACCGCGCGCGCATGGAGGACACGCTGGCGTCCAGCGAGCCGGAGGCGCGCGCCCTGCGCGAGACGGGCGCCGGCCACCCACGCCGCCTCTCCCTCGCGCTGTTCGTCGCCACCGCCGCACTCGAGACCGACCAGCCGCGCGCAGCTATCGACGCGCTCGCGCGCCTGCACAGCCGCGACGTCATGCCGGCAGCCGCGCGCGTCGTCGTGAACTGGCTCCTGCGGGAGGCCGCACGCCGCGCGGGGGACGAAGCGCTTGCGGAACGCTGCCGGCTGGCGCTCTCGACGTTCAACCTGCGCCGCGAGGCGGGCGCCATCTCCACGGAGCAACCCGGCGTTGCCCCGCACGACGATCCCTACTCGCGCTGGATCGCCCGCGCGAAGGAGGACATGCAGCGCCCGCAGGCGCATACGCCCACCGCCTGAGTGGCTCCTCGAATTGACAGATTGGGGCCGCAGGGGTTGAGTTTCACCGATGCACACGCGCGCCCGCGGGCGGGGCATTCGGCGATTTGTACCAGGGTCTCACGGAGGGGAGCGGAGAAGATGAACTGGCTGGCCACCATGATCGCAACTTTGGGATTCGCCGCCCTTGGCGTGGCCCATGGCGCGGAGTACCCATCCGCCGACCACGGCGGGGCGAACCTCACGCTCGCGGACGGCGACGTGATCTGGGGCGTCCACACAGGCATCGGGAACCTCACGATACCCGCCGGCGTCGTCGTCAAAGTGGAACCGTACGACGGGAGCAACCGATCGGACCAAATGTCCAACACGCAGACGGGCACGGTTCGGATCGAGGCTGAATCCGTCAACATCGAAGGCGTACTCACAGCCGACAGCGCCGGTTACAGTGGCGCCGGAGGTGCAGGCGGATCCGCCCCATACGTGGCAGGTTGCACCCGCGGCGAGGGGGGACCTGGCAGGTACCAGTACTCGCTCTTCAACTCACTGCTGGCTGGCGGGGATGGAACCATGTGTTGCGGGTTCAATCTCATGACTTGCGGAGGGTCCTGCTGTGGCGGGTTCTATTGTGGAGGAGGCTCCCTCATGTGGGGTGGATCCCCCAGGGAGGCCGATGGCTTCGACTTTGGCTACTCCAAGGCAGCGCCGGGTGAATGGTGGCGGGCCTGCGGAGGCTACATGTCCGGATACGGAGTTGGCATGAACTCGGACACGACCACCGACGAGAAGATCATCATGGGCAGCGGGGGAGCAGGGTCCCATGGCGGTTTCGGTGGGGGAGCCGAACAAGCGCGGGGCGATGGGGGCGCCAGCGGGGGGAACGGCGGAGGTTCAATCGCGCTCGTCGCCCGACTTTCGCTCAGCCTCGGACCGGCTGCCCGCATCTCTGCCGAGGGTGACATGGGGCGCGGCCGCGTGCCACCCCCCACCACGGGATGCCGTGGTGCAGATGGTGCGGCCACCTATCCCCCAGACCCCGCGCTGGTCATCGACATGGCGGACTGGACCAATTCTGGGGGCGCGGGAGCCGGCGGGGGAATCCTCCTTCAGTGCAAAACTCTAGACGGATTCGACCTCCAGCCCGGGGCCACCATCAGTAACCTCGGGGGCGGCGGACTCGTTCAGAATGGGGGTACTGTCAAACTGTTCTACATTCAGAACCAGCCCAGCACCATCGGGGTGACGATTCAGACCGGACGTCTCTTCCTTCGTGGAGGAGTCGCAGCCGCTTCCTCGAGTTGGCAGGCCTATTGACATGGCGCGGGCCATCAATTCTGGCGAGTGACCGACCGGTCGACCCCAGCATCCCCCTTGATCGTGTGCTTCCGGACGCCCGACCATCGCGCATCATGACGCGACCCGGCGAAACCACGGACCTCTCGCTCAGATGCCTCATCGCAGGTGGCGTCTCGGGGCTTTGCTGCGGGCTCGCGTGCGGACTCGGCGCGCTCGCGCTGCTGGGAAGCGCGGCCCAGCCCGGCGCGCTCCTCGCGCTCTCATGCGCGTGGGGTGCCCTCGGGGGAGGCTTCCTCGGCGGACTCTCGGGCCTCTTCGGCTTGGCGCGCGGATGGCCGGAGCGCCGCACGACGGTGCTCGCCGCGACCGCTCCGGTCATGGCCGCCCTGGCACTTGCTTTGGCCGCAATCTTCCAACTCTCAAACTGATCCCCCGTCCCCGACCCTTGACCTCATTCACCATGCCCAACACAGGACACATGACCCAGTGAACAGCCACGGTTTCGTCGTCGCCATCCTCGGTGCCAGCGGCGCCGTGGGCGCGGAGTTCCTCCGCATCCTCGAGCAGCGCCACTTCCCGATCCGCGAACTGAGGTTGCTTGCCTCCCCGCGCTCCGCCGGGACGAAGCTCCGCTTCCGCGGGCGACTGCACACGGTCGAGGCCGTCACGGCGGAGTCCTTCGCCGGCGTGGACTTCGGGCTCTTCAGCGCGGGCGGCTCCGTGTCGCAGCAATGGGCCCCCATCGCCGCCGCCCACGGCGCCCTCGTCATCGACAACACCAGCGCGTTCCGCATGGACTCGGACGTGCCCCTGATCGTCCCGGAGGTGAACGGCCACCTGCTGGAGGAGCGCCCCCCGCGCGGCATCATCGCCAACCCGAACTGCTCGACGATCCCGCTCGTGCAGGTCATGCGCCCGCTCAACAAGGCGTGGGGCCTCGTGCGCCTTGTCGTCTCGACCTACCAGTCCACGAGCGGCAAGGGTGCCGCGGCGATGGAGGAGCTGGAGGAGCAGTCGCGCGCCGCCCTCGACGGCATCGAGCCCGAGCCCGATGTCTTTCCGCACCCCATCGCCTTCAACCTCCTCCCGCACATCGACTCCTTCACGGAAAACGGCTACACCAAGGAGGAGATGAAGATGCTGAACGAATCACGCAAGATCATGGGGCTGCCGGAACTGCAGGTGACCGCAACCTGCGTGCGCGTCCCCGTGTTCCGGGCCCATTCGCTCTCCGTGAACGCGACGTTTGCCAACGAGGCGAGCCCCGGCCACGCGCGCGAACTTCTCGCCGCCGAACCCGGCGTCGTCGTCGTCGATGCGCCGGAGCGGAACGAGTACCCCATCCCGCTCTACGCCGACGGGCTCGACGAGACCTTCGTCGGCCGCATCCGGCGCGACATCAGCAACCCGTACGGCACCGGGCTCGACATGTGGATCGTGTCGGACAACCTGCGCAAGGGCGCCGCCCTGAACGCCGTGCAGATCGCCGAAGTGTTCGCGGCAAGGCATCGCC